>JAEESU010000007.1 GCA_016290095.1 Clostridia bacterium
CCCAGTTTTATTTTGTAAAATTATACATGTCATCAACTTCATCTACTCCATTTAAATTATAATATGTTTGTGGTACTTCACCTACAATTACTGCTTCTGTAAGTAGCACTTCTGTATCTATTTTTTTATTAAAAGTTGCAATTGGTGTTAATATTCCAATTGTAGAATCAATTTTTAAATATATTTTATGGTGTGTTTGATTTATTCCAACAGACTTAAATTCTGTTCTTACACTTGAATTTATATTTCCTGCACTTTCAAGTTCCACTTGAAATTTAGGATCAATATTTTTTAACATGCTTATTCCACTTACTGTTCCCATATTTATTGCAACTTTTACTCTTGGAATTTTATCAAGTTCAATTTGGATGTTTCTAACTATTTGAGTTATTATTTCATTTATCAAAATTGTATTTGCTTCAATAAATGTTATATTTCCATTTGAATCTTTTTGTAAATTTATCAAATCATTATATGTATAATTTTTCATCACTTTATTTACTTCTTCATTTATAATTTTATTTCCTCTAGACATTGCTGCAGTCTCGCAAGTTCCTTTAAATACTGGATATGCAGTTCTTAAAAAAATTATTACGAATGCTATTATTGAAAAAAATAATATTAATAGTACTTTTTTAATTGAGTTCATTTTTCTAAAGTTTGGTAGTTTTATCTTTGGCCTTGAATATAATTTATCTGCCATTTGCCTCCTCTCATTTAAAACAAAAAGTAGTCTTTGTTTTTAAGACTACTTCTATTTTTTATCTCATAATATAAATTCTATCTCCAATATTTATTTTATCTGGATTTTCTAAGCCATTCATTCTAATTAAATCATCCATATTTACTCTAAATTGTTTAGCAATTTTCCATATTGTATCCCCATCTTTTACAAAATACATGTACATTTTATAATCTTCGTCTTGGTCTAAATCTGATACTTCAACATCTGTTATCACATTTAATTCTTTAGTATTTTCCGGATTTGCTTTGCATAGAATTTCCATATCACAATTCACATTTTCTCCATTAACTGTGAATTGCTGTTTTGTAATTTCAAAATTACAATTGTCATCTTTAATTCCTCTTACTATAAACGGGAACTTCACTACTTTTAAGTTTAGTCCATTTCTGCTATCTGCTTCATAATATATTTTTAATGTTAATTCACATTCTAAATTATTTTGATTATTATTTAAAATATTAATAATGCTTTCAGTGTCATAAATATTTAAAACATCTTCAACAATTATTTTTTCAGAAATGCTTACTTTCTCTCCTAAATTATTTGCATTTATTGGTACATTTACACTTACTAGATTAAAATTCACATTATTTCTTAATCCATACATATCTTGAATAACATCTATTGTTTTATTTTCATAAACTTCTAATGATACTTCAAAATCAATCTGACAAGAAATACTATGGCTATCATTTGAACTTACTTTTATTAGCATATTTCTTATGTAGTATTCTACATTACATTCTTCTCCTTCTTGAACTCCTTCTAAATCTATAAAGCTCATTACTGGTATTGTTTTACTTACTGTTCCAATTCTTCCATCTTCTGCTAAAAATAATATTTTTATATTAGCATCTGCTTTTGCTAATACTTTATTAAAGCTTATCTTATTTTCTGGATTGCTTATGTTTACATTTACTCTTAAAATTTCAGCGACTTCATATGATGGATCAACACTTATTTCTTCTTTAATACTTGTTTTTACCTTATTACTTCCAACTAGTGTTTTTGTTTGAATTGTTTCTTGCAATTTTTGCAAATCATCATTGTTTTCTATTCCTTCCAAACTTGTTCCAATACATACATTTTCTTTGCAATAAACTTCAACTCTCAAGTGTAATTTAGCTTGAATAGAAATCTTTCTTTCATTTAAAACTTTTGAATCAATTGATTGTAAAACTACTTTGCTTTTCACAAAACAATTATCATTAATGTTTGCATCTTCAAAACTTTCTGAAAAATTGAGTGTATTTCCTAAACTTCTAGTTTCTCCTGTGTCACTTAAATATACTGTAAATTGGTCAATATTTCCATCTATTCTTACTTTTCCTGTAGAGATTTCCTCTCTATAAATATAAGCATTTCCATTGCTTCCAATAATGCTTAAAATATCTGGCTTAATGTCTGGTACTATTACATCTCCATTTACTTCAAAACTCTTTGTAAACTCTGCAACTTTTCTATTTATAACTATTGTATTTTCTTCCATAAAAAAATCCTCCTAAATGATATCTTTTATACCATTTATATGAGGACTAACAAAAAAAATTCCTAAATAATTTTAGGAATTTTCTATAATAGCTTC
>JAEESU010000008.1 GCA_016290095.1 Clostridia bacterium
AGGCGTGGATGTTACTTCCATACCCTGAAGCTGTTGATTTCTTAAATACAATGGCAAGACGTGCTAGAAAAAGAAATGTTTCATTAGCAGTTATCTCACAGAAATTCCAAGATTTTTATGAAAAACAAGAATGTCAAGCAGTTCTTACATCTGCAGAAACAAAATTGTTCTTAGCACAAGATAAAGCAGAGATAGAATATTTAAGAGAAGTATTTAAACTTAGTGAAGGTGAAGCTGGATTCTTAATTACATGTGGTAGAGGTGAAGGATTACTTAAAGTTGGTGGAGACTCAGCAATTATAGCAATTCAACCTACAAAGAAAGAATTTGAATTCGTTGAAACAAACTTAACAAAACAAGCAGCATTAGAAAGAGCTAAAAGAGAAGCAGAAGAAAACCAATAAAAAAGGGGGTATGTTTATGCGTAAGCTTATAAGTTGTGTTTTAATTTTACTAATGATATTTAATTTTACATTTTGCAATTGTGCTTATGCAGATGGAACAGATTCACAAGATGAGCAGTATAAAAATAGTCCATATAAGGGTAAAGCTGATGTTTCAAGTGATGTAGCCCCTAAAATTATACAGGGTGACGAAGTAGAACAAAGTTCTTCAGGAACAAAAAAATCTAGTTTCAGCGCAGGAGATATTCCTGTTTCAATGATTGGTATGGTTGTAGGTATTTTAGCTAGATTAGTTAACATACTAATAGCATTGCAAGTTGATTTGTTTCTAGGAATGCTAACACATGGTACTGAAACAGACCCTGCAATAAATGGTGGAAGTGCTGAAGAAGTCTTCTGGTTTTCTATTGATAGATGTGTTTTTAATAGAACATCATTGTTTAATATTAACTACTTAAAAACAGGATCTTATCAAGTAGGAAATACGACAATATCAGGAAGTCAAGGTAATGATGCAATAAAAGATGGTGTTGCTAATGTTTATTATTTATGTAGAATTATTGCAATGATACTATCATTATTAGTACTTATTTATATTGGTATTAGAATGGCTATTTCTACAGTAGCTTCTGACCAAGCTAGATACAAAAAAATGTTTATTAGTTGGGTTGAAAGCATAATTATATTATTTGTTATGCCATATATAATTACTGCAATAATTACTGTAGGTGAGTCTTTAACAAATGTTTTCTACTATTTAAGAGGAAGCATATTAGGTGGAGAAGAAACATTTGAAACTGTAGTTAGAAATGAGGCTTGGCCAGGATTATTTGAAAAATCAGGATTTGATTTAGCACTATGGTCATTGATTTATTGGTGTTTATTATTTTTACAAATAAAATTCTTTTTAATATATGCAAGAAGATTATTAATGGTTGGTTTATTAATTGCTACATCACCATTAATTATAATTACATATTCATTAGATAAAGCTGGTGATGGAAGAGCACAAGCTTTTGGAAATTGGATAAAAGAGTTTTTAATAGCAGTATTAATACAACCACTACATGCATTAACATATTTAGTTTTTGTGCTTACAGCTAATGAAATTGCTTCAAGATCACCCCTTGTTGCATTAGCATTATTGTTAGCAATGACAACTGTTGAAAGAATGGTTAGAGTAATCTTCAAGATGAGCAGTGTTGGTGTAGTAAAAGAAATGAAGTTATTGAAAAAAGGTGGATAAACTAAATGAATAAATCAGTTGGTGGAAGATTTATTGTAGCAATGATTATCTTACTACTAATTTTGCTAGTTCTGATATTATTACTTTTAAAATCAGTACAAGAAAATAATGAAATAGATGGTAATAATGTAAACATTATTTCAGAAGAACAAGCATCAGTTAAAGATGTTATTGAAGACCACGGAAGTACATATTTAGACCAAGAAGATGATAAAATTTATATAGATTTTGCAAATGATTTATATGCCCAAGACGGGAGTAGTAATGAACGTTATTTTGAAGGTTTAATATCAGATTTAGTAAAAGTATTAGATGATAGAGATTATTATTTAATAGATAAGAAAAAAAGCATAAATATTACAATATTACAAAATATAGATGGTGAAGAATATAAAATTCTTTATAATGATTTAGAAGGTTTTTACGGAAGAACTGATGGAAAAGCATATGTTGCAGTTGATACAATGATAAATGTTCCAGCAACTCCAATGTATTTAGCAGATCCATTACTAGTTAGACTTTTATCAGATGGTTTCTTTTTCAGAGCAATAAGTGATAGAGTTGGACAAGGTGAGAAAATTAACGATTTATATACAAGTTATTTAAATGATACATTAGAAATAAAAGTTGGTGGAAATGGAGCTATTAAGAATATAGTATATAAAAAAGGCTATGGAGATGACTATATAACAAACAATATTACTTTAAACACTACGTTACAAGAAATATTGGAAATATACCCAGAACCTACTTTTGGCAGTGTTGATAAGGGCTACTTAGGATACAGAAATTCCAGAGTATACGCTTATTACTATGGTGATGAGATATCACTTCATGCATATGGTTATGATACTAATTTAGATTTTGAAAATTTACTTGAGGATTATATAGAAACTGGGGATTTAGACGCTTTTGCGGATGATTTAGTAACTACATGGACTGGATATGATTACTATAATTACAATGAAGAAGAGAAATCTTTCCAAGTTATTTATCCTGGAAGAGGAGTGAAAATAGATATAAGAAATAATGATTCAACAGGCATTACACTTTATAGTAATTATAAAATTGGAAATACAACAAAAAGATGTGTAAAAAATGGTTTTATTTCTTTAAGAAGTGATGAAGACTTAATAGATGTTGTTGAATCTGAAAGAAGGAAGAATACTTTAGAATAAAGTATTAACAAGGAGTTTATATGAAGAAAATAAAATATAAAGATCAAAATAATAAAAACTATATAGCAAAAATAGTGGCTTTATTAGTGTTGATCTTTATATTTTTTTTAATAGAATTAGTTCTAGATAGTAGTATGAAAAATAAACAAAATGCTAGTTTATACAGCTTTGCTACTATTAAACAAGTTATAGAGTATTATGATTCAAAATATATTACTGAAAAAGATAGAAATACACCAAACTTTAGACTTGATGCATTTGTAGAATTTAAAAAACCATTATATACTGAAAATGATGAAAGTAATGAAGAATATTTCATGAATATAATCAATGCTTGTGCTAGAGTAACATATTTCCAAAGTTATAAATTGATTGATGAAAAGAATGATATTACTATAGAAGTTATTTGTGATGGAGAAAAGATAGTTTCTATAATAATAAATGGAATGGAAGATTACTTTATATATATGGATTCTCAAATTAACTTAAAACAATACGTAGAAATACCAATTACAGAAGTAACAGTTAATTCGCCTATTTTGCAACAATGTATTGATAATAAATGGCAAGATGGCATTATAGATTTTGGAAGTAGAGATAGCATATTTAATGGTTATGAAATTTATTTTGATGAAGGAATAAAAGTAAGAGAAATTAGTGGGAAAATATTCAATATTGTTATAGATAACAGATATAATCAAAACGTTATAAATGACATTTTTCCAGGGATGGATTTTGATACAATCGAGAATATCTTAGGGAATCCTGCATTTGAAGACGTAGATAATAACATAATTGGGTATAAAACAAAGAATTTTTATATTTTCTTCCACGATAACGAAATATCAATTTATAGAAATGCAGATGAAGAAACAGAAAAATTCTATGAAATTCTAGATAAATTTATTAACGAAGAGCTTAAATTAACTGAGTTTATGAACGAGTTAACATATATTTGGCCAGACTATTCAGATTATGAATATGATTCTGATTTTGTATACATATCTTATCCTCTAAAAGGTATAGAAATTAAGATAAATTATGATGACATTAATGGAATTTTGGTGTATAATAATATTAAGGGAAGTTTGCCAAAAATTTCTAGATATTTACAAAACACATACTTTGTTGCAAGACTACAATTAGATTTAGTTTTCACTCATGAAATAAAAAGAGTTGAAGAAGAGGAAAAAATGATAGACAATTGTCTAGAATTTAAAGAATCTTTAGATGAAGAAAAATTAGAAATAATTGGTGAAAGTTTAAAGTATGATATATATCCATTAAAGGATAGGAATGGATATATATTTTCCGTGCGTTTTATTTCTAAAAATGGTGACATGCCAAATAGAGAATTAAATGACGGAGTAAACACATTTGCATGGTTTGGAGATTATTTTATATATTCAAAAAAACTAAAAGGAATTTTCTCTTATGATATAAATACAGGAATAGTTAGAAGACTTATTACAGGACAAGATAATTTCAACATTGTTGACTTAAAAGATGGCGTATTGAAATACGATGATAAAGAGGTAATGCTTCAATACTAATGTTAGAAGTAGAAAGGAGAAAGATATGACAATATTTTTCAAAACATCACTTAAGAAAATAATTTTAATAATATTAACAATTTCAATATTGTTGACTTTCTTCGCAGAGCCTTCTGTATATGCTGCATCTAGTTTTCAAATTGCAAAATTAGATCTTCAAGATGGTGAATTCTATTATTCAGGTACAACAAAAGGTACATATACAGTTACAGAAGGTATATTTGCATGGTTATTAAATGCAATTGGCGAAATAGCGGACTGGTTAATTGGATTATTAACAATGGGCTTTAGAATGGTGTTTGTAGGATGGACAGCATTATTTGAAAGATTATTAACGTGGGCACTACAGACAACAACTGGTGTTAACCTAGAAGGTGAGGATGTTGTAGAAAACTCAACTGATTTAATGGGGTTAATTACTTCATCTAATAATGTTACAGTTGAAGCAATTGTTTATAATCAAGTTCCAGCATTAGATATAAATTTCTTTAAAACAAAAGAAGATATGGATCCTACTATTTCAGGAACAGGACAAAAATTAACTTGTGAGGTATGTGGCAAACCTGTTGATGAATGTGTAGGTGCTGATGGAACAAAATGTGGATCAGAATGTGGTTGTGCAGCAGATGAGGAATGCTGTGATGCATGTGAAGAATACATAAAAAATTTGAAAATTTTAGCAGATACAGATCCAAACCACAGATCAATAATTCAATTAATTAGAGATTATTTAGCACAATGGTATTATATAATTAGAGTATTAGCATTTGCTGTAATGCTTTTAATACTAATTGCTATAGGTATTAAAATGGCAATATCTAACATAGCAAGTGAAAAAGCTGTTTATAAAAGAATGCTAGTAGATTGGCTTGTTGGATTAATAATATTAGTTGGAATTCATTATATAATGTATTTCACATTTCTTGTTAATGAATCACTTGTAAATTCTATACACGAGGTTTCAAAAGGACTAAATAGAGCTCAAATGCAAAGTTTAAATTTGATGACATTAGCAGAAAGAAGTGGACAATCAATAGAGAACTACACAAATCAAGACTTAGAAATAAAGGTTTATGAAGAAATTAGAACTAGAGCGTATGACCCTAAACTAACAGTTGGTTTACCTGGCATGATAATGTATATGGCTTTAGTATATTTCGCAGTTAGATATACAATAGTATATGTAAAAAGATATATTACAATTATGATTTTAGCTTTAATGGGACCTGGACTTGGAGTTTCTTATGCATTCCAAAAAGTATTTACAGGTAAGAGCCCAGCTTATTCAAAATGGCTAAAAGAGTTTGTAATGAATGTTATTATTCAAATAATACATGCAATTCTTTATTCAATATTTATAGCACAAGCTTTAATATTAGCATTAGATTCTTTATCAGGAATGATAATTGCATTAGTATTTATGAATTTTGCTTTGAAAGCAGATAAAACATTTAGAAAAATATTTAATATGAGTGGTGAGCTAATAGATTCTACAGGAAGCGCCGGAGATCCAGAAACAATGAAACAACCATTTAATGCTGTAAAAGGATTCTTCCAAGCAAGTGCTACAAAAACTGTAGGAAAAGCTTTGTTACATACACCATATGCAAAAGGAGTAAAAGCTGTTGGAAAAATAGGAGTTGCAGGGGCAGCTGCAGCGGCTACAGGTCTTGCTGTCGGAGGCAAGAAAGCCGCATCTAAAATAGCAGAAGCTTTACCAGAAGGTGCAAAAGAAAAATTAGATGCAATTAGCGATAAAATGGATGAAGCGATAGATAATGCTGACCAAAATAATAAAAATGGATTGCCAATTAGAATGTTAAGAAAACTAAGAGGCAGACCAGCTTCAAAACAACAATTAGATGCAAATTTAGAAAAGGCAAGACAAGAATATAATAGTGCTACAACAGATAAAGACAAAATAAAAGCTGGAAGAAAATATCAAAAAGCAAAAAGAGAAAGAGATAAGGCACAGGCTATTTTAAAGCAACCTGGAGCTTTGAAAATTGCGGCTACTCGTTTTACAAGAGCAATAGATGTAAGAAATACGTTTAACTTTAGAGAAGGATTCCATCCTGTTTCAAATATTATGGAATTATTTAAAGGCACATTTGGTACAAAAACATATAATCCTACTACAGGAAAAAGAGAAAGAGACTATAATGGAGTATATAGTAAACTTGCTATTGGTAGAGGAATAATGGGCCTTAGTGATAAAGATAAGAAAGCATTAAAAGATTTCTCTAAATTTGCTGCAAGTGGTTTAGTTGGAATGGCTAGTATGTTTGTTGGAATGGGAACATTAGTAGCACATCCAAAAGCAGGATTAACATTATTAGCTCATGGTGCATACCAAACAGATAAAGTATTTGGATTAAGGGCTCCTGATATTAAGCATTACAGACAAAGAAGTTATACGTTCTCAGAGTTTTCTGAAGGTGCAATAAATAATATGAGAACTTCTGCAAAAATAAGATCTGCAGAAGAGATGGACCAATTATTAAATGGAGAGATGACAGATGTAGAACAAAGACTAAATGTAAGATTAACTAATGTTGAAAATAGAGTTAACAGAAAACTATTAATGCAAAAATATAATGCTCGTGGTTTAAGAGGAGTATTTACTAGATTAAAAGCAAGAAGAAGGGGAGTTGGCGGAACTCAAAGAAGTATTAAAGCCCCTAGCCAAATTAGAACTAAACAAATTCCACCTGCTGAATATGATGACAGAATTTTAGTAGTTGCAAAACCTAAAAAAGATCGTAGACCAATTACAAATTTAGGTGCAGAATATGCAAAAATGATGGAGGGATTTGAGAAAGAAGCTAGACAAGACTACGTTGCGGAGGATTATTTAGGAAGACAAAAATACAAGAAAAAATATGGTAGATTATTACTAGATGAGAATGGTAATCCAATCCAAGAAGATCCAAAAGTATTAAAAGATTATTTAGCTATGGTAAAAGCTTTTGATTCTGAGGCGGAAAATATTGGAGATGCACAAGCTATTCTTAAATTACAACGTTTGAAAAAGAAGGCTGAAAGACAAGCTCAAAGACAAATGCAAAGTGAAGCATTGCAAGAAGAATTTAGAAAACTTGGATTTAGTTATGATATTGGCTCAGGAATTTTAACACCATTACAAGGACAACAAGGAAAGAGAAAAGCTTCAGATACAGCACCACAAATTGGAAGACATGATTTATATGGTACAGGTGATAGATCAAAAGCTAGAGCTCAAGCTAACATGCAAGCTATTAACCAAGCATTTGATCATGCAATAATACGAATATCTAATGGTGGTAGAATAGATTTAAATGATGAAAGAACATACAATAAATTAGTTACACAGGTTACAGCTAATTTAAGAGAAGCTGGAGTTCTTGGACAAAAACAAGAAGTTGGTTCATTGTTTAAAAAAGGAAAATTACGTAGCAGTATAGAAGAGAAAGTTGCTTATTCAAATACAAGAGCACATACATTAGACAAATTCTTAGAGAGAAACTTGACAAAAGAAGAAGCTGCAAGTGTTAAAAAAGCAATTACAGCTATCTTGTCTGATGCAGATTTGTCTACAGTTACAGCAAAAGAAATATTCGATCAAATTAGTGGATTTGAAGATGGCAAAAAATCATATACTGATGAAGAAAAACGTAAAATAGCAGTTATTGATAAATATTTAAAAGCGTTAAGGCAAGAAGATGGAGAGTATACATTGATACAAGCTGCAGTAGAAAGAGATAATCCATTTGTTGAACAAAGAGAAAGACAGGCTAGAGGCGCTTTAGATAGAATTCTTGAAGGAGAATTTAGTAAAGCTGGAATTGGTGGAAATCCTGAAATATCAATTCGTAGAGTTTCATCATCAGACATAGATCGTAGAAGTATTAAAGATGGTGTAATTTCCAAAGCGAGAATTAAGAAGATTAACGAGGAATTACAAAAAGCAATTGCTGAAGTCGCAAGCACACAAGAATTAGATGTTAGAAATAAAGAACAATTACAACAAATTACAGATAAATTAACACAAAGTTTAAGAGATGCTGGAATTATTGCAAGTTTTCAAACTGCAGATACATTGTTCAAAAAAGGAAAATTCAAAGAAATTATTGTTAGTCAAATGCAAGTTGCAGGTAGCAGTAGTATGGGTGAAGCATATACATCTGGAGAAACTATCAAATCATCTGATGTACAATTACGTACAATAACTATAGAAGATTTAGCTGCAGCTACAGTAGGAAAGAGATTAACAGCAGAAGATATTGTGACAATAAATGCTGAAATACAAGCAGCAGTTGTTGAAGAAGGAGTAGCACAAGGATTTGGAGACAAAAAGAAATTACAAAAGAAAATTATAAAATCAGTTACTAAAAAATTAGTAGAAGATGGTATTTTAACATCAAGTCAATCTGCTAAAGCTTTGTTTAAAGAAGGTGTTCTAGAAGAAGTTGTAGAAGATCAAATCGTTGTTGCAAGCACAAGAGAGACTGAAATCAGAAAATATAACGAAGAAAGAGAACAAGGACATGATGTTCCGGCTCAATTTGTTACAGGAATTGATAGTAGCAGTATAGATACTGTTGAATCAAGAAGAACATATACTACAGAAGATTTATTAAGAATCAATGTTGAAATAAGAGCAGCAGTTGTTGAAACAGCTGATGGAGAAAAATTAGATGTTAGTGATAGAAAAACAAGAAGAGCACTAGAAGAAGCTGTTACTCAAAGATTATATGATGCAGGATTAATTGATGAAGATCAAAGAGCAAGTGAAATATTTAAGAAGGGTGTATTAGAACAAACATTAAGACAAGAAGCTGTAAGAGCTAATGCTAAGACAAGTGGATTAGATACATTCTTAGATACAATATTAAGCGATGATGAAGTTCATGCAGTAAGAGAAGTTATTTCAACATCAACAGAAGCTGAATTAACTGAGATGACACGTGACGAATTATATGATAGAATTAGAGCTTTAGTTCCTGAAACACAAGAAGATCGTGAAAAGAGAGATTCAATGTTTATGGAAGAAATTGAAGCACAAGGACTATCATATGATGAAGATTCTCACGAAGTTGAAGTTACTAGGGAATTAACTCAAGAAGAACAAGCTTCTCAAGATAGATTTAACCGAATTTTAGTTGAAGTATATGCTTCACAAGGATTAATATATGATCCAAAGACAGGAACTACTAAGAGAGCAGAAGCTGAAGGAACAACAGAAGTTGAAGAGACTAGAGAAGAATTAGAAGAAGTTACAACTAAACAAGATGAAGAACGTAGATTAACTTCAGCTGATTATGCTTTAGTATATTCAGAAATTGATGCAATCATTATGAGATTAGCAAATGGTGATACATTAGACTTTAGTAGTGATAAAACAATTAGTGAAATATTGAGATTGTTATCTAATAGATTGGGTTCTGCAGGATTATTAACTTCAGATCAAACAATTACAAGTATATTTAGTAAGGGTTCACTTGAAAGAGTTATTAAAGATCGTTCAGTAAAAGCTAATATAAGAATAGAAGCATCTCAAAGACGTATGCAAGAAACATTATCAGCACAAGAAAGCAAACAAGTTAGAAGTGTAATTGACGACTTAGCTAAAAAAGCTGATGACGTAAGGGCTGTTAGTGCAGAAGATGTATTTACAGAGATGGTATCTAGAGGTGCGATTAGCACTGATGAAACACATTCAAGTGGTCCAGTTATGCCTGAAAGTAGAACTGAAATTAGACCTGAAAGTGAAAGCGAACCAAGAAAACCAGTAAGCATAACTGAGAAAATTTCTGCTATAGGTGAACACTTAAGAACTATTCAAGAAGTTGCTGAACAAGCAGAAACAGTACGAACAGCGAGAAATATGGCTGAAACTAGAAGACAAGAAATGATAGAATCTGATAGAGCAGAAAAAGCAGCAGGACTTGGACAATTCTTAGAGAGCAGAAGAGAAGAAGTTGTTGCATCAGAAACAACAAGAACTGTTGCAAGAAATATAAGTGCATCAGGATCTGAAAGTGCATTAATGGCATCAAGCGTAGAAAGAAAGAAAATGAGAGACAGAATGGTTGCATCAGGATTACTAGATTATATGGAAACTCTTCTAGATGGAGTTGATGAGCCAGGAGAAACTAGTGCAGCAACAGAAGAAGGAGAAACTGGAAGAGGTAGACATGCAAATCTTCTTGAAGAACAACTTGCTCAACCTGAATTACAAGAAATTGAAGTAGAAGTTGAAGGCAAGAAAAAGAAGATTAGCAGATTAGATGCTTTGATAGTTTCAGAAGGCATAAAAACAGGAAAAAGACTAGTAAGAAGAAATTATAGAACAATGAGAAAACCATTAAGTATGGATCCTAATACAGCAGCATTGGATGCTGCATTAAAGAAAAAAATGATTGAATCTGGAAGATTAATGGCAGGTCCAGAATATGATGTAGGCGAGGCACTAGATTTAGAATTAGCAGAAATAGCTGACTTAGGTGGCGCAGGTGCTGCAAAAGCAAATGAAATGATTGCTGAAAGACAAAAGAAAAAAGCAAAAAAATCTGAGGATCAAGGTTAGAAAGGAGAAATGATATGAAAAGAGTATTTAAAAAGTTTTTAATAATAGTATTAATAATATTTACACTAAACAATTTTCTAATTTCTAGCCTAGATGGCCTTGCATATAAAGTATATGCAGATGACCCTCCAACTGCAGCTGACGTTGATGCTACTAGACAGGAAACAACTAATATTATTGAAGAATTATTAGGAGCTGTAATAGGAATATTCACATTTATACCAAAGGTATCAGCAGTTGGTTTGGCAGTTGCTGTAGATAATTTACTTAAAGAGTTAGCTTATAGCCAAGGATATGTTGATGACAATGGAAATATTCAAACTGGAGCAAAGCCTGGTGTGGCTGCTGGAGTAGGACAAACATTAACTGCTATTACACCATTTGATATATTGTTTAATAAAATTGCAATTACAGATATTAATTTTTTCAATTTTGACGGATTGCCAGAAACACATGTTATATATAAAATTAGAACTAATATCGCTGGTTGGTATTATGTAATGAGAATAATTACACTAGCTATATTATTAGTAATATTAGTTTATATAGGTATAAGAATGGCGCTTTCTACAGTTGCTATAGATAAAGTATTATATAAGAAAATGCTTGTAGACTGGTTAACAAGTTTAGCACTAGTATTTTTATTACACTATATTGCTATTTTTGCGATAAATGCAAACTCAGCATTAGTAAACATGTTAGCTAATGTTGGTGGTGGTACAGAGAATAACACAAAATTATTTGCATTTGAAGTTGCTATGGCAGATATGTTAAGTGGTTCTTTTGGAATTAGTCTTAATTCTTTAGGGCAAGCAATAGTATATTGTATGTTAGTTGCACAAACATTTGGATTATTCTTATCATATTTTTCTCGTATGTTAAAACTAGCATTCTTACTAATTATTGCTCCATTAATTACTTTAACATATTCTATTGATAAAATAGGTGATGGAAAAGCGCAAGCATTAGGAAATTGGCTAAAAGAATTTGTTTATACAATTCTAATACAACCTTTCCATTGTGTTATTTATATAGCATTTGTCTCAATGGCTCTTACATTATTGCAAGATTCAAGAGGAAGCGCTACAAGCCAGATGGCAGCTGGTATTATAGCAGTATTATGTATTAGATTTACAAAAGAAGCGGAAAAAATTATAAGAAAAATATTTAGCTTCAAAAATGACGAAAATACAGGATCTATCGCAGGTGGTATGGCAATGACAGCAGTTGCATTGAATTCAGCACAAAAAATTGGTAAAGGTACTGCAGCAGCAGCTCATAGAATGGCTGGATTTAAAGATACTGCTGGTGAAGCAATGGCAATGGGAAAAGCAAGAGCTATGGCTGTTGGTGGATTAATAGCAGATAGTTTTCATAGAAGTAATAATCCTGATTCTCCAGAAGAAGAAAAGAAAACATTTGCAGATAGAAGAAATGAGGCTATGGAAGCAATAAATGCTAAGAAAGCTGCTAAAAAACTAGAGAAAGATAATAAACATCGTAATATAAATAAAGCATCAAAACCTCAACTTGAGGGTGAAGCTGCAGCAATTATGGCAGAGAGTAAGAGAAATGGAGTTAAAATGTCAAAGAGCCTTGCTATGTCACAGGCTAGACTAAAACTTGCTAGAGCAAATAGGGATAATGCTAAGAGAGAAAACGGCGGAAAAGTACCTGAAATAAAAGGTGTAAGAGGTAAAATAGGAAGAACATATAAAAAAGCAAAAAGCTTTGTTAACCAATCACAAGTTATACAACAATTTGTTAAACCAATGGTTCAAAGCCAAATGGCAGCTGGTATTGGACTTGGTGTAGGTGCTATGATGTATGGTTCTGGAAGTGGTTTAGCTCAATCATTTGGTGCTGGTGTAGCTATGAAAAAAGGTATTTCTGAAGTTATGAAGAGCAGTACAACAACACTTGCGTCAGATATTACGAACCGTCTACAATCTATAGGTGTTGAAGAAGGTGACGGAGTAGATGCTAAACTAGATGAAATTGTTGCAAATGGAGAAAGCAATCAATACGAAGATTCAGCAATAAGTGATAAATTAAAAGAAATTGAAAAAGCATTACAAAGTGCTGGACTTACTGAAGGTCAATCACAAGAAATAAGACATAGCATACAAAATAGTATTAATAGAGATGTACTTAAAAATCCTGGAACAAGTGTAGAGCAAATGTTAAGAAATGCAACAGCAGCTGTACAAAGCTCTAGTGCATATACTAGAATGAGTGCATCACAAAGAGCAGTAGCTGATAGAGCACTTACTTCAAATGGTGATGTTGCAGATACAATGACTTCTTATGCAACAACAAAACAAGAAGCTCAAATATATCAAACAATGAGAAATGCAGATGAAATGGGTATTAGTCCAAATACATTAGCAGATAAAGTTAATGATCTATATTGGTATACTGGAAATGATATTACAACAGAAAATACTCAAGAAACTCCTCAACAGGAAAATCCTGAACCAGGAAATGGTGGACCAGGAAATGGTGAAGAACCTCCTGCTGAAAGAGATGATGGAGAGTCTCAAGAAGAAATAGAACAATTAAGACAACAATTAGATGAAGCTCAATCTGAAATTGATAGACTTGAAGAAGAAAGAGATAGAATTGAAGCTGAAGCTGCAGAGGATATGGATGAAAAACTAGCAGAAATAGATCAAAGATTAGAAGAATATGATGCAAGAATTGATGAAATAGAAAAAACAATTGATCAATTAGAATATGAAGCTCAGCTTAGTGAAGAAAATCCACCTGTAGAAGGTGAACAACCTAATCTTCCACCAGATCAACCTGGAAATGGAAGAACTGATCAAGGTGATGATGATCAACAATCTTAAAAGATAGGAGGGAGAGAAAACCATGAATAAAATTATAAGTAAAATACTAATAATTTTTATAATAGCAGTGATACTGTTTGAATTTTCTTTCAGCAATATCTGCAATGCCTCTGGTGGAATTGATAGTGGTACTATCAATACAATCTCTAATCTTATCGGAGGAATTGTATCAATTATATTATGGATTCCAAAATTAATAATAACAGGAACATTGTGGCTAGCTGATGATCTGGTTATTACTACAGCTCTGGAAAAAGATGGTAAAACTAGTACAGCTGGACCAGTAGCTACACCATTTGATATTTTCTTTAATCATTATAAATTGTTAAGGATAAACTTTTTTGATAGATCTGATGAATCAGGTCAAACTGTACAACCAAAAATTAAAGATGCAGTAGCAATGTGGTTTTACATAATTAGAGCAATAGCATTAATAATACTTTTACTAATTTTAATATATGTTGGAATTAGAATGGCATTATCAACTGTTGCTGAACAAAGAGTAAAATATAGAAAAATGTTTTTCGACTGGGTATGTAGCATTATTTTAGTCTTTGTATTACAATATTTAGCAATATTTTTAATATATTTAAATGATGCTATTGTATCATTAATAGAAGGATTAATATCTGGAGAAGATGGACTTGGACAAGCGGTTTCAAGAATTCTAACAGAAGCATTGATAGGTGTTGGTACAGGAAGTATAATGGCATTTTTAGTATATGCAATGATAACAATACAAACATTATTCTTCTTTATTGCATATGTTAATCGTATGTTAAAAGTAGCATTTTTAATTATGATTTCACCATTAATTACAATAACATATTCAATAGATAAAATGGGTGATGGAAAAGCACAAGCATTAGAGTCTTGGTTAAAAGAATTTATATTTACTATATTAATTCAACCATTTGATTGTATAATGTATTTAGCATTTGTTTCAGCAGCGGTTTCTCTATTAGGAGCAAACAATAGCAATACATTCTTGGAGAGTTTAGGATTTAATCCTGAGGTAAATGAAATTGCAAATGGTGTTTTAGCAATATTATGTTTGAAATTTATAAATGATGGTGAGAAAGTTATTAGACAAATTTTCAACTTCTCAGATGATAATAGTGCAACTTCAATGGCTGCTGGTGCAGCAGTTGCAGTTATGGCAATGCAAAAAGCACAACAAATGTCTAAAAAGACAACAAAAATTGCAGGTACTGGTGCTAAATTTGGAAAAGCACTTACACAAGATTCAAAATTACTAGGCAAAATTACAAACAATAAATCTGTTGAAAAAATACTAAATACAGCTAAGAATGTTACTGATAAAATAAAAGATATTCCTGCTATTAAAAATATACAAAAAACAATTAAAGGAGTTAAGAAACTTACAAATAGAGCATTTACTTCTAAGGGCGGAAAAATTGCTTCAAGAGTGTTAAGTAAGTCTTCAGCAGTTACATTAGCTGCAATGAGTGCTGCAATGCTGTATGCATCTGGTTCTAATGGAGCATTAGAATCTTCTGCAGCAGGAATTAATATGTATGGTTCACTTGATAAGAGGTTTAGTAGTAGTTTAAATTCTATTGCTGCAGAAGGACAAAAACCATTACAAGAGATGGAAGATAAGTCAAGAGAAGATCTAGGTAGAGATATAGATGATATGACAGATCAATTAGCTGAAGAAGGCTTAACAGAAGAACAAATGGATCAAGTTGATGAATTAGACCAAGAAGCAACAGATGCAGAAAATGATGCAGATGAAACAAGAGAAAAAGCGTTAGAAGAGAAAAAAGCGGAAAGAGATGAACAACGTGCAGATTTGGATTCACAAATTGCTAATATGGAAGCACTTATAGCTGCAAGACCTAATGTAAGTCAAAGCAGATATGATGATCTTGAGAGACTTAAGAGAGAAAGAGAAGCATTAGGGGATCAAGAAGAATTAAGTGAAGAAGATATTGCTGAGGTTGATAACAGAGAAGAAGTGAAAGCATCTAGAGAAATTGCAGAGAAAAAGAAAAGAATAGCAAATACAGCAAGAGATAGAAAAGATGCTATGCAACAAATGGCTGAATTCGATACAGAAGAAGCTGCTAAGAAGAGATTAGATGGATATTCAAGACCAGTTAAAGATTCCGAATTAGAAGCACAAGCTGATAGAATTTTAGCATTAATATCTGCAATACAAGCACAGAAAAAAATAGGTGACACAACTGAAACTGATACAAGCACAGAGAATGTTTTAGATGAAAAAGATGATGCTACAGCAGAAAGAACAAGGCAACATCTTATTGGATCAATACGTAGTGCAGTTGTAAGAGGTAGCGATTTTGATATTGAGGAATACATTAATGACCATATAGGAGTAGATTCTACTTCTAGAGGAACATTGGGATATTATTTAGCATCAGCTATTAGTGATTATAAAGACTTAGAAAATAGAAGAGCATATGCAGAAAGGGTTGTTAAACCAGCAAAATCTCTTGGATTTGATGGAGATGACGTAAAGAGTCGTATGTATGAGACTGCAATTGAGCCAAGAGCTCAAAGACAAGAGAGAAAAAGTAGGCATACTGGTTAATATATAAAATAAAAGGAGTATAGTATGAAAGTAAGAGATAGTGGTAATAAGCTAATAATATTTGGAATAGTTGCAGTAATTGTTCTATCTATTTATGCAATTCGATTAGCAATGGCTAATAAAAAGCCTGATGTTTCTAAAATGACAGATGATGAAATAGCAATATATTTAAACGAGAAAATAGATGAAATGGAAAAAGAGAAACTGTCAGAATTGGGTGAAAGAGACAGAATGGAACATTATGTTGCAGAATTCATAAGTAGTATTGAAAAAGAAGATTATGAAAGTGCATATGAAATGTTATATGGCGATTTTAAGACAAATTATTTTCCAACATTAGAAAATTTTAAAGAATATGTAAGTACTAAGTTTCCTAAATTTATAGCAATAGAACATACTAATATTGAGAGAAATGGTGATACTTATGTTTTGTGGACAAATTTCTCAGATTCATTGGGAAGCAAAGATTCATCAGTAGAAATGAAATTTGTTATAAAAGAATATGACTTAAATGATTTTAAGATGTCATTCTCAGTAATTTTATAGTGGGGAGGAATTTATATGAATTTTACAGAATTTAGATTAAAAGCAAGACATTTTTTCAAAAAGAATGGTAAATTGTTATTTATTATATTTTTAGTATGGGCGGTAATCTTTTTGGTAAACTTAATATTAAAATTCCAACCAAAAGTGCTTGCACCTTCTACTACATATGAAATGCATACATCTGTATTAGACTCAACTTCATCAGTGCCAACAGCAACAGGCTCAGAAATTGAAAAAATTATTAAAGAGTATATTGATTGTTGCAATGAAGGAAAATATCAAAAAGCATTCAGTATGGTTTCAGAAGATTGTAGAAAAAATGAATTTAATGATAATATAGAAATTTTTATGGAATATGTATTAACCAAAATGCCTACTCCAAAAACATATTCTATTCAAAATTATTCTAATATGACACTTGGAAAAAAGAAAATATACATTTATGAAGTAAAGTTTTTTGATGATTATCTAGCAACAGGACTTACTGGTCAAATGTATGGATTCACTTCAGATAGAATTACTTTCTATCAAGGTGATGATGGATTAGAAATGAATGTTGGAAACTATATATATCATACAAATCCAAAGAGAATTTCAGAAAACGAATATTTAAAAATAGATGTAACAGACAGAATTGTAAATTATAGTATTGAAACATATACAGTTAAATTTACAAATAAATCAAAATATACTATTGTTATTTCTGATAATGCTGAAGCAGATGAAGTAGTATTAAATCTTCCAAATGAATTTAGGAATCGTTCAGAAGTTTACAGTATTGTTTTAGAACCAGGAGAAACAAAAGATGTTCAAATGGTATTTAAAAAGTTTGTTGATGATGGAGATGATTCATTAGCATTATCATTTAACTTAATTAGAGTAATGGAACAGTATTCTGGAACAGAAGATGTAGAAGATGAAGTAATTCAAAATGAAATAGATAATGCTATTTCAAAATTTAGTATGACTGTTGATCTTTAATAAAAATAAAAAAATCCTACTTTAGTAGGATTTTTTTTATTTGTCTTTTTTATTTTTCTTGTTATGCCACCATTCGTAAACAAATCCGCCTTCTTTAAACCATCCTTCGGCTTTTCCCCAATAAATGAAGAAACCAATAACAACCACTATTCCAATTAATATATTTATAGCAATATTTGACATATATAATTCTCCTTTACCAAAGCTAATTATAGTATATATTTTTTATTACTAAAAATCAAGTATTGACATAATAAGTTTTTAAATATTTCCAAAAAAAACTATTGATAAGAAATTATAAATAATATAAAATAGAAATGTAATAATAGGTTTTTAAGAAGGGAGGAAGTAAATTGAAAAAAGAATATTATGATAAGAAAATAAGTGAATCACCACAACTTCCAGACCTTTTTAAGGAATTGCAAGATATTAGGTATGGAAGAGCCAAACCAAAAGTTAAAGAAGAACCTAAAGTAAATACTACAATAAAATTTAATAGAATTTATGTGGTAAATCACAAGTTTAATGCTGTAGGAGCAGTTATAGGAATTTTATTCATTATTACATTTTTCTCAATTGTACATAGCAATACAATTTTTGCAACAACAGAAAAGGAAAGAGTTCCTATTGCTGAATTTGAAACGAATAATAGTAAATTAGATATGATTAGTATTGTTTCAAAAAATGTTAATGAATTTACAAAAAAAGAAATTATTACAGAAGAAATAAATATTGATTTTGAAACAGAATATATTGAAAATAAGCAATTACCATTAGGCGAAGAAAAGATTACTCAAGAAGGAATCTATGGTAAAAATAGAGTTACTAAGATTAGAACATATGAAAATAATAAGCTAATAGATGAAACTGTAATTAGTACTACTCTAGAAGCATTACCAACAAAGAAAATTATAGAAAAAGGAACATCAGAATATCTAAAAAATGTACAAGCTCATGTTGGTGATACATTATATACGAAAGAAGAGATAGCTTTATATCATGCACCTATAGAAAGTGATGAACAAAAAGTATGCATGGTATACAAGTTTATAGATGTTACTCTTTTATCAGAAGAAAATGGTTGGGCAAATATTGTTGTTGATGGAATAAATGGATATGTGAAATCAGATATGATTACTTCAGAAAATGTTACACCTGGAATTAAAGAAAAGAGTAGAATTCAAAGACTATATATTGGTGTTAATATAAACATGCCTTTAAGTACGCCAAGTGGATTAACAAGAGAAGATTTTAAAAAGATTTTATCAAATAATCCAAGTGATACAAATAAAATATTTGAAGAAAATGCAGAGTTCTTTTATGAGTTAGAGGAAAAATACAACATAAATGCAATTTTTGTTGCAGCAATTGGTATCCATGAAAGTAATTGGGGAAGATCTACAATATCATTACAGAAGAAGAATTTATTTGGATATGGAGCATATGATTCAGATGCTTATGGGTCATCATTCACATTTGAAAGTTATCAATATGGAATTGATTTGGTAAGCAAAGTATTAGTAAAATACTATTTGAATGAACGTGGTACACCAATATATGATGGAGAAACAGCTGTCGGTACATATTATAATGGTCCTACATTAAAAGGTGTAAATACAAGATATGCAAGTGATCCTGAATGGGCAAATAAAATTTATACTACTATGAAAAACTTATATGGAAGGTTATTTGATTAGGAAGTTATGAATAAAAAAATATTAATTGCAATAGATATTATTTTGTTTTTAATAACTGTTTTTGCATATAAATATATATTTGATATAGAAACTGGAAAAACTGTTTATGCAGAAGAAACAGAGAGAATCGTTGAAAATGCAGAAAATCCTGTTTTTAAAATTGACAAAATAGTCTTATGGAGCAGTGCATATGCAGTAGACAATAGTGATAGAAGATTAAAAGATATCGACATAAGTCAGTTTACAGATATAGAAATATATATTGACAATTTATCAAAAATAAATGAGATAACTGCAGAAAATACGGTAAATAGTCTATTTATAGATAATATCAAAATTGAGACAAATGAACTTAATAGAGATGTAAGATTTAATTATAAGAATCCATATCATTGTGGAAAGTTTGAAGATATTTCCAATTGGGAAGCAGACGGAATATTGTTCAAAGTAGTTACAACAAATCAAAAACAAGCAGAAGCAGACTTTAAAGATAATCTTTTCTATACAGATTGTTCTAATCCAATTACATTAGGATATTTAAACAAAAACTTTCTAACTAATTGTGAAATAGGTGGTGAGTCCGGATTAATTAGTTTTGATGGTTCAATTCTTTCAAAAGTAGTTCAAGATATGAAACAACTAAATAGCAAGATTAGTTTTGATATTCATATTGTAAATAATTACAATGAAAGTTTTATTTGTAAAGTTGCGTTTGATATTGACTTAACGGAAAATGATTATGCAATAGATTCAGGGTTTTTAAATAAAGAAATAAGACCACAAAATAATGAATTTATATTTTTTAAACAATTTAATTAAACTTTAAGACTAGCAAAAATTGCTAGTCTTGATTTTTGTTTATAATTCAGTTATAATTATCTAGAAATGTGCTCATAGCTCAGCAGGATAGAGCAGTCGCCTCCTAAGCGACCGATGGGGGTTCGAGTCCCTCTGGGCACACCATTTTATAAGGAAAAAACATGCCTTGAGGTAGCATATAAATGATGATGCCAAAAGATACAAGTGTTAAAGTGGAAGGCTTAGATATAAGACAAAAAATAAGAGACATATTCTAAAATTAGTCTATAATAAAGGCAGATTTTAGAATATGTCTCTTTAATTATTTACAATAGATGTTAGTATTTTATTGGGATTGTTTATAAATTAATCCTCCTCCTATAATTTCCTGTTATGAATTTTGGCATTAGTCGATATATTTTAATTAGAAAAATTTTGATTCGTTTGTTCAATTTATACGTGAAAGGCAATCTTTTTTTCCTTTTGACTAGTTTAGTTTCACTGGTATTTATTAATATAGGAAGATTATCCGCTTGATTATTAAAAATATTTTCATTTTTTTCTGACACAGAGTTATCTATTAGAACACATTCTTCAGAACTATTTCCTAGGTATATATGATATTTTTCATCATTTCCATTATCAATCAATGAAAAATAAAAACTACTATTTTTTTCAACGTTTAGTTCTACTGAATATGTAAAATTATTATATTCCATCTTCGCTAATGAAAAAAAGTCATCACTTTTTATAGAATAAGATAAAAAAGGACATACTTTATCAAGTGCCTTACCATTGAAATATATAATTTCTATTATGCTAGATTCATCATATTTACTTAAAATAACTGATATTTCTTTAGTAATTTTCATTATTTTTCCTCTCTAGTATTCCTTAATATAATTTTACTGCAATAAATTCTATAATACAATTAAATAATGTTTACATTTAAGCAGAAAAGTACTATTTTTGTAAAAAAATGATTACAGTTGTATATTTTTTTTATTACGAGAGAGAATTATAATTGAAAAGCCTTTAAATATATGGTTAAATAAGATTGAATACAATTCAAAGGAGGAAGTATTTATATTATGAACAAAAGTAAAAAAACAAAAAATCTGTTAATACTTATAGTATTAATTGCAATAGTTGCTATAGCAGTTGGTTATGCAACATTGTCACAGAATCTAGTACTAGAGGGTACTGCGAAAACTTTAGCTAAGTCAGATTGGGATGTTCATTTTGTAACAGATAGTGCCACAATGTCTCCTGACGCAACAGAGTTACATGATGGAGTTTATGACCAAGAAATAAACTTACAAGAATTAACTGGAACATTTAATGTTACTTTAGCCCCAGGTGCCTCAATAGACTATGACGTTAAAATAGTAAATGATGGAAGAATACATGCTATTGCAAGTGGAACACCTACTGTAGCAATTGATGGAAGTTCAAACATAACTTGTACTGTAACACCTGTTACAACAACAGATTTATATACTGAAGGTGCAACTAAAACAGGGCCAGATGAGTACACAGTAACAGTTACTTGTGCAAATATGACAGAATTACCAGATACTGCTGAAACAGCAAATATAACTGTTACATTCAACTATATGCAAAATCACACATAATAATTTCAATTGAGCTACTATCTAGGGGTAGTAGCTCTTTATTTAAATTTGTATGTTATTTTAAGGTAATCTATATGTTTATTTTAAAAAAGTATATAAAAGGAGATTAAGTTTTGAGTAGACACGTAAGAATACAAAAAAAAATTAACAATAAAGCTATATTTATAGTGTTTTTTATTACTATGTTTCTTTTTGGTACTTCTTATGCTATTTTAAATCAAAGTTTAACTTTAACTGGAACAGTTAATATATATGTTGATGAGGGAAATGAACTAACTATAACTAGCTTTAATGAAAATGTTGATACAGTTGTTACTGGCAGTATTAATCTTATTTTTTTTAATATTCCTTATGAATATTGTAGAGTAGTTGGAATTACTATACAAAATAGTCTTAGCAAAACAATTGATAACTGGACAATTGAATTTGCTTCTAGTAGAACAGCAGATTTAACAAGACCAACAAATAATGCATTAAGTGCATATTTAGGTGATGAAAATGCCTATTCTTCTATATCATATGCCAACAATACAGTAACTGTTAGTGGGAATGATACTCTAGCGCCTGGTGAAACAAAAACTGTTTATGTTTTTTATACTTATAATACTGGAAATAATAGGTTTAATTTTAATGGTAATAGAAAAGCATATTATACACCTACAAGAAGAAACTATTCAATGGCTTTAAAAAGTAGAGGATCTGAATTATCTGAACTAATAATAAAAAAACATGATGAAAGTTCAAAAGGGCCTGTTGAGATAAAAACAGCATATTATACAGAGCCACTCGGTGGAAATTTGTATAGCACAACTATGTATATATTTATTGGAAATGGTGAAGGAACAACTATTTCGAATGTTAAATTTGATGTTTCATATAATGATTCAAATCTTTCTAGTTTATCTTCAAGTGAAGTTAGTATATTAAAAAACACTGATAGTGGAGCAGCATTCCTTGTACAAGATTCCATTGATAGTGGCAATGTTAAATATTATTATGTATCAGGAATAAAAACTTATGGTGGTTTTCATGGCATGAGTATAAGTAATATTACGTATTCAGAAGGAAACAATGTAACAAATAATGAAATAACAAATAATGAAAATATTGAACAATCAGTAGAGAAAAATGATGTAGTTGAAGAAAATATAATAATAGAAAATAATGCAGTTATAGAAAATGTGGTAGAAGAAAATACAATAATAGAGAATAATGTATTAGAAGATATAATTACAAATACAATTTCAAGTGAATATGAAAATAATATTAATATTAAAAAAACAAATGATGAAGGAAATTAGATGGAAATTTTAGAAAAAGAAAGTAATTACAAAATAATAATATTTTTTATAATTGTTTTTGCTTTATTTTTAGAGATAGTGATAATCCCAAGATTTTTTTCGGATTATTACTCAATATTAAATTTGATTTTTTGGATAATTATTGCAGTTTTTTCTGAAAATCTTAATAATCAGCACAATAATTTTAAATCAAAAAAAGAAACATTAAAAACTGTTTTCATAATCGTTTCTATTTATTTGATACTTTATTATTTATCTGGTTTTATTTTTGGCTTTGCTAAAAATGTATTAACAAACTCATTGAAAAATATTATTATTAATTTTATAATGTATATTGCAATAATTCCATTTCAAGAGTACACAAGATCAAGAGTAATTAATAATACTCGTAGTAAGCTAGTTTATATTCTTATAACATTAGCTCTAATATTATCTAGTATTAATTATGTTAGTTTTATGTCAAATTTTTTAACTGGAAGCGTTGCATTTGAATATATTGCTGGAACGATATTTCCATTAGTTCTAGAAGGAATAGTATGTTCTTTTTTGGTAAAAAAAGGTTCATATGTTTTATCATTAATGTTTATATTACCATTAAAATGTGCTGATATATTTGTTCCAATTGTACCAAATATGGATTGGTTCATAAAAGTATCTTATGTGTCTGCACTTGTAATTGTAGTATATTACTTTGCAAATTATGAGTACAGGATAAATGTTGAAAGATTTACTAGAAGAGAAATTAGAGAAGACGATCCCAAAAAATCAATTCCAGCTGTAATTTTTGTAATGCTATTTACATTTTTCGTTGCAGGTATTTTTCCTTTAAAACCTGTTGCTTTATTATCAAATAGCATGTATCCGAATATAAAAAGAGGAGACGTTGTTATAGTAAAAAAACTAAAACACGAAGACTTAAGAACACTTTGCATAGGAGATGTTATAGAATATAAAATAGACAATACAAGCATTGTTCACAGAATAATAAGAATAGATGAAGCAACTAGTGGTGAATTTACTTTTATTACAAAAGGGGATTCGAATTCAAGTGAAGATCTTCCTGTAAAGGAAAGTCAAGTAGTTGGACTAACAAGACAGTATGTACCATATGTAGGTTATCCATCAGTATGGTTTAGTGAGCAAATTCTAAACATAAATCAATACAAAGGAGAAAACTGAAATGGAAAATTCTAAAAATAAATTGGGAAATAATTATTTAAAAATAGTAGTATCATTCGTTATTTTCTTAGTTGCAATTGTTTTTATTCTAAATAGTTTTGAGAGTAATGAATTACCAACAATTAATTTATCTAATCAAGAATCAAAAATTGATTATAGAGTTAAGCTTTTTAAAAATGATTTTATTAAAGAAGATTATATGGAAAAGGGCAAAACTTATATTACTGATTTAGTTGATGATATTGAAGTAGATTATAATTATAAGATAACAAATTCAAAAAAGTTTGATTCAGAATACGGGTATAATGTTTCTTATAAAATGACAATAAATCACAATTCAACTGGTAAACAGCTTTGGACAGAAGAAGAAACGATAGTTGATAATAAAAATATTACTCCGGATAAGAATACTATTGAAGTTAAAGAAAAAGCTGTTGTAGACTATGATAAACTTAATGATAAAATTAAGTTATTTAAATTGAATTATAATATACCAATAGATTGTAAATTGGAAATAAATTTAAATGTTATAGATTTAAAATCAAATGAGAAGATTGCTTTAACTGGTATTAATACAAATTTAAATACAGAAATAATAGATATTGAAGAAACAGAATACAATAGTTTACAACCAGAAGTAGAAACATTGGAAGAAAATAATGATATATCTGTAGTAGTTATTATTTCAATTATAGTTGCTATAATTTCACTTTTATTCTTCATTATAGAAATAATAAGAACAATTAGATATAACTCATCTCGTAAATCATATTATGAAAAAGCTATTTATAAAATACTTAAAAATTATGGAGATGTTGTTGCTGAACTTGTATCACCAGTTGATCTTACAAATTTAAATGTAATAGATGTTAAGAATTTTGATCAAATGCTTGATGTAGAGGAAGAACTTAGAATACCAATTATGTTCTATGAAACTATAAAGAATAAAGAAGGCGAATTTGTAATAGTATCAAATGAAATTGCTTACAGATATATTTTAAGAGATAAGATAACTAAATAGTAATTTGAAAAAGAGGTTGATATTTGGAAGAAAGATTTATGAGAGAGGCTTTAAAAGAAGCAAAGAAAGCATTAGAAATAGAAGAAGTTCCTGTTGGAGCTGTTATTGTTAAAGATGGAAAAGTAATTGCTAAAGCACATAATGAGAAAGAAACTAAGAAAAACTCAACTTGTCATGCTGAGATATTAGCAATTCAAAAAGCGTGTAAGAAGTTAGATTCTTGGAGATTAATAGATTGTGAAATGTATGTTACACTAGAACCTTGCCCAATGTGTGCAGGTGCATTAATTAATTCAAGAATAAAAAAACTATATATTGGTACATCAGATGAAAAGACAGGAGCATGCGGTTCAGTATTGAATTTACTAGAAGATTATAAATTTAATCATAAAATAGAAATTGAGAAATATGTTTTAAAAGAAGAAGCAGAAGCTTTATTAAAAGATTTTTTTAAATTTCTAAGAGAGAGGAATAAGAATGATAAAAAGTCTATTTAAACGAATTATCATTATTGTTATAATTACTTCTGTGGTTTTATTTGTTTCCTATGTAATGCTAAAATATAATGTAGAAGGAGAAAAGAACCTTCCTTTTTCAATTGATAAGATTCTTATTGTTAGCACAGTTGATGGACAAGCAAATGACGATCCAGAAAACTATTGGAATATAGATATTGAGCAAGTAAATGATGCTTATATTTATATAGATAAAACAATAGAAGAAGAGCAAACAATTCAAGAAATAAAATTAGAGAATTTTAATTTAGTTCAAAGCCCAAGTAAGGGGAAAATCAAACTATTAAGGCCAACAGGTGATATTGATAACTTATATAAATATAGTCAAGATGATTGTTTTGATAAAGGAATAACTTATGTGGGCGGTAAGTTAGATGATTTAAAATCATTAGAAATATCAAACGATGGTGGAGTTTTAGGTTTTAGACTTAGTATATGTGATTTAGGAAAGTTTGTTTCAAATGAAGTTGATAATATTGCATATGATGGGACATTACTTTCTGGATTAGGGCTAAACATTGATGATATAAAGTTTTCTGTTAGTTTTGATATAATAATTACTACAAGTGAAAATATTAGTTTTAAAGGTACTATTAATTTAGACTTACCTTTAGAAAATACAATAGAAGATGGCACTGCAAATAGAGAAATAACAGAATTCAATAATATAGTATTTAAAAGAATATAGGAGGAAAATGTGGAAGGTAACTCATTAGCACCATTTTGGTTAGGTGCAGTATTAATTTTTAATTTAGTGGTTGGAATTGGGATGAATATATACAATTCTGCAGCTTTAACAATTGATGAATCTTTAACAACGATGACAACTCAAGAAATAGAAGCTTTCAATATACAGTTTGAATTGTACGAAGGCAAACAAACAGGTTCACAAGTATCATCTTTGGTTGCAAGGTTAATTGCTAGTGCCTCAACCTTTTCAGAAGAACCGGATAGAGTTCCAACAGTAGATTTTATCCAAGATTCTGAATTAGCGTCTAAAAAAATATCAGTACATGCAGTATACAATTCAAATAGTCCAAGTGATTTAGAAGTATATATTAATAATATGTCTATAATTAAAAATAGTATTGAGAATAAACATACATATAATATTAGTTTTTCATACAGCCCAGATGGTCTTATAAATCTTGTTACAATAGATTATTAAAAAATCCCCTTTTAAAGGGGATTTTTTATATTAACTTCTTTACTCTAGGTATTTTCTTTAAAATAAAAGTAATAATATAGCAAATCATAAATATAAAAACACATAATAGTAAAATAGCAATCATATGATTGAACCCAAAAGTTTTTGTTAGTGCTTTTAACATGCTATTAATTAGATTACTGTCTGTAAATAACATGTGAAACAAATAAATTCCAAATGAGCAATTTCCTAATGATATAATAATTTTAGATATAATATTTGGAATTTTTTGTGTGCTTATAAAATATTTTGTAAAAATATATATTGGAATTGCAATTATAAGTACATAATTTTTCATGAAATCTTGAGTTTCTACCTCATTACAAATTCCTGTAATTCTATGTTTTAGATTAGTCATATAACATGTTGAAAATATTCCAAATATAATTGCAAATATAAATACTAGTATATTTTTTTTATCTAGCTTTGCGACATCTACAATATTTTCTAAATAATATCCAATTAGTGGGAAAATGAAAATATTAACAAATATCCATGTAGGATTTCCATATTTGTTAAGTGTTATTTCATTTAATGTAAAACGATATTCTAAACTTGGTAGAATAGATATAAATATAATTGATAATATGATCAAATATTGGTATGCAGATTCTGGTAAGTTTTTTACTAGATTCCTTAAAAAAGGGAATGTTAATAAAAATGCTATATAAGCATATAAATACCAAAATGGTACAATTATATCACCTTTGTACAAACGTAAGAAAAAATCTTTTACAGAGAATTCAGATGAATATTTCAAGATATGTAATCTAACATAATAAATAACAGTAAATACTAGTAAGACAATTAACATTCGTGATATTTTCTTAAAGATATCTTTTGCACTCAAATCTTTTTTTAGTAGTAATGCTCCTGATATCATTAAAAATAATGGAACACTAATCTGGCATATTACAGAAAGTACCATGTATAACCAGTATTGGATTGTACTTGTATCATATAATGAGAAAAGAAAATATCCTCTATTACCAGTATGATTAAAGATTACTAAAAATGCAGCAATTATACGTAATAATTCAAGATGTATCAATTTTTTAGATTCTTGTTTTTCCTCTTGTTTATTCATCTAATTAACTCCCTTTAAATTGTTTATCTAAGCTAGATTATAACATATTAATATGGAAAGTAAAAGAATAAAAAAAACTATTGCAAAATACGTAAAACCATTATATAATTTGTATATCATAAATGGCTTTTCTTAAGGAAGGTATGCTTCAATAAAAAGCTATGAATCTCGTCAGGTTCGGAAGAAAGCAGCGATAAGTAGTGTATTTATGTGATTTCGCATGCCTTCCTTAAGGGAAGTCATTTTTTTGTAAGGAGGTATGAATGTCTTATACAGCTCTTTATAGAAATTATAGGCCGTTAAAATTCTCAGATATGGTTGGGCAAGAGCATATTACAAGAACTCTGAAAAATCAAGTTATTGCTGATAGAGTGGGCCATGCGTATTTATTCACAGGTGGAAGAGGAACTGGAAAAACTACATCAGCTAAGATACTTGCAAGAGTTGTTAATTGTCTAAACCCAAAAGACGGAGAACCATGCAATGAATGTGAAATATGCAAAGAGATTTTAGATGGATCACTAACAGATGTAGTAGAAATGGATGCTGCGTCAAATAATAGTGTTGATGATATTAGATCGATTCGTGATGAGGTAAATTTCTTACCAACAAAAGCTAAATATAGGGTATATATTATAGATGAGGTTCATATGCTATCTGCAGGAGCTTTTAATGCATTATTAAAAACATTAGAAGAACCACCAGAACATGTTAAATTTATTTTAGCTACTACAGAACCTCAGAAATTACCAATGACAATTCTTTCAAGATGTCAAAGATTTGATTTTAAACGCATTCCTGAATCAGATATTATTAAAAGATTAAAAATAATATGCGAAGATGCAAAAATTAATATTGATGAAGACGCATTAAAAACAATAGCAATTCTTTCTGAAGGGCATATGAGAGATGCAATTAGTATTTTGGAAAGATGTAGTCAAGAAAACACAGAGAATATTACAATTAATCAAGTAAAAGAATTAGTTGGATTACCTAGTGTTGAACATATTAAAAATTTAGCAGAAGGAATATTATCAAATGATGCAGTAAAATCTTTAGAAGCAGTTGATGGTATTCTAAAGGATGGTAAAGATTTATATAATTTCTTATGGGAAGTTATAAAATACTTTAAAGATATATTAGTATATAAAGCTACACAAAAAATAGAACTATATTCTGAAGAAGAAGCTAATGAGATAAAAAAATTAGCAGATCAAACACAAAAACAAAGATTATTAAATATTATTTATACACTTTCTGATTTAGAAAACGATATAAAATGGTCATCACAGAAAACAATCATGTTTCAAACAGGTATTATAAAACTTTGCCAAACAAAAGAAGTAACAGTGAAGGAAGTTATAAAAGAAGTTGTTGTAGAAACTCCTAAAATTGCAAAAAAAGAGGAGATTCAACCAGCAAAAAGTGTAGAGACAAGTGGTAATAAAGGCGCAGAAGATGTTTGGAAAAAAGTAATTGGCTCACTAAAAACAAGTGGAAAAATAAGACTTTATACATGTTTGATAAGTTCTAAAATAAATGAAATTAATGATTTGGTTTGGGAAGTGGAATTTCCAAATGGATTAACAGATTTTAATAAAAGAATTTTAGAAGATGTAAATAATAAAAATGACTTGATGAAAGAAGTATTTAAATTAACTGGTAAAGAAATTCATTTAAGATACAAAGACTTAAAAGAATCTTCTAACAACCCAAATACAAATACTTCATCAAATTCAATAAATAATTTAGGAATAGATATTAATATAATAGAATAAGGAGGAAACAATAATGAGTAAAAGAGGAGGATTCCCAGGAGGAATGCCAGGTTTTGGAGGAATGAATATAAATCAATTAATGAAAGAAGCAAAAAAAATGCAAGCAGACATGGAAGCATCTCAAGCAGAACTTGGTTCAAGAGAATTTGATGCTACAGCAGGCGGAGGAGCAGTATATGTTAAAGTTAATGGAAATAAAGTAATAAAAGAAATGAAAATACAACCAGAAGCAGTAGATCCAGATGATGTAGAGATGTTGCAAGATTTAATTTTAACAGCAACAAATGAGGCATTAAGAAAAGTTGATGAAGCACAAGCTGCTGCTCTTGGAAAATACAACATTCCAGGAATTATGTAATTTGAAATAAAGGAAGAAAATATGTCATATTATTCACCATCAATAGAAAAATTAATAGAGAGCTTTGAAAAACTACCTAGCATAGGACATAAAACAGCACAAAGATTAGCGTTTTACATGCTAGATTTGAGTAATGAAGAAGTAGAAGAATTTACAAGTTCTATAATAAATGCAAAGAAAAATTTGCATTTTTGTTCAAAGTGTTTTAATATATCAGATACAGATCCTTGCAATATTTGTTCTAATACAAAAAGAGATGAATCTACAATATGTGTTGTTGAGGATGTGAGAGATGTATTAGCGATGGAAAGAACACATGAATATAATGGAGTATACCATGTTTTACATGGATCAATTTCACCAATGAATGGCGTTGGACCAGATGATATAAAAATAAAAGAATTGCTTACAAGAATTATGGATGGCAATGTGAAAGAAATTATTTTAGCTACTAACCCAAGAGTTGAAGGTGAAGCTACTTCAATGTATATTTCAAAACTTGTAAAACCATTAGGAATAAAAACAACGAGAATTGCCAGAGGAATTCCTGTTGGTGGAGATTTGGAATATACGGATGAAATAACTTTAACAAAAGCACTTGAAGGAAGAAGCGAGATGTAAAAGGAGTTTAGGTATGCAAAAAAATAAAAAAATTGTTATTTTGGGTGGAGGGACAGGAACATCTTTTGTTTTAAGAGGATTAAAATATTTCCCAGTAGATATTACAGCTGTTATTACTGTTTCAGATAATGGGGCAAGCACAGGTAGATTAAGAGAAGAATTTTCTATTCCTGCTGTTGGAGATATTAGAAAAGTTTTAAGTAGTCTATCTACAATGCCAGATGAAATAAGAGATGTTATGGAATACAGATTATCTACATATAGCGATTTAAATGGTCATGCAATAGGAAATTTGATTTTGACATCTTTAATAAAAGAAACTGGTAGTTTAAAAACAAGTATTGAATATTTAAGTAAAATATTGGATGTTAAACAAAAAGTATTACCTTTATCAGAAGATTTCTTAACATTAATGGGAGAAACCACAGATGGGGAAATTATAGAAGGAGAGGAACAAATTACAAAAGCACATAAGAAATACAAAAAATTATTTTATAAAGAAGATCCACATATATTACCAGAAATACCAGAAGAGATATTAAATGCAGATCTTGTTATTTTAAGCTTAGGAAGTCTTTATACAAGTGTTATGCCAAATATTATTTGTAAAGATGTAGTTAATGCGATAAAGAAAACAAAAGCTAAGGTAATGTATGTATGCAATGCCATGACACAACCTGGTGAAACAGATGGATTTGGTGTAAGTGATCATGTAAATGCTTTAGAACAATATATTGGAAAAGACGAAATTGATGTTGTTATTGCAAGTAACACAATTATTCCTAGAAAAATGCTAGAGAAATATGAGACAGAAGAACAAAAAGATCAAGTTCCAATAGATCATGAAAATACAAGAAAAGCAAAATATGAACTAATTGAAGAAGACCTTCTAACAATGGAAGATGGAACAATCAAGCATAATAGTTTAAAACTAAGTTCAGTAATTTTCTCATATTTGATGAGATGATTTTAAAAATGTATTCGGTGTTAATGATTTAATTATTTGTTCAAAAGATGGAAAAGAATACTTATATAATATGAACGGAGAAAATGTATTAAAAGATGTTTATGATATGATTAACGGACTATAAGGTTAGATTATGGATTTTAGTACACACAGCAAAAAATAATATAAAAAGTGGCACATACTAAATTATTTTATTTTAGAATGTGCCACTATTTTTTTTATTCTTGAATTTATTCTATTTATTTTAAAGTTCGCCAAAATACCATTTTTGTTTCTTATTCTTTCTCTCTTATCTAATAATTCTTCAACAAGTTTTCGACCATCATCATTTAAATTATATAAAAGATTTGCTTTTTCTATGTTTTCTTTTACTAATTGTTCGTAATCTTTTTTATCACCATAAATTCCCATATTGAAGAACTCCCCTTTATAGGAGAAGTATAATATAGTTTAAATATAAAGTCAATCCTGAATTTGGAATGTGCCCCAAAAGTTAATTAAAATAATCCATAAGGCCTGCATAAATGCTAAAAGCTAGTTTTTCTTGATAAGTGGTATCTTTTAAAAGTTTCAATTCTTCATCATTTGAAAGAAAACCACATTCAATTAAAACAAGAGGAATCTCAACATTTTTAGTTAAATAAATATTAGATATAGATTTTATTTGTCTATTATTTTCTTTTCCCATATATTCATTTAAGTTAGATTGAATTTTGTTGGCGATTTGTTTTGATGTTTCATCACTATTTTTATAAAATGTTTGCCACCCATAGTATTTTTTTTGAGGTAATTTATTCATATGAATTGATACAAAAACTTCGGCCTTTGAAGAATTTGCTATTTTTACTCTGTTTTTCATATCAGAAACCTTTTGGTTTCTAATAGAATTAGAATCTGTATCATATATTCCATTTTCATCAGAACGTGTAAGAAGAACTGTAGTCCCAGAAGATTCCAAATAATTTTGTAGTTTTAAAACTACTTGTAAATTTAGATTAGATTCTATAGTTCCATCATCTGCAATTGCACCTCCATCCGGATTACCATGACCAGCATCTAATATTATTACATGATTAGAAATTGGAATAGAAGACGTTTCAATTGTTCTTGTTTTGTATATAAAAAATGAAAAAAATAAAACAAAAATAATTAAAATAAAAATCACATTTCTTTTTTTTATAATAATCATATTTTAGTATATTCAGGACTTAAAAAAATAGAACAAAATGCATATTTATGCACAATTTGGACAAAATACGAAAAAAGTCTAAAAAGGGGAACATATGAAAAATTATAAAAAAATAAATATTAGAGGAACTTTGCTTGATAAAAACCAGCTAGCTAAACATATTGAAAAGACTGCTTCAAATCATGTTATAAAAAGTTATTCAACTAAAAATACGTATCCTATAAATGGTTTAATAGAAAATTATAGATTTATCTTAGAAACATACAATTTGCTTTCTAGGCACCTAAAGCTTGGAATCAAAATCCATTCTGCTGGAGAATGGATTCTAGATAATTTCTATATTATTGAAGAAACGGTAAAAACAATACAGAAAGAACTAACTTTAAAAAAATACAAGAATATGATTGGACTTTCGAATGAGAATTTTTACGGTTTCTCAAGAGTATATGTTCTAGCAGAAGAACTAGTTGCATTTACAGATTGCAAGATAGATGAAGAAATAATTAATATAGCAATTAATTCATATCAAAAAAAGAAATTACTTGGGCTTGAAGAATTTTGTAACTTAGGAATATTCCTAAAAATAGCAATTATCTCTAGAGTAAGAGAACTGTGTGAAAAAATATATTCTGCTCAAATTCAGAAGTATAAAGCGGAAAATATTATAGAAAGAATTATTGAAAAGAAGAGCAGATTAAAGTTTTCAAATGATAAACATATAAAAATAAATGAAGAAAACTTAAGATATTCTTTTGTTGAGTATATGTCATATAAGCTTAAAAGATATGGTAAAAAAGCAATAAGTTATCAAGAAATCCTAGAAAAAGAAGTTTTAAAAACAGGATTATCAGTTTCAGAAGTAATTCAGAAAGAACATTTTAATATTGCAAATATTAAAGTAACAATGGGAAATTGTATTACTAGTATAAAAGAAATTAATAGAATTAATTTTTCGGAAATGTTCAGTTATATGAATGTATCTGAAGATTTGTTGAAACAGGACCCAGCTGGAATTTATTCTAAAATGGATGAAGAGAGTAAAAATTATTATAGAGGTATTATAGAAAAGAAAGCTAAAAAAAGTAAGATTTCAGAAGTTTATATTTCTGAGAAGATAATTGAATTATGTAGAGAATATTGTACAAAAACGGAACCAGAAGATCAAAAGAAATCTCATGTTGGATATTATTTATTAAAAGATGAAGGAATCCAAAAATTAAATGAAGTTTTAGAAATAAAAAGCCGTAAAAGGATGAGCTTAGAAACAAGAGCAAAAATATATATTGGACTAAATTTTATTGTTTCGATGTTCTTTTCCATATTTATTTTTTTTATGATTTATTTATCTAATAAAAATGTAATGATATCTGCAATTGGTAGCATTATATCTCTAATTCCTGTAAGTGAAGTGTTTTTAAGAATAGAAAACTATATAATGAGTAAATTAAAAAAAACAACAGTAATTCCTAAATTAGATTTTTCAGATGGTATTCCAAAGGAAGAAAGCACTTTTGTAGTAGTACCAACAATTCTAAAGACTAAAGAAAAAGTTGAAGAAATGTTTCGTAAATTGGAAGTATATTTTTTAGCAAATAAATTAGATAATTTATATTTTGCATTATTAGGTGATTGCTCAGAAGAAAAAACTCAAAAAATGGATTTTGATGAGGAGATTGTAAGTAAAGGAATAGAGATTTGTAATGAATTAAATGAAAAGTATTGCAAAGACGGATTTAAGAGATTTCATTTTTTATATAGAAAAAGAGAATGGAATAGTTCTGAAAAAGCATATATCGGTTGGGAGAGAAAACGTGGATTACTTTCTAATTTTAATAAATATATTAAAGGATTAATACCTAATGATTTTTTAACAAATACTTTAGAAAATAGTGAGATTCCAAATATTAAATATGTTATTACATTAGATTGTGATACAAATTTAACTTTAGGTACAGCTTCTAAATTGATAGGTGCAATGAGTCATATATTAAATAAGCCAGTAGTCAAGGATTTTAGAGTCGTTGATGGATATGGAATAATGCAACCTAGAGTAGGATTGGATTTGGAATTAGCTCAGAAAACATATTTTGTAGAATTGTTTAGTATGAAGGGTGGGGTTGATTGTTATACAAATGCTATATCAGATATATATCAAGATTATTTTGATGAAGGAATTTTTACTGGAAAAGGAATTTATAATGTAGATGTTTATAATTTGATGATGGATGGCGAGATTCCAGAAAACACGGTATTAAGCCATGATTTGCTTGAGGGGAATTATTTAAGATGTGCTCTATTAACAGATGTAATGCTTTTAGATGGATATCCATTAAAATATATTCCTTATATTTTGAGAAATCACAGATGGACTAGGGGAGATTGGCAGATTATAAAATGGCTTAAATCCGGTAGATTAAATAAAATATCTAAGTATAAAATTTATGATAATTTACGAAGAAGCCTTTTGCAAATATTTGCAGTTTTTTTATTAGTTTTTTATTTTTCTACAAAATTTAGTTTTGCACTTTGGTTATCAATTATTTCAATAACAATACCATTTTTTATAGATATTATAAATTATATTATTTTTAAGGAAAGCAATATAAATGGAGCAGTATATGCTTATAAAAAGTTTTCAAAAGAACTAAATAGTATAAAAATTAGTGTTATTAGAATATTTCTACAGATTGCATTTTTGCCATATGAAGCATACAAAAATGCAGATAGTATTATTAGAAGTATTTACAGAATGTACAAAAAAACAAAATTACTAGAATGGACTACAGCAGAAGAGGGAGAAAAGAATGCAAAAAATGATTTAAAATCATATTTGTGCGAAATGAAAATTAATTTCTTATTTGGAATAATTGTTATTCCTTTTAGTAGACTAATTTCATTTTTGTGGATTTTAGGTCCTTTTATTGCATGGTATATTAGTTTAAATAAAGGTTTTTCAAAAGTAAATATAGAAAAAAATAAAAGATATTTATTGGACATAGGAAAAAGAACATGGAATTTTTTTGAAGATTACATTAATGAAGAAAATCATTATTTAATGCCAGATAATTATCAAGAGGACCGAAATAGAAAAATTGTAAATAGAACATCGTCAACAAATATTGGATTACAATTAGTTGTTGTAATATCTGCATATGATTTAGGTTTTATAAATTATAAAAAATGTATAGATTATTTGAATAAGATAATTACAACAGTTTGTTCATTAAGTAAATGGAATGGACATTTATATAATTGGTATAATACCAAAACTCTGATCCCATTAATGCCAAGATATATTTCAACAGTTGATAGTGGAAATTTTGTTGGATATCTTTATATAGTGAAAAATTTCTTGGATAATAATAAAAATAAAGGAGAGCTTGAAAGAAATTTACTTGAACTAGTCGAAAACCTGATTAATAATACAGACTTTTCTAAATTATATAGTGAGAAAAACAAATTATTTTCTATAGGATATAATTTAGAAGAAAACAAATTAACAGATTCATACTATGATTTTTTGGCATCAGAAGCTAGGCAGGCGAGCCTTGTTGCAATTGCAAAAGGTGATGTGCCATCAAAACATTGGAATAATTTAAGTAGAACTCTTACAAGTCTTAACGGCTACAAAGGATTAATATCCTGGACAGGTACAGCATTTGAATATTTAATGCCTAATATAAACTTAAAAAGATACAAAGGTAGTATTTTAGATGAAGCAAGCAAATTTGCTATTATGAGTCAAATCGAATATTGCAAAAAACTTGGAGTGCCATGGGGAATATCAGAATCTGCTTTTGATTTAAAAGATTTGAATAATAATTATCAATATAAAGCTTTTGGAATACCATGGCTTGGATTAAAAAGAGGACTTGAAGATGAAATTGTTGTTTCCCCTTATAGCACATTTTTGTCTTTAGAAGATGAATTGGAATTAGGAATAGAAAATTTGAAGAAAATAGAAAATTATGGTGGGCTTAACAAATATGGCTTTTATGAGGCTATTGATTATACTCCAAATAGAAATAACAATAAAAGTTATGCTATTGTTAAAACATATATGGCACACCATCAAGCACTTATACTACTTTCAATTAATAATGTTTTAAATAATCAAATTTTAAGAAAAAGATTTAACAATAATAAGGAAATTGAAGCAACTAATATTCTTTTAGAAGAAAGAATGCCTATTCAATTAATCATTACAAAAGAAAATAAAGAGAAAATAACTAAAAACAAAGCACTTGTTACAAATGCATATAAAGAGAGAATAATTGAAGAACATGATAATAGGTACAGGAATATCAATATTATTGCAAATGAAAATTATAAAATAATAATTGATGATTTTGGAAATAGTCTGAGTGAATATAAAGAATTAATGGTAAATAGATATAAAGAAACTTTTGAATTAAAACAAGGAATAAATAGTTTTGTAAAAAATATCAAAACTAAAAAGATTGTGAAAATTAAGGAAAATGCTAAAGTTATATTTTCTCCAGATAAGGCTGAGTTTAGTAAAATAGAAAATAATTTTAAGTTTAATGAAACAGTTGTAATAGATCCAAATAGACCAATAGAAATTAGAAGATTAGAAATATTTAATATAGGAAATCAAGATGAAGTATTAGAAGTGATATTTGATTTTGAACCATCAATGAGTGGTAAAATGCAAGATTATTCTCATCCCGCATTTAATAAATTATTCATGAGATTTACAAATGAGAAAGATAATATAATTTTTGAGAAAGAAGATAGAAATTTAATACAAAATTATTATTTAGCTACTACATTATACACAGAAAATGAACAAATTGGGGATTTTGAATATGAAATTGATAGAGAAAAATATTTAGGCAGAGAAAATTTGGGACAGCCTATAATGATAAAAGACCAAAAGAATTTTTCAAATAAAGTATCACAAACAACAGAACCGATTATTGCAATGAAAAAAACAGTAAAGATTAGAAGAAAAGAAAGCATTACAATTAATTTCATAATTTCTGTTTCAGAAAATAAAAATGATGCTTTAGAGAATTTAGAAAGTTTAAAAAGTGAAGAGGAAATTATACGTACTCTTCAACTTGCCAGAGCCAGAGTCGAAGAGGAAAGTAAATATTTGCGATTAAATGGTGATAAAATTGAAATTTATTCTAGACTTTTAAAATATATTTTAAAGTTAAACCCTTTAAGAAGAATTAATATTCAAGAAAATGCAGAAATAAATAGTTTGTGGAAATTTGGTATTTCAGGAGATAATCCTATTGTTTTAGTTCAAATTAGAAATCTTGAAGATATGTATGTAGTAGAAGAAGTCATAGATGCATATGAGTATTATAGAGCAAAGAATATTTTTATAGATTTAATTATTTTGAATAAAGAAATAGATGTTTATGAAAGATATGTAAAAGAAGCAATTGATGAAACTATTTCAAACAAGCAAATAGAATATTTGAAAAATATTTCGAGGGGAATTTTTGTCTTAAATAAAGATGAAATCATGCAAGAAGATTTAAATGTATTAGAACTTAAAGCTAGAGTATTAATTGATGCAAAACATGGTGGAATAGAAACACATATTAAAGATTTTGAAGAACAAGAAGAGAATAAAGTAGAAATAAAAAAAGAAAAGAATAATGTCGATTTGGAAATATACCCATTGAAAAAAGATGAATTAATTTTTGATAATTCTTATGGTGGATTTTCTGAAAATGGAAGAGAATATTTTATTTATAAAAATAAAGAGAATATACTTCCATCAGTATGGTCGAATATACTGGCAAATAAGCATTTTGGAACATTGATTACAGATAATTTTGGAGGGTATACGTGGAGTAAGAATAGTAGATTAAATAGATTAACAGCTTGGAATAATGATAAGGTAATAGATTTTCCATCAGAAATAATTTATATAAAAGATGAAAATAATAAAATATATTGGACATTAAACTCAAATATTGTTCCTAATGATAATTATTATTATATAAAACACGGCTTTGGATATTCAATTTTTAGCAATACAAATGATAATTTAAGACAAGAAGTAGAAATATTTGTGCCAAATGAAGATTCTGTTAAAGTTTTAAATTTTAGAATTAAAAATCTGATTAATGAAAAAAGAAATATTAAGATAATTTATTATATTAAAGCTGTTTTGGGAGAAGATGAATTTATAAGCAACGGAAATTTAAGTACAAAAAAGATTGGAAATATTATTGAAATTACAAATTTATTTGCAGATGAAAATTTTAAAAATAAAATTATGTATGTAACTAGTAATATTTCAATTACTTCTTACACAGGAGAAAAAGAGAATTTCATAGGAAATGGGGATATATTAAATCCGGATAGCCTTTATATAAGCATGAATAACGGAAATGGTCTAGGAAAGAATTCTTGTATAGGAATAGAGTTTAAAATAAAACTAGATAAACTTGAGGATAAGAAATTTAATATTATTATTGGAGAAGCCAATAGTGAAAAAGAAATAGTAGATGTATATCAAAAATACAGTGAACAAGAAAATGTGGAATTAGAACTAACAAAAACAAAAACCAAATGGAATAATATTATTTTAAATACTATTAAGATAAAAACTCCATCAGAATCAATTAATATTATGATGAATGGATGGCTTTTATATCAAACGATTTCGAGTAGATTAAATGCTAGAACAGGCTATTATCAATCTGGTGGAGCAATTGGATTTAGAGATCAATTACAAGACTGTTTAGGTTTAAAATATATAGATTCAAATTATTTAAAAGAACAGATATTATTATGCGCACGACATCAATTTATAGAAGGAGATGTACTACATTGGTGGCATAATGAAACTAAGAAAGGAATAAGAACAAGGTTTTCAGACGACTTATTATGGTTAATTTATGCAATAGTAGAATATATTAACTTTGAAAACGATAAGAGTATTTTAGATGAAGAGATTGGATATTTAAGCGGAGCAAAACTAAATGAAGAAGAAAATGAAAGATATGATTTATTTCATGAAGGAACTTTAAAAGAAACATTATTTGAGCATTGCGTAAGAGCCATAGAAAATGTATTAGAAAAAGGAATTGATAGATTCCCTAAAATTGGAACGGGGGATTGGAATGATGGATTTAGTAATATTGGTAGTAAAGGAATAGGTGAAAGTGTTTGGCTTGGAATGTTTTTATATGATATCTTAAATAAATTTATTCCAATATGCAAAGAAAAAGGTAGAAAAGATTTAGTAGAGTATTATACAGGTTATAAAGAGAAATTGAGAAAAAATGTTAATACATTTGGATGGGATGGTAGATGGTTTAAAAGAGCAGTAACAGACGAAGGAAAAGAAATAGGAAGTATTAATTCTGAAGAGTGTAGAATAGATAGTATTTCTCAAAGTTGGTCAGTTATTTCTGAAATAGGAGAAAATGATAAAAAATTCATTGCTATTTCTGAAGCAGAAAACTATTTAATTGATTCTGAAAATAAAATAGTAAAATTGTTTGATCCTCCATTTGAAAAAACTGATATTAATCCGGGATATATTAAATCTTATCCACCAGGAATAAGAGAAAATGGTGGGCAATATACTCATAGTAGTTGTTGGATGATAATTGCTGAAGCATTGCTTGGATTTGGTGATAAAGCAGTGGAGTTAGCTGAAATGATTAATCCTATCGAACATGCTAAAACACGAGAGGAAGCAAAAAAGTTCAAATTGGAACCATATATTATAGAAGCAGATTTATATTCTAATAAAGATTTGATAGGACAAGGTGGTTGGAATTGGTATACTGGCTCAAGTAGTTGGTATTATAGAGCAATATTAGAATATATATTAGGATTAAAAATAGAAGATGGATATTTAAAAATAGAACCATGTATTTCTAAAAAGTGGAAAGAATATGAAATTCATTACAAATATAAAACATCCCTTTACAATATAAAAGTGAAAAATTTAAACAGTAAAAATACTGGTGTAGAAAGCTTTTTAGTCAATGGGGAAGAGGTAGAAGAGAAGAAAATATTGTTACAAGATAACTGTAAAATAAATAATATTGAAATTTCTATGTAATTAATTTGAAAAAAAACTTGTACAAAAATGTTAAATATGATATAACGATATTAATCTATAAAAATTTCTTTTTTAGAAAGGCGGTATTTTTGTGGAAGAATTAGTTGAAAAAGATAAAAAAACAATACTTGTAGTAGATGATGAAGAAGACATTATGGAATTGTTAGTATTTAATTTACAAAAGGAAGGTTACAATACATTACAAGCTTATGATGGTGTAACTGCAGTTGAAATGGCAATTAACGAAAAGCCAGATTTAATTTTATTAGATGTTATGATTCCAAAATTAGATGGAATATCTGTATGTAAAAAAATAAGATATGCATTAAACATATCAAATATTCCAATATTAATGATATCAGCTAAAGATACAGAATCAGATAAAATCGTTGGATTAGAAATGGGTGCAGATGATTATATCACAAAGCCTTTTCAAATTAGAGAAGTTATGGCTAGAATCAAAGCTAACTTAAGAAAAGCAGAATTAAATGCTAATATGGATGCATTAAATTCAAAGAAAAATGATGACAAAGATGACATCATAAAAGTTGGAGATTTAAGTTTAGATCTTAAAAAAGTTGAAGCTAAAGTTAAAGGCGAAGTAATAAACTTAACAAAGAAAGAATTTGATGTTTTAAAATATTTAGCAAGTCAACCAGGACAAGTTGTAACTAGAGAGATGTTACTTCGTGAAGTATGGGAATACGAAGAATATGTTGGAGCAATTAGAACAATAGATGTTACAATGAACAGAATAAGAGATAAAATAGAAAAAGATAAAGCAAATCCTAAAATCCTTATTACCAAAAGAGGCGTAGGATATTATGTAACAGATAAATAAAAATTATTAAAAAGAGTTTGAGCTTTCAAACTCTTTTTTTGTTGATAAAAATCAATAAATTTTTTAAGAGTTTTGCTTGAATAAATAACTCCTTAAGTATATAATAAAAAATGAGTTTAAAACCTTACGGAGATAAAGAGGATGTTAAGAAGTATTCAGGTAAAAATTATCTTATTTTTTGCAATAATTGGAATTGTAATTATTTCTGCATTGTCATTGACATATATCAATAATTTAAAAAGAATCAATATAACAAGTTTAACTCAAGCAGAAGTGGCAATAGATGAACAAATAACACAAGTTAAAACAATAACCGCCATTTATATAGGTGGCTTCTTAGTCGTTATTGTTATTTTTGGATTTATTGTATCCAAATTTATATTAGCTCCAGTTAATTTTTTAATAAAGAATGCAAAGCAAGCGCAAGAAAGTGAAAATGAAGCAACTAGACAAATGAAACAAATCGAAACAATTTTACTTCATATGACAGATGGTATTATTGCTTTTGATATGGATGGAAGAATTATACATATAAATCTTGCTGCTAAAAATCTTTTAAATATAGATAAAGAAAATAATTTTAGTGAAATATTTGATAAGTTTGATGTTGATATTAATCTTGAAAAGATTATATATTTAGAAAATTGGACATCTTCAAAAAAGGCAATTACTGTTGAAGAAAAAACAATTAATTTGTTTTTTGCATCATTTAAAAATGAGAATGACAGACCAGGTGGAGTGATAGTAGTTATTCAAGATATTACAGAACATGTAAAACTAGATACAATGAGAAAAAGATTTGTGGCAGACGTGTCACATGAACTTAAAACACCAATTACTTCTATAATGGGATATGCAGATACTCTTTTAGAGAATGAGGATTTAGATAATGATACAAGTAAGAAGTTTCTTCAAAGAATATCTAACGAAGGTGAAAGAATGTCAAGATTAGTAAGTGATTTGCTTACTCTTTCAAAATATGATACATCAAAAGTTAAAATTGAAAAGACGGAATTTGATTTAGGAGAACTTGTAAAGTATAATTTCGAAGTATTAGATATAGAAATGAAAAAAAAGGATCAAAAAGGAGAATGTTTTGTTACATCAAATGTACCTCTTGTATATGCCGATAAAAGTGGCATAGAAAGAGTTGTAATTAATGTTTTAACAAATGCAATTAAATATACTCCAGAAGGTGGTTCAATAAAAGTATATGTGGGATTTGTTTATAATGATGCATATATTAAAATAATTGATACAGGAATAGGAATTCCTAAAGAAGATTTAGATAAAATATTTGAAAGATTTTATAGAGTTGACAAGGCTCGTACTAGAGAAATGGGTGGTACAGGATTAGGACTTTCTATTGCTAAAGAAATACTAGACCAAAATGATAGTATGATAGATATAAAAAGTGAAGTTGGTAAGGGTACTGAAGTTGTAATAAGAATACCAACAAAGCAAACAAAAGCTGTTAAAACACAAAACACTGAAGAATAAAAGGAGATAGGAAATGAAAGTAATACTACTAATAATTGCAGTGGGATTAGTTGGAGTTGTATTGTACATAGGATATCGTATGGATAAAGATGAGGAACAAAAGGAACGTAAGGAAAGACTTTCTAAAAAAGATAATCTTTATAATACAGATATTGAAGAAAAAGTTTCAAATTATTATAGTCCTCAAAAGTCTAACAAAATACAATCATTGAAAGAAAAAGTAAAAGAGAAAAAAGAAGACTTTAATGACTATATTGAAGAAAAAAAACGAGAAAAAGAAGAAAAGAAAATAGAAAAAATTAATCAAAGTAAAACAGATGACTACAAACAAATAGATGATGAGTTTATTGAAAACGGAGATTCTTCATGGGAATTTATTGATGAAGAAGATTTAATTGAGAGAAACGAGAAACCTGAAATTTCTGAAGAAAAAACTATTTTTCCAAATTTTGATAACGAAGAAACAGCTGTTAT
>JAEESU010000009.1 GCA_016290095.1 Clostridia bacterium
ATTATCATTAATGTTTGCATCTTCAAAACTTTCTGAAAAATTGAGTGTATTTCCTAAACTTCTAGTTTCTCCTGTGTCACTTAAATATACTGTAAATTGGTCAATATTTCCATCTATTCTTACTCTTCCTGTAGAGATTTCCTCTCTATAAATATAAGCATTTCCATTGCTTCCAATAATGCTTAAAATATCCGGCTTAATGTCTGGTACTATTACATCTCCATTTACTTCAAAATTCTTTGTAAATTCTGCAACTTTTCTATTTATAGCTATTGTATTTTCTTCCATAAAAAAATCCTCCTAAATGATATCTTTTATACCATTTATATGAGGACTAACAAAAAAAATTCCTAAATAATTTTAGGAATTTTCTATAATAGCTTCTGGTTCATGTTTAACTCTTTTTACTTCTAATTGTGGTTGTACTAATGGCTCATAATTTTCTCCATTATACATACTTACTTCTACAGATCTTGTAAACAAGTCTGTGTAATTATAAGAGCCTACTCTATCAACACCATCGAATTTAACTCTAAAATAACTATGATATACATTTTCTATAGTAGCTGATTTTTCTTGAGGTTTACTTCTTTTGCCTGGAGACTCTTTTATGATAATTTTTTGTCCTATGTTATCTTCAATATTTTTTCTTAGGTCTGCAATTTCAGATCTGTAAATTCCCATATCCAATCACCTATCTCTTTCGCTTAAGTTGACTTTTTTATATCACGGATAGGTACAAAAGTCAAAAACTGTCGAATGAGTATCTCGGCGTGAAGTGCTTTATTTTAAAGGACTCTGTGTCTTGTTTTGAGTTTTTTATCATTTGTATTACATCTTTGTTTCATATTTGTAACAATTTGTTTTTTGCTTTATTTTTAAGTCATCACAAAGCTTTATTTCTTTCTTCTCTACTATGTATATATTTTAATTTTGTTGCCATTCCTCCTCGAATATGTCTTTCCGCTTTATTCTTATTTAATACTTTTCTAACTTCTAATGCTAATGGGTAATTAATTTTAATTAATCTTTGACTAACGTCTTTATGAATACTGCTTTTGCTTATTCCAAACCTTCTAGCAGCTCCTCTTACTGTATCTCCTGTATCTATTATATAATGTGCAACAGCTACTGCGCGCTCTTCTATTGATAAACTTTTCATTATAAGAAAACCTCCAAATGAATACTTTTGTTTAAGTGTATTCACTCGGAGGTTGTATTATTACATTATAAATAGAATCTTATTTTTTCATTATTCTCTTTAAATGGATTTTCATTAATATAAATTTTTTTATTTTTTATTTCATCTCTTACTCTTTCTTTAGTTCTTTCATTTGTTGTTAATAATATAAAACTATCTGCCACACTGTCATTTACTTGAGATATCACATCATCTATATTATCTTCATAAACAATTTCTAATTCATATTCGTATTCTGATGTAAACAAGAAAATTGCTTCTTTTAATTTTTCTAATTCTTCATTTTCTGAATACATAATATAATTTTTGTATGAATAAAATTTGCTTTTCTTTAATAGCTGATTTACTGCGCTATCACCTATTACAATAACTTCCTCTTCAAGAATATTTAATTCTTGAATTAATTCTGGTGTAACTTTTGTAATGCTATAAATTAAATTTGTAATTTTATAACGTTTTAAAACTTCATAAAAAATTGATAATATAAGTTCGTTTGTACCTAACATATATTCATTAAATGCAAGTAATATTCTCTTATGTTTTTTTAGTGATTGAAGCAATAATTCTAAAGTTAAATATGGATCACCTGTATAAATTACAACTTTGCTATTAGTTGAAACTAAAGCTGGTTCAAATTTGTATTTATCAATTATTTCTTCTAGTTTTTGCAAATCAATTGTATTTCTATTATAAGTAATATCAATTTCATTTGCTTTTTTTATTAAATTGCTATTTGATTTTATTTCTTTTTTCAAAGTATCAAATATACCATCAACTATTTCAAATTCTTTATCTTCGTCTTTAAGAAATTTTTCCAATACATCTATCATTGGAATTTCCTCCTTTGTTATTCCATAATTTTAGAATTTTCAACTTCCTCTGCTAGTTTTCTTATTTCACGTTTTTGTTCTTCTGTATATCTATCAGGTACATCTAATCCAAAATATTTACAAATGCTTTGTGCCCAACCTTTATGAACAAATTTCTTTACTGCTTTATCTCTATGCAATTGTGATAATACTGTTCTGTCAATTTTTCCATCTTGTATTAAATCAGATTTGCTCGCCTCAAATTCCTCTTCAGTCATAACATATGTTGCAGAACCATATGCATATCTTGGCATTCCTTTTCTTTGAGTACGATCATATAGTTTTTCTATAATGTAAGTTCCTCTATTTGGTAAAAACATAATAACATGTCCATCTCTTGGGTAATATTTTTTAGAATAATCTGGGTCTAATGCTGCTAAAAACGCCCATTTTGCACATGGATCATATACCTCTTTTATTCTTGGTTTTGGAGGAGGTTCTGGATTTACATCATTGTTACCATCATTATTATGGCCATGATCTTCGTCCTCGCCTTGTGGCTTAGCTCTTCTTTCTCTGTCTTCAACAATATCTGTTAGAAATTGCACAAGTTCATCTCTTACAATTCTATCTTCTTTTGTTGGGAATGTACTATAAATTAATAAAAGCTTTTCTTCATTTTCAATTCCGCTTGATTCTAAAATTGATTTAAAATCATTAATACTAATGCTGCCTCTATCAAACATTTTTCTTACGTCTACAGGCTTAATTTCGCCTTTTTCAACTAAGTCTCTTAACGCTTCATTTCCAACAAGTCCAACATAATTATCACAAGTTATTAATCCTAAATTGTATAATTCTCTGAATCTATTCTCGTCAAGTAATTCTTGATTTTGATCTGCAATTAAAAGTCCCACTTCTTCTTTTTCTTCATCTGTTTTTCCGTCTATTACAAGTCCTTTAAATATTTTTCTATATATTTCGAACTCTTTAGCATTTTCAGGTGACTTTTCTTTATCCATGTATAGTTCAACTAATCTTCTAGGAGATTTTAACTCATCTAAATCTTCCTCAGTAAGAAATCCTTCTTTAGCAAAGAATTCTATTGCTTTAACATCATGTGCAGCTATTTCTAATAATTCTGCTTTTGTAAAGAACATTGTTGAAGTATAATCTCTTGCAGATATTTCACTAAATCCCATCTCTCCAGAAAGCAAGCATCTTCTTACTTCTTCAACATCTTGCTCAAATGTTAAACTACCATTTATAAATCTTCTGCTCATCTTTACAGAGTAATCTAATACTTCATCAAGATTTATTTTTTCTGTTTGTCTTTCGTTTAATGTTCTTTTTTCTTCAGGAATAAATTTTTGTAATTTCTTTAAAATATCAATAAACTTATCAAGTGCATCTTGATCAACATCAAGTGCTTGACTTCTTAAATCGTCATAGCATCTTTTTACTATTAACATTAATAATTTATCAATGTCCATATATTCAATGTTTGCTTTTGTTGTTTCAATAAGCTCAGCAATTATATATTGTTTTCCAGTTGCTAATTCTTCATCTGTAAACTTTCCTTGTTGAATTGCATCATTATTCGCATCAATCGGTTGCATTAACCTATCTGCCAACATACTTCCCAATTCTTGATATCTACATACATAAATTAAGTCTGATGGCCAAAGTTGTGAGATTAATTCATCCATATCTATTTTTTCACTAATCATTTCGAATCTTCTTTTGGCCACAAGTTCTCTATTTCTTCTTCTACTTGATTGTCCTAGAAAATCTTCGCTTGTTTTTATAATAGCTTTTGGACTTCCTTCTTCAAATTTCACATCTTGTGTTGATAAAAGATCTGCATCTCTAATATATTTTATAATATCAGTAAGTAGCTCAGCTTCACGAGGAGTAAGTTTAGGGCCTAATCCACTTTCTGCAAGTTCTTTTTTAGTTGTGAAATTTCTATAAGAAAGATACATGTATTTTCTTCTATTAATATATTGCTCTATCTCTTTCAATACTTCTATAATTTTTCTTGTAATTTCTATTCTATTTTCATATTCTGTTGCTACATAAAGTTCATTATAGAAATTTCTATATTCTGTTATTTTAGATACAACAAAATTTTCTTGATCTTCCGGAACCACACTCAAATCTATACATTCTAATATTTCTGAAGCATATCCATATTTACTTACAATTTCTTCAATACTTAAATCAATTTTTTTCATTTCATTCTCCTAAGTATTAGTATTCTTCTAATTCTACTACTATTTTCTCCACTTCGCCATATCTTTTTTCAACTTCAATTTTTGTTATTTGATTATCATCTTTAAATGCTACTTTATTTAATGCATCTAGTACAACTTTTGTAACATTATCAATATCAGGTTTTTTAGTTGGGCTTAAAGACCCGTTTAACATTAATTCTGTATTTTTCTTATTTGTGTTTTTTGGTATTTTAAAATAAGCTTCTATCTTTACTCTTACTCTGTTTTCTAGTGGTACAAATCTAGGATATTTTATTTTAAAATATTGTATAATTAAATTTTCATAATCTTTTGTGTTTGTTGGAGTATATGTTACGCCTGTTATTGTATTCATTCTTGGTCTTGCTTTTCCTTTTATGTCTCCAACTACTTCAAATTCATATTTCATATTTTATCCTTTAATTAATAATTTTATTTCTCCATTTTTAGCTTCTAGTTTTGCAGTTCCTCCCACTGGGAATGCTATTCTCGGTGTTGAGTGTCCAAAATCAGCTCCTGCAATAACTGGTATATTATTTAATTCTGGCTTTCCTTTTATTAGTTTTGTCCATTTTTCTCTATTCATTTCTGATGCAACTTGTGCTCTTCCAAGTACAATTCCTTTTACATTTTTAAATTCTGGAAGATGAATTAATGATTGTAAATTTCTATCAAATTCTACAAAGAATAAGTTTCCAGACATATTATCATCTTCTAAAAATAAAATTCTATTTGTTATATCTGGCATATACTGTGTTCCTTGTAATAAATTAAATGTGCATAGATTTCCACCTGCAATTTGTCCTTCTGCTTCACCTTCATTGATGACAAACATTCCATCATTTTTCATGAAGTTTCTGTTTTCTTGATCTAAAAACCATAAATCATCACTCCACTCTTCTGATGATTTAACTTCAAATTCATCTTCTTGGAAAAACATTTTCTTAAAATATTCCATCTCATATTCAAAACCTTTTTTCATTCCGAAGCTTGAATAATGTGATCCAGAATATGTTACAAGTCCTGTTTTAGAATGTATTGCATTAGATAATGCAGTAATATCAGAATACCCACATAGTATTTTTGGATTTTCTCTAATTAAATCATAATCTATATAATCTAATAATTGATTTGAATTAAAACCACCGATTACTGTTAGAATTGCTTTAACATTTTTATCTCTGAAAGCATCATGTAGGTCTTCTATTCTAGAAGCGACTGATGCGCTCATTGTTTCATCTGCCTCTAAAACATGTTTTCCAAAAGTTACTTTTAATCCTAAGCTTTCTAATCTTTCTGTAGCAATTTGTTTGCAATCTTCTCCAAGCATTTTCATGCTTCTTGCTGGTGCTATTATTCTAACTTCATCACCTGATTTTAATTTTTCTGGTATCATATCTATCCTCCTATTAGTTAATTACGTATTGTAGACTTCTTTTTTCTCCTGAAATAGTTAGGTCAACTGTTATGCTTTCTTTTTCAGAACGGTCAACAACAACTCTAAAGTAATCAACATTTTCGCACAGTTTTATCTGATTATAATATAACAAATTTCCTTTTTTTATAAACGAATATGTTGAGCCATCTTCTTGCTGAAAAGTAACAAAATAGCTAGATTCGTCACCATCAACAGTGCCAACTTTTCTAATTTTAGTTTCTTCTGCTTTTAGTGTTTTTAGCATATATAAATCAAATTTTGTAAATTCAGAACTAGCAGTAGCTTCATTATTCATAGTTCTTGCTTTAGAATAATAAGATGTAGCAAAATTGCCTATTGCAAAAACAATTGCAGTAAGTATCAAAATATATAAAATCAAATGAAACATTACTTTATTTGACTGCATATTCATTTCCCTTCTTATAATCAAAAAAACTATATCATATAAGAAAATTTTTTTCAATAGTTTCTCGAGTTTCAAAGGTTCCTCAGTTCCTCGGTTCCTCGGGGACGTTCCTTTTAGTGCCATTTTGGCACTTTGGGGACACTCCTTTTTCTTTTTCTTGAAATTTAGGGACATTCCCTTTTTCATTTTAGGTTTGCTTTTGTATGTTCCCCCTCAAGGAGTGTCCCTTTGGTTCCATTTTGGAACCAAAAGGAACGTCCCCGAAGAACTAAAAAGAACGTCCGTATTGGACGTTCTTTTTTTGAAATTTAATTGACTATCAATTATTTTAATTCAACTGTTGCTCCAGCTTCAACGAATTTAGCTTTTAATTCTTCAGCTTCTTCTTTAGCTACAGCTTCTTTAATTGTTTTTGGTGCTCCATCAACTAAGTCTTTAGCTTCTTTTAATCCTAATCCTGTTGCATCTCTAACAACTTTGATAACAGCGATTTTGTTTGCTCCTGCTTCTGTTAATACAACATCAAATTCTGATTTTTCAGCTGCTCCAGCTGCTGCTCCTGCAGCTCCTGCTGCTGGTGCTGCTACAGCTGCTGCTGTAACTCCGTATTTTTCTTCAATTCCTTTAACTAATTCTGCTAATTCAACAACTGTTAAGCTGTCGATTTCTTCTAACATTTTATCTGTTTTTTCACTCATTTTATAAATCCTCCTAATTTTTATTTTTAATTTTTTATTTTTAAATTTTATTTTCGATATTTTAATATCGTTTATAAGTGAATTGTACTTTAAACAAGTACTAGTTGGTTTCGTGTTTTCCTTCACATAAATTTTGTTTTCTAAATATTACTATTTAGCTTCTTCTGATTCTTTTTTTACTCTAACTGCATCAAGTGTAGCAGCAAGTTTTGATACATTTGCAAGTAAGCATCCAGCAAGTTTTGCAATAAGTTCTTCTCTTGATGGAAGTTGTGCAAGTGTTGTTAATTCTTCAATTGAAGATACTTTACCTTCTAGAACTCCACCTTTAATTTGGTAAAAATCATTTTCTTTTCCAAATTTGTAGATAGCTTTTAATGCAGGTAAATATTCTTCTGTAGCTATAATAACAGCTGTTGGTCCTTCTAGAGCTTCATCTAATGTGTCTATTCCACATTCTTTTAATGCTCTTCTTGTTATGTTGTTTTTAATAACAGAATATTCAGCACCAATTTCTCTTACAGACTTTCTTAAAGCTGTATCGTCTGCTACGTTGATTCCTCTATAGTTTGTTAGAAGTACTAATTTAGCATCTTTCATTTTAGCAGCTAAAGCTTTTACTTCTTCTTCTTTTTGTTTGATAATGTTTTGATTAGCCAATTTAAATTTCACCTCCGTTTAAAAATATAATTTTATGTTTAAAAATTAAAGCCTCTTTACTACCTAATACGCACGAGGTAATAAAGAGGCAAATAAATTTACTCTTTTATAAATTACCTCGGTAGGATTTACTTTTGCACCTACTGTCTTAGGTTAAATATTTAACTATTTTTGGTTAATATAAATGCTTGGTCCCATAGTAGTTGTTAAAGTAACAGATTTAATATATTGTCCTTTAGCAGCTGCTGGTTTAGCTTTTATAATAGCATCCATAATTGTTTGATAGTTTTCTGTTAATTTTTCAGCTCCAAATGAAACTTTTCCAATTCCTAAGTGGATGATGTTGTTTTTATCTAATCTGTATTCAACTTTACCAGATTTGATTTCACTAACAGCTTTTGTTACATCCATTGTAACTGTTCCAGATTTAGGGTTTGGCATTAATCCTTTTGGTCCTAAAACTTTTCCTAGTCTTCCTATAACACCCATCATATCAGGTGTTGCAACGATAACGTCGTAGTCAAACCAGTTTTCTTTTTCAATTTTTGGAACTAATTCTTCAGCTCCTACATAATCTGCTCCAGCCTCTTGAGCTTCTTTTGCTTTGTCTCCTTTAGCAAATACTAAAACTTTTGCAGATTTACCTGTACCATGAGGTAATACAACTGTACCTCTAACTTGTTGATCAGCATGTTTTGAATCAACACCTAATTTAACGTGTAATTCTACTGTTTCATCAAATTTTGGTTTTGGCATTTTTTCAATAACTTCTAAAGCATCTTTTGCTTCATAAGCTTTTGAGCTGTCTATTAATTTAGCAGCTTCTACGTATCTTTTTCCTCTTTTCATTTTCTTTCCTTCCTGGTGCAAACGAATTAAATTTCTTTTAATTCTCCCAAAATATTAAATTTATATATTAAAAATATAAATTTCTAAATTAGTCAACTACAACTACACCCATTGATCTAGCTGTACCTTCAACCATTCTCATTGCTGCTTCAACTGATGCTGCATTTAAGTCTTCCATTTTTTGTTCTGCGATAGCCTTAACTTGAGCTTTAGTTATTTTAGCAACTTTGTCTTTGTTTGGTTTTCCAGATCCGCTCTTAATTCCTAATGTTTTCTTAATAAGAACTGCTACTGGTGGAACCTTTGTAACAAATGTGAATGATTTATCTTTATAAACAGAAATAACAACTGGTATTATCATACCTGGTTGGTTAGCTGTTCTATCATTGAATTCTTTAACGAATTGCATGATATTAACACCGCTAGAACCTAAGGCTGGACCTACTGGTGGAGCTGGTGTAGCTTTTCCTGCTTCAATTTGTAATTTGATAACATTTACAACTTCTTTTTCTGCCACCTTTAACACCTCCTTTTAATTTTCTTTCTGAACTTGTGAAAACTCTAGTTCTACTGGAGTTTCTCTTCCAAACATAGAAACTAAAACTTTTACTTTTTGTTTTTCTTTATTTATTTCCTGTACTGTTCCAACAAAACCTTCTAAAGGTCCATTTACAACTTGTACAGTATCATTAACATCATAATCAATATTTACTGGAACTTCTTCAAATCCCATATTTCTTATTTCTGCATCTGTAAGTGGAATAGGGTCTGTTCCTGATCCAACAAAACCTGTAACACCTCTTGTATTTCTAACTATATACCAAGATTCTTCTGTTACAATCATTTTTACAAGAACATATCCTGGGAAAACTTTCTTTAAATTTGTTTTTCTTTTTCCATCTTTTATTTCTACTTGTTCCTCCATTGGAACAACTATATTAAAGAAGAAATCTTCTAGTTCTCTATTTTTTATTGTTTTTTCTAAGTCTGTTTTAACTTTGTTTTCATAACCAGAATAAGTATGTACAACATACCACTTTGGCTCTTTTTTATTCTCATCTTGAGACATAATTTTAGCGCCTCCTTCAATTTTCTTCTTCCATTAGTTTATACTAATTTTCTTCTACAGAATTTTCTACGACTTCATTTGTTTCAACAGTATTTTCAACAGTGTTTGCTGTATTTTCAGCATCTTCAGCATCTTCTGTTGTTTCTACTTGCGTTGTTAAATCAGTACTTTCTGATTCACCTTCTGTATTTTCTGAAGCATTATCTACTGTGTTATCTACAGTATCGCTTGATTCAGATGTAACTAAGGCTTTTAGTTTTTCTACACCAAAGTTATTTAAGTTTTCAAAAATAACATCTAATACGAATACAATTACAGCAACTAATACTACTATACCAATAACTACAGCTGTATTGTTTACTAATTGTTTTGGTGTTGGCCAACTAACTCTTTTTAATTCTGCTCTAAATTCCTTAAAAAAGTTTTTATTTTCTTTCTTTTCTTTTTTTTCATTCTTTTTTGCTGGTTCTTTAGCCATCTTAACTCCTCCTATTTTAAGGTTTTATCTTAATTATTTTGTTTCTTTATGAGTTGTACGTTTTTTGCAGAATTTACAATACTTAACTACTTCTAGTCTTTCTGTATTATTTCTTTTATTTTTAGATGTCATGTAATTTCTTCTTTTACATTCTGTACATTCTAATATAATGTTTTCTCTTGGTCCTTTTGCCGCCATTTCATTACACCTCCGTCTTTTTTTAATGAAGCTTTTTAAATTTATTTTTTTATTTTAACGATGTGATTTCATGTATATATAAAATACATGCTTATATACTTTACCACAAAACATATGATATGTCAACAATTTTAAAAGATTTTTTGTTTAATATTTTCTTATATTTATATCTACTCTATAGGTGTGTTTTACATTTAAAGTAAAAAATGTTATAATTAGTGTACATCTTAGTTTTGTGTATTGCTTGAGTTCAAGCAAGAGATGTAAGGAGGCTTCTCTTTACAAGCAACGCACTTTATTGGATGTTGAACTTAATTCAAACAAAAGATGGAGGAGGTACACACATGAACCTGAAGAAGTTGGTTGTCCTGTTCCTCGCACTTATTCTTGTAAGTGCTGCACCCGTCGTCTCTGCTGAAAGCAGCTGGGAACTCATCGACACCGTCACGAATCCTGAGGATATCGAATTGGAAGTAGTTATCATGCACAGCTCCGATGGAAACACCTACTACTTTGTCTCTGCATTACACGATGATATGCTTACACTTGTATACACTTGCACCGCCGAAGATGGCTGGGTATATGACCAGGAGAGGCACATGTTCGTGAACGAGAGAGACAATGGAGTAATCAATTTCGTAATAGTATCTCAACTGCTTCTTCCTAAGCCTGATACCAGTGGCATGCATCTTCTCAAAGGAGTCCACATTGATGATAAACTTTACCTAGTCATCGAAGACCACTTCCCCGGAAATGGAGAAGACGATGAGGAAGTCTGGTTAAAGATCATCGACAGTGATTACGACTCCAATTACATCGAATATTTCTCCATTGGAATTGGTGGCTGGAAATGGGATAATGAATCTCAAACCTTGAGTCTCACTCCTGAAGAAGACACCGAAGTAGCATATTGCTTTCTTACCGAAAAAGGTGAACTTTCAATCGGAAACTTCATCAAGTTGACCAAAGGAGTTCCGATTGTAATCGATCCCGCAAAAGCAGTTCAACCGAATTATCATCTCAACTAATCCAATAAGCGCAAACATTGGGTGGCAGCCGCCACCCAATGTTTTTATTTTTTCTTTTTCTTTTCTACGGAAAAACCAAATTTTCCAATTTTTTTACCTAGCTTATAATAGCCTCCATTTGCATATGCAATTAAATCACATTTAGAAATATCAAATGCACCCTTTTCATCAAAATATTTTTCGTCCGCATCAATAGAAAGCACTTCTGCTGTAAATAGCACATGGCTTCCTAAGTTTTCTTCTTTAATTACTTTGCACTCAATTGAAACTGGGCTTTCTTTAATTAATGGTGCTTTTACAAAATTTGCTTTTTCTTTTGTAAGCTTCATTTCTTTAAATTTATCATATTTGGCACCACTTCTTACACCACACCAGTCTGTTGCATAAGCTAATTTTTCTGTTGTTAAATTAATTACAAATTCTTTTTTGTCTTTAATTATATTATAAGAATATCTCTCTGGCCTTACGGAAATATAAACAATTGCAGGATTTGTATTTAAGATTCCTGTCCATGCAACTGTCATTATATTAGAATTTTTCATGTCTCCAGATGATACCATAACAGCAGGTATTGGGTATACAAAAGTACCTGGTTTCCAAACTTTTTTAGACATATTTTTGCTCCTTAGTTATTTATTGTTTTATTTCCACTCTTATTCATAACTTCTAAACTTAACACTTTTAAATAATAAAAATCTGTAAAATCTGTAGATTCATCATTTCCTACTTCTAATGTTCCAATAACTTTTATCCATTCTTTTTCATCAGTTAATTTTAAGTCTAAATCTCCATCTAATTGATATTCAAAATATGAATATCCTGGAGGACAATTTGGACAAAGATTTGATGTTGAATATCTACCAACAAATGTGTATGGAGAATTCTCTAAATACATTCCCTCTATTTCTATTGTTTTACCTAAATAACTATTTGGATTTGTCCAAATATCGTTTATAGTTGTATCATAAAATTTTTCACTAATAACCATATCTGCTTTATATTGTTTTCCATCTTTTGAATATAAAGTCCCATCATTTAATTTTGTTTTCTGATAGGCTGGTGAACTGTTTGATGCTGTAGTAGTATTTGAAGTATCAATTGCAAATGTATTTGTAAAAGTTTCATTTTTAATTTCTGTAGTTTTTCCAAAATTCTCTGTATTTGTTGTTGCTACATTTGTTTCCTTTTTTCTTGCAACTGATATTCCAAATATCATTGCACCTAAAATAACAACCAATAATATAATCCATAAAATTTTCTTATTCATTTTTAATCCTCCTACTCATGAATAATTTTTTCTACTATTGTGAAAAGTATAAAAAATACTAAGTTTACTAAAACAATTGTAGCACCTGTACTAATATTATATAAGTATGATAAATAAATTCCTAATAAGAAAGATACTACACTTACTATTCCAGAGCTTATTACTACTCTTTTAAATGATTTAAATATTCTCATTGATGTTAATGCCGGAAAAATAATTATACTACTTATTAGCATAACACCCATCATTCTCATTCCAATAACAATGATTAACGCGGTTAATACTGCAATAATTGTTGTATATCTATCTGATTTTAATCCACTTGCTTTAGCAAAATTTTCATCAAAAGTTACTACAAATAATTTCCTATAATAAATAACAAATAATATAGTAACAATTATACTTACTGCAACACTTAAAATTACATCAGCTTGGCTCATTGCTAATATACTTCCAAACATAAAATTACATACATCTGTATTCATTCCTGTTGTAACTGATGTAACAGCAACACCAATTGCTAATGCTGTACTTGAAATTAATGCTATTGCGCTATCACTTTTTATTCTGTGATTATTTCCTATTTTTAATAAGATTATGGCTGATATTGTAACACCTGGAATTGCTATATAAAGTGGTGTTGCATATCCAAAAGCTGTAGCACATGTCATTATTCCAAATCCAACATGTGAAAGTCCATCACCAATCATGCTATATCTCTTAAGTACTAAACTAACACCTAAAAGTGCTGCACATAAACTAATTAATGTTCCAACTAAAACTGCTCTTTGAATAAAAATATGTGACATCATTTCTACTACTGTAGCAATCATTATTTAGCACCTCCCATCTTAAATTCAGAAGGTTTTCCTATGAATTTTACTTCGCCATTTATTATTTCAATAACTTTATCTGCATAATTTAATGCTCTTTCAATATCGTGTGAAACCATTAAAATTGTAATATTTTCTTCTCTTTTTATTTTGTCTAATAATTCATATATTTGTTTTGCAATGCTTGGATCTAATCCATTTGTAGGTTCATCAAGAATTATAATGTCTTTAGTTGCACATAAAGCTCTTGCAATTAATACTCTTTGTTGTTGACCTCCAGATAAATCTGCAAAGCATTGCTTTCTTATATTATATATGTTTAATTTCTCCATTACTTGCTTTGCTTCTTCTTTATCAGATTTTGTATAAAATATTTTGCTTGGATGATTTGATATTGTTCCTGATAAAACAACTTCTTCTATTGTTGCTGGAAAGTTAGTTTGAATATCACTTTTTTGTGGTAAATATCCAATATTTTTTTCTTTTATAATATTACCTGTATAATCTTCATTAAGTCCTAAAATACATTTTAGTAATGTACTTTTTCCAGAACCATTTTCACCAACTATACAAGTGAAACTTCCACTTTCAATATTTAAGTTTATATGTTTTAAAGTATCTTTTTTAGTAGGATAGCTAAAACATAAATCTTTTATTTGGATTAAATCCATTTTTAATCTCCCCCTATTTATTATTGTAATGCTTTCTTTAAAACTTCAATATTTCTTGACATTAAACTTACCCATGTTTCTCCATTATTGAAATCTTCTAATGAAACATTGTGTAATGATTGAATTCGAAGTGCCTCGCAATTTTCTCCTGTTTCATCTGCTATTGTTTTTGCAACTCTTCCATTGTTTAATTCAATATATAAAACAACTGGAATTTTTTCTTCTTTAACTAGTTTTTCTAAATATGCTATTGTTGCAGCTGATGGTTCTGTTTCTGTACTACATCCTGAAAAAGCTGCACTTACTTTTAGTTTATAATAATTTATAAAATATTGCATTGGCATTTTGTCACCAAATACTAATCTATTTCTTACTTTATTATCAACTACTTCTTGAATTTTGCTATCTACTTCTTTAATTTGATTAATGTAATTTTCTGCATTTGCTAAATATGTATCTTTATTTTCTGGGTCTAGTTCTATAACTTTTTCTCTTAATATTTCAACCATTTTTATAGCATTTGATGGAGATGTCCAAATATGCTCATTAAATGCACCTTCTTCTTCCTCTTCTTCCTCTTCTTCTGCTCCATCTATTTCTTCTTCATCTTCTTTATCAACATAGTCTGATATACAAATTACTTTTTTAGGTTCCTCTATCGCTCCTAAAACTTTATCAGACCATTTTTCCATTCCTCCACCTACATAAACAAATAGATCTGCATTTTGAATCTTTATTAAATCTCCAGCTGATGGATCATAGCTATGAGAATCTTTTCCTGGTCCTAGTAAAAAGTCTACATTAAATTTTTCACTATCTCCTACTATAGCTCTTAAAAAATCGTAACTTGCAAAGTTACTTGCAACTAAATTCATCTTTCCATTATTTTCTGTTTTTTTATTTCCAGATCTAGAAAGTGCATATCCTAGTCCTACAACTATTGCTATCAACAGCATTATTAATAATATTTTTTTCATTTTCATTATATTTTCCTTTCCTTAAAATAAGCTTAAAACACTTTAAACTTATTCATTAAATTGCACCTTTTGAAATACTAGTGATTCTTGAATTAAACTTGAATTTCTATAGTTTACTAGTGATGCAATTAAGTATATTAATATTTCGTATTGCAATAATATTTCTAAAACCGAACTATATCTTGTAACTATTCTTGCTACTTCTATAATTTGGCATATTATACAATTTTCATCATGACATTCATAAACATGGTGTTCATTTGCAAGTGCAAAACTGTATGTTAAAATATTTAAAATCAAAAAAATTATTACTAAATTTTTAATTAAATTTCTTATCATAAGTTCTCCTATTATTTTTTTGCGCATTTACCGCAAACTCCATAAATAATTGTATTGTAGTCAACTTCAAAATCGTGGTCTTCTACTATATGCTTTGTTGCTTGCATGAATTCTCTACAATCCAAGTGCTGCATCTTTCCACACTTTTTGCACTTTAAGTGGAAATGTTTTGAGCAACCATCTTTTATATATTGATAATATTTTGTATGATCTCTAACTTCTGTTCTTACTTTATTTTCTTTTTCTAGTATTGTTAAAGACCTATAAATTGTTGTAAGGCCTACTCCTATATTGAATTCTTGCATATATTCTAAAATGTCCTTGCCGGCTTACAAACTTATCTGAATTTTCATAAAGATATTTTTCAACAAAATACCTCTGTGTAGTATTATATTTTTTTAAATTTTCCATTTTTTCATCTCCAATTTGAAAATCATTTTCAATTTTACTATGAAAATATGAAAATGTCAATATTCTATATATAACATATATAGATAAAAACGACTGACAATTAGTAAATTGTCAGTCATTAAAAAATTTATTTACATATTTTATAGATTATATCTTTATATTGGTCAATTAATCTTCTATAACTTTCAACAGATATATTTTCATTCACTTCGTGTGCAGTAACTGGACCTGTACCAAGTATTATACGTTTGCATCCAGATACTTTTCCACCTTCTGTCATAAAATTCGTTGTTTTTATTTCGTCTACAAAATCAATATCATCTGCAAATGGCATTGTTTTTTCAATTATATTTACTTCTGCATTATATTTTTTTGAAAGTTCATCTATTTTATTAATGATTTTTAGCACATGTTTTTCATCAGCAATTCGAAAATCTATACTCACATTGCAAAATGCAGGTACAGAATTTTTAGCAGTTCCTCCATTTATTATTCCAACATTCATTGTTGTATAAGGAATCTCATAAAATTTAATTTCATCTTTCTTAATTTCATTATTATAAAATTCATCAAGATCATTCAAAAATTTTACTGCATTCATATTTGCACTAATTCCTTTTGCAGGATTGCTTGAGTGAGCTTTTAACCCTTTAAAATAAATCTCATATTCTAACAAACCCTTGTGACCTGTATAAATTACATTATTTGTCGGTTCTCCAAAAATCATAATATCAGGAAATTTTTCATTATTATCTACAATTTCTTGTACCCCTGTAAATAATATTTCTTCATCATATGTAAAATATAATTTCATTCCTGATTTTAATTTACTAAAATTAATTTGTGATACTGTGTCAAGCATTGCCGCTATTCCGCCTTTCATATCACAGCTTCCAAGTCCATATAAATATCCATCCTTTAATGTTAAATCAAATGGATTCTTAAATTCATCAATATATTCTACTGTATCTGTGTGTCCTAAAAATCCCAGTTTTGGATTTTCTCCAATACTCATTATTAAATCTTTGGTTTTGTATTCTGTTTTAAAACCTAAACTCTTTAAATAATCTTCAATATAATTGATTATCTCTTTATTTTCTTTGTCTTTAATGGTATTAAACCTTACCAAATCTTTTAAAATTTTAAATTCTTCCATATTTTTTCTCCCTCCTTACATAACAAAAAAGATGTATAAGTGTTTTCTTAATCACTCATACATCTTTATTAGTCTTGTTTTTAAAATACTATGAATTTTTACATGACTAATACGTATGGGTGATTTACACTCCATACGTGATGTCTATTATTTAATTTGCAAAATAAATTTTGAAAATTCATAATATTTACCTCGAAAATATTATAACATATATTAAAATAATTGTCTATAAAAAACGGTGCACCCTCAGAAGAGTGCACCTATCCTCATTGCATTGTTATCTTGCGCGCGACAAAACGAAGATTGCTACTGCCATGAGCCCCAGAACGATAATCGAGATAAAGATGTAAGCAATAGTTTTTGCTACTTTGCTATTACCAAAATATCTCACCCGATAATCACTGGTCTCGCCAGCAGGCCTGGTCTTGATATACGGTGTGTTGGTTTTTCCTTTTACTCTTTCGATTTCAGGAGAATACTTACCACCCGCATACCGGTTGTTGTTAAGTTTCACCTTTACCAGCTCCTTTTGTTTTTTGATGACAATGACAATAGGATCCATCTTTTTCCATTTGCTCCTTAACAAATTATTATTAATGGAATCCTAATTGTTCCGCGAGCATTATACAACGATTTTTGTCTAAAGTAAAGAACTTTTTTATAATAGCTCTTTCCTTAATGCTTCTGGCGTTTTTTCTGAAAGCATAGCTGGTGCAACGTCAAATATTGTTTTTGCTCCATATAATCCCATTTTGTTCATTCTATAATTCGCTCTTGCTAGTGCAATTAAAACAGATGCTGTAAATTCTGGATTAGAATCAAGTTTTAATGAATACTCTATAATTTGTTTGTTTCCATTTCCTGTTTCTCCACTATGGATTACAAATCCTCCATGTGGCATTTTATTATGATCTCTTTTTAATTCTTCTTCTGAAATAAAATGTACTATTGTTTTATAATCACTAAAATAATTTGGCATTGTTTTGATTTCATTTTCTATTCTATCTTTATCCGCACCATCTTCTGCAACAACAAAACATTCTCTTAAATGTTTCTCTCCTGTTGATAAGCTAGGATTTTCTCCTCTTCTAACAGATTCAACTGCTTCATCAATTGGTATAGTATATTGAATAGCATTTTTTACTCCATCAATTCTTCTTATTGCATCAGAATGTCCTTGGCTAACACCTTTTCCCCAGAAAGTATATGTTTTTCCAGAAGTTAAAATTGAGCTTGCATATAATCTCATTAATGAAAACATTCCAGGATCCCATCCTCCAGAAATAATAGATGTTTTCTTGTTTTCTTCTGCTGATTTATTTACTGTTTCAAAATGTTCTGGTATCTTAGCATGTGTATCAAAACTATCAACAGTGTTATACAATTTTGCTACTTCTGGTACTTGTTTTGGTAAATCTGTTGCAGATCCACCACACATAATCATAACATCTATTTTATCTTTCCATGCTTCCAAATCAGCCATATTAACTACTGGTGTATTTGAATTTATTTTTAAATCTTCTGGATTTCTTCTAGTAAATACAGCAACTAAATCCATGTCACCAGTTTTAGTGATTTCGCTTTCTACTCCTCTACCTAGATTTCCATAACCGCAAATTGCAATTCTTATCTTACTCATATTTTCTCCTTTCAGTTTAAATACTACTCTCCAGGTTCTTCTTGTGCCTTTTGACCATCAAAAAAATCTGGGATATCTGCACTTCTTACAAATTTTTTCATTCTTTTAGAATCAATAACTTGTTTTGCTCTAATAATATTTGGATTGTCTGTTCTTGTAGACAACTCTTCAATCTGTTCATCAAATACGCTTAGTACAGTACTTTCAAGTTCTCTTTCACACTCAGTTTCATAATCATATCTATCATCATAGTCTTCAAGTTTTCTTGTGTTTGCTCTGTGGTAAAGCCATGCACTTTTCATTCCTGTTTCTGCTAAACTTATTCTTACATAATTTGCAGCAATTTGCCAGTACTCACTTTTACCAGATTCAACATCTCCAATAGATTCTACTACTATTTGTCTAAGTGTTTTATTAAAGTGTTTCATTTCTTCGTCATCTAATGTTAAATCTCCCACTTCAGTTCCATGCTCTTCAAAATATTTCAAAGTTTCTGGTGGTAATGTACGTAAAAGCCATCTCCTATGTTTGTCAAAACCTGGTATTGTTTTTTCCATTGCCATAAACAATCTTTGTCTTATTCTCATTACCATCTCATCAGATTTTGTTTTATCTTCAAGCCCTGCATAATAAGCTGCATTAGCTAATGCTTGTGGCATAGCAGACAAATTTATCCATAAAAAAGATATATCTCTAAATGATTCTGGATTAAATCTTCTATCAGTTCCATCTAATAAATCTATAACCGTAAATCCACCATCTTTTTCATCTTCATCATAAAAGAAATTTTTAGGTTTCATTTCTATTCCTAAAAAAAGTAGTTCTGATAAATCACTCACAAATTTTTCATAATGTGAATCTGGAATTTGAGATATAATTGCTTCTGATTCTAGTATTCTATCTTCACGGCAATACTCAGAAAAATTCTTCCCTCTTGCCATTTCTTGAAGAACCCAGCAAAAATTTCTTTCACCTTCTGTTGTTCTTTTGATTGCTAAATGTGCTGGTGTACGAACCCCTCTTGAGTTTCTCTCATTAGCTTGTATTGCCACACTTTCCTCACAACTCCTTGCCATACCATATTTTGATGGTATTTCATACTTTACAAGAACAACATCACCAAACCTAAACGATGAACTTCCTCCATCACTTGTATCTTCCATTTCTGCAGCTCGTCTAATATAATAATCAATGTCTTCCATATCCTTCTCCTATTCTATGATAATAAATATACAGTGCTTGGTCTAACTGTAAATTCAGGTGCATATATAGTCCAATCTGTTACATCATTTACTGTAAACCATCTTTCATCACCTTCTGCTATATCATCAACATTATATGGTTTTTGCAATAATTTTGCTTTGAATCTATCTCCATTAAATTCTACTAGTTCAAACCATATATGTTCATATTCATCTGTATCTTTTATTTGCAGTGCAATTTTTATTATTATCTTATTTTCTTTAATTTGAGCCTGTTTTTTCACATAGTCAAATCTTTCCATTGCCATTTCTTTCATTCTTGCTGTTTCTTCATTGCTAATGAAAAATATTGGATTATCTCCCCATAAATCATTATAATCTGTAACGTTACCTAATTTTCTGTTTTTTTCATCCTCTTCACTTTTATATAAGAATATGACACTTGTTTTACTATTATGTCCTTCTTCTCTATCTTTTTTTCCACCTAAAACATCTTTATCATAATAGCTCAATGCTTTAGTCCAAGATAAATAAGTTACAACGATAGGATGTCTATTTGATAATATACCAACATATGCGCTGTCTTCTATAGGATTAAAATCAGTCTTTTTATCTAATAAATAACTCGCAAAAGTTGAAATTAAATTATAATGATTATTATAATTTTTCTTATCTGATTCTAATATTTCAAGTTCTGTAATTCCACATCTGCAAAGCCCATGTGTATGAAGCCATACTTCATCTTTCTCATCATAAATAGCTTGGACAGTAAAAATGTCATTTGCATCTGGAGCTACTTTTGACTCTGCTGCCATTTTTACCCATTTAGCAGGAACAATTTTTTCAGCACTTTCATCCATTACTCCTATAATGTTTTTAACACTTTTATATAATAGTTTTAATTGTAAATGATATGATTTTTGAGAATCTTTATTAAATTTCATAAAAATTGTAAAAGCTCTTTTAGCATTTCTTAAATTATGTAATTCTTCGTTTGAAAAGAAATAATTCCCATGTAAATATACTTCTGGAAGAGAAAATTCTGATGGATAAAATCCTATATAATATTCTTCTCCTTCATACTCTATTGTTGCTTGGCCCGGTTCTGATTCTGAAAGTTCTTGCTTTTCTTTAATTTTTAAACCTTCTATTTCAGAAATTCTATCAAAGAAATTATTTAATATATCATCAAAATCATCATCTGTTATTGCAAGCATATATGAATTTCTTTCCCAATATCCTAGTGGCTGTTCCACTAAATTTTCATCATCTACTCTTTGAAACATAAATACTCCTTTTTATAATAATCAATTATGTCTTTTAAAGCTTTTTGATCTGGTTTATGTATTTCATTTGGAAGATCATCTATATCAAACCATTTCACTTCTGCAACTTCAGTGTGATCTATTTTTATTTCACCTATATAATCTGTAACTAAAAAAAATGCTGATATTCCGTAAACTTCATCTTGATTCGGATAAACAAGATGAACATCTTCACCTGAATAAACATTTATTAATTTTGGATTTAAAATTTGTATATCTAACTCTTCTTTTACTTCTCTTATTAATGCTTCTTCAAAAGTCTCACCTAAATCTAAAGCTCCGCCATGCATTGCCCATCTTCCATTATCAGATCTTTTTTGTAAAAGAATCTTGTGATCTTTAACTATTGAGCAACCTGATGCAGGCATAAATACTGGATCATGTCCAATCTTTTTTCTAATATCTGAAATGTATCCCATTTATACTAACTCCTTTTACTTACATATATTTCATATATCTCTTTTATTTTTTGATCCCAATTTACATATACTTCTTTAAAAGCATTCTCACATACCTTATCATACAAATCTGTATTGTTCATTATTTCAATTATTTTATTAGCAAAACTTTCTTCATTATTTGCACTTATAAAACCATTAACATTATTTTCTATTGCTGAAGCTGTTACTGCACCTTCTATAAAAACAGTAGGCGTTTTTTGTGAGGCCGCTTCTATTTGAACAATTGATGAAGAATCATATAGTGATGGAAACAAAAATAAATCCGCTCTTGCATAGTAATCTGCCAAAATATTTCTATCTGTCATTTTACCACACATTATAATATCATTTTCCATATTATTATTTTTTATAATTTTCTTTAATTCTTCTTCATCTTGGCCGTTCCCAACAAAAAGCATCTTAAATTTAAAATTACACTTTTCTTTTAAGATTTTCAGAGTATTTGCTATAAAAAATACATTTTTCAAATTATTAATTCTGCCTACAAATAAAAACACTTTTTCATTAGGATTTATATTATACTTGCTATTTATTAATTCTTTTGCTTTTTTTATATCATCAACAGGTTTCATATCAGTAGCATTATTCATAACTTTTGGAAGTTCCTTATAATGATATTCTTTATAATAAATATTCGCAATTTGTTCGTTTACAGCCCAGCATTCATCACATCTATTATATTGTTTAATTACTACTTTAGTTAGCATATTAGCAATCGAATTAAATTTTACTGCTCTTAAGAAATCCAATTTATATTGACTATGCATTGTTCCAATAACTGGAATATTATTTTGCTTAGCATAATTTATTCCAATCTTTCCAACCGTAAACGGAGAATGAATATGCACTATATCAAGTTTTGCATTATTCAATTCTTTCACAAATCTTTTATCTAATTTTGGTATAGGTAATGAGTAGTCTACAATTGGTAATTTTAATGCTTTACATCTAACTACTTTATATGAGAATTTTGAATCATCATATTCTACACCTGGGTATTCTGGAGCAAAAACTATAACATTAGCATAACTTGTAAGCTTTTTGGCGTAATTATCAACTACAGTTACAACTCCATCTATCATTGGAAAAAATGTATCAATAAATAACCCTATTGTTAGTTTTTCTTTCATGCATTTTCCTCTTCTTTTTATACATTAATTGAATTAAATTTTTTAACGCTTTTTCTATTCAAATGAATTAGTAATAAAACATATATTAATATATATACTAACAATCCACCTAAAATAATTAAATCTTTGTGTATATTAGAAAATGCACAAACAACAAGCCCAATTCCTGTTAAACCTGTTAATACCATTCCAATAAACACTGATATCATTGAACTCATACTTTGTTTTACAACTTCTGTATCATTTTCTGCATCCATTTTAGGATATTTTAGATTAACTAATATTCCTATGGTTTCAGCAACTAAAGGCAATACAATTGATGATAATAAAATAATAATTATTTCAAATATATTAAATTTAAATCTAATAAACATTACTATATCACCTATTAAAATAATAGGTATCATAATTAGTACTGCTGTTAACACTTTAGATAAAATAATTTTAAAAGGTTTAATTGGCAAACTTTTTAAAATACTAAATGATTTACCTTCTAGTGAAATCATTGAGCTTGTAATTGATGACATAAGTGATGTAAAACATATAAATCCAAATAATATAATTGGAATAAAACTTTCTATTGACTGAATAGATATTGTATCATCTTCCATTATAAATGAGTTTGCTATTCCTTCAAATCTTACACTTATTAATACACATCCTACTAAAAATATCGCTAATCCAAAAGCAGCATTTGTAACAAATACAGGCGAATTAATAAATCTATTTAGTTCCTTTTTAATAAGTGATTTCATTGGTGTATTAGTTTTAATTTTGTAATCACCTTTATGAGAACCTGTAGGTACTGATTTAACTCTTGAATTAACAGAAAAATATTTTTTACTTAAAACAACAATTGATAATGCAAATAAAGCAATGTGTATTCCCAAAAATAATAAGAATTCACCAATATTAAAATTTGTTGCTAAATTAATATAAGCTTTTGCAGGATAATATATTTGTGTAATTTTTTCATGTATGCTTGTTGCTGTATTTGCAAGATTATCTATATATCCTTGTAAATTAAATGAGCCATAAAATACTAATAATAAAATAGCCATTGTAATAATAATTTGAGCAATATTCTTGTTCTTGAAACTTGAAGATGACATTGATATAAATCCACCAAGTAGACATGAAATGATAATTGGTATTATTGGCAATAATAGTATTGCAACAATTGTAGCCAAATAATATGTCCATCCAACACTAACATTTAAAGCATAAACCACCATTGCAGGCACTAAAAATAATGAGTTATACATCAATTCAAAAACATAAAATTTGAAAATTCTTATAAAAAGAACCATTGATTTACTAATAGGTAAAGAAAGTAACAAATTATCATCTTTGCAATTAAATAATAAACTACTTGATTTATATATTCCTTCTACCAAAGTCATAATACTTGTAAAACACACAAACAATGTTAATAATACAAATTCTTTGCCAGTTCCAACAAGTGGCTCAATAATCATACTTGCAAAAGACCACATATAGAAAAAGATTATTAAAAATAAAACTATTGGCAAAATTTTTTTAGACTTTTCACTTTGATTTTTAGTTTTTACTCTAAATAGATTCATATTATCTGACATACAAGTTTTAATTAATGACAATACTTTATTCATATCTATTTCTCCAATTCTAAAAATACTTTTTCTAAGCTCTTATCGCCTTTTATTTCTTCCATACTACCAACTTTAACTAGCTCACCTTTTTTTATTATTGCAACTCTTGAGCATAGTTTTTCCGCAACATCTAAAATATGTGTTGAGAAAAATATTATCTTTCCTTCTTTAATCATTTCGTTCATTATTTCTTTAACATCAAAAACTGCTTTGGGATCTAATCCAACAAATGGTTCATCCATAATTAATACTTTAGGATCATGTGCTAAAGCTGAAATTAAAGCAATTTTTTGTTTCATACCATGTGAAAAAGAATTTATAGTATCATTTAAGTTGTTTTCAATTTCAAATAATTTAGCATATTTTTTTATATTTATTTCTCTTGTTTCTTGACTAATTTCATACATATCACACATGAAATTAATAAAATCTATTGCTTTCATATTTTCATAAAGTTCAGGATTATCTGGTACAAAAGCCATTTCTTTTTTACATTCAATTGAATTTGTTTTTATAGATTTTCCATTTATTAAAATATCTCCTTCATCAAAATCATGAATCCCTACGATTGATTTTATAAGTGTAGTTTTTCCAGCACCATTGTGACCTATAAATGCAAATATTTCTCCATCATTTACATTAAATGAAATGTTAGAAATAGCTGTTTTGTCTCCATACTTTTTAGTAACATTTTTAATTTCTATCATTTTTCTATCCTCCACTTTATTTTTATGTGTTACATTAATTTTTTCCCTTCAGAAAATGCTTGTCCAACTTTATTTCCAACTTCATAATATCCATGTCCATATGGGTCATAAGAAATAATTCCAACTTCATTTAATTTTATTGTTCCATCTTCATTTAAGTATTTCTCATCAGCTAAAACATTTAGTACTTCAACTAATGTTCCATCATCTTCAAAATTAATAACTTTACATTCCATACAAATTGGATATTCATCAATTACTGGAGCATCAACTCTTGTTGATTTTGTGCTATGAAGTCCAGATTTTTCAAACTTATCACTGACATTATTTCCAGAAACCATTCCTAAATAGTCAGACTCTGCAACATAATTTTTAGTTGCTAAAGAAACAGTGCAATATCCTGTTCTTTTCATATTTTTAACTGTTTTATGAGATTCTGTTAAACATAGTTTTAATTGTGTCATGCTTTGCGCCATTCCCCATGCAGCATTCATAACATCAACACTACCATCTTCATTATAAGTTCCTATCATTAATACAGGCATAGGAAAAATTCCTGATACAGCTTTTAAATCTTTTTTCATATTTTTTTCTCCTTTACAATTTATAATTAAACAAAACATTATAATTGTTTTTTTATATACTTTGAAAGAATTATACATTAAAAACTATTATTTTACAATAATTGAAATACAATACATTTTTCTTGAATTAAAATAATAAACTTGATATAATCTTATTAAATTAATTTATAGGAGGGCTATTATGAATTACAAACTAATTGGTCAAACAGTCCCTGTTGTTGAAATGACATTAAACAATGGAGAAACTGTATACACTCAATCTGGAGGAATGGCATATCAATCAGAAGGAATAAAAATGACAACAAATGCGCGTGGTGGCGTTATGAAATCTTTAGGAAGAATGTTTTCAGGAGAATCAATGTTTATGGCAAGTTACACAGCAGAAACTAGTAATGCTGTTGTTGCATTTGCTTCAACTGTTCCTGGAACAGTAGTTCCAGTAGATTTAGCTAATCACCCAGGTGGTCTTATAATGCAAAAAGGTGCATTCTTATGTGCAGAAAACTCTGTAAATACTAGTGTAGCTTTTACTAAAAAGCTTATGTCAGGATTTTTTGGTGGAGAAGGATTTATTCTACAAAAAGCAGAAGGACGTGGAATGTTATTCTTAGAAGTTGATGGAGATGTTATAGAAAAAGACTTAAAACCAGGAGAAGTAATAAAAGTTGATACTGGAAATGTTGTAGCATTTGATTCAAATGTTTCTTATGATATTGAAACTGTAAAAGGATTAGGAAATATATTCCTAGGTGGAGAAGGATTATTCTTAACAAAATTAACAGGTCCTGGAAAAATCATTTTACAATCACAAAATATAAAAGATTTTGCAGGAAAATTAATTCCATTTTTACCAACACGTAATTCAAATTAAAATATGTAAACTACATAAAAAAAGACATATAGTTTTATACTATATGCCTTTTTATTTTAATACATTTTTCCAAATATTCCAGCAACAACTACAAATACTCCAACAATTATAAATGCTATTTCCAATATATTTGATGATTTATATCCTTCTATTAGATATTGTTCTACATTATCTGGATTATAAAGAATGTTTACTTGCTCACCAATTGAATACTCAGATTTGCTTGATCCCACATCATAGCGTTCTTCAACTGTTCGTCCTTTTGCTTCGTATTTTATAACTGGATAATATGTATATTCATATCTTCCATCATCTGAGTTATAAAATTCGTCTTGTTCTATTTCTACTACTATTCCCTCAGCTGGCTCTATACATTTTTTTACCATTTCGCTTGATGTAACTATCCTTAATATACCAATTGTCACAATAATTATTCCTAATAATATTATTCCTATTCTTTTCATTTTAAACTCCCCTTAAAACTTTATATATCTACTATACTGTTCATTAATATAAAAAATCAAATATTTTATCTTCCCAAATCTAAATAATCTTTTATATACTTATCTGTTTCTTCTCTAGTTTTAAAAATTACAACACTTATCTTATCTTTATATTTATCTAAAAATTCATATATTTTTGGCAATTTCTGAGTTGAAAAATCTATAATACTCTGTTTGAATTCTTCATTTAATTCATCCTCAACCCATGGTAAATCCTCTCTTTTTTTACCAACACGTGATTCTGCACCAGCAACGCAAATCTCTGTTGGAAAATCAAGTAAAAATACTGTATCACACTCACTAATACGCATCTCTAATGTTCTTTGATAATTTCCATCAATAATCCATTTATCAGTTTTAAATATTTTTCTTAATTTTTCTTCAAATTCTTCTTTAGAAATGTGTGTTCCATCTGTATTATGGTATAGCATATCTAAATGGTATAATGGTAGTTTCGTAATATTGCTTAACTTTTGTGAAAACACGCTTTTCCCTGCACCAGGACTTCCAATAACAATAACTTTTTTCATTTTTACTCCTTAATTATGTAAAATAATTTTACATTAAAAAGTTACATGCTTTAATAAAACATGAAATTTGATTTTCGTTCAATTCTTTTATTTCAACCATGTGTTTTAATTCATCAATTGAAAACCATCTGACATCAGTTAATTCATCTTTTTGTATTGTTATATCTTTTAAATCTATATCTTTACTTACATAATACATTTTATAACAATCTTTTCCGTCACAACCAGAATCGTATTCAATAATATTTTCATTTGAAAAATCCAATCCTAATTCTTCTTTTACTTCTGTAATAATTCCTTGAAGTGGCGTTTCTCCTGATTTTGGATGTCCTCCTGTTACTCCCCAATCTCCACCTTTGGATGGAGATCTTTTCTGCATTAAAAATTCTCCTTTTGAATTTCTAATAACTATCATTACTACCATTGGATAATAACCTTTTGGAATTATATCACCTTTTCTATATGTCTTATCTGTTTTATTACTATTTATATCATATAAATCTCTTAATTCTGACATAATATACCTCTTTTATGATATTATGAAACATAATCAGCAAGTTCAATTGCTATATCAAATAATCTAGAGTCGTGTTGCGTTCCTCTATAGTCATCTCTATCACTTATTCTTTCATCCCATACAGGTGAATCTAATAAGTCTCCACTAGATAAAAAGCAATAAAATTCAACACCTCTAAAGTTGCATACAGCTTGAAAAGCAGAACATTCCATTTCTACTGATATACATCCATCATTTTTTCTTTTTAATATATTACTTTCTGTTTCCCTATAAAAAGCATCTGTTGTCCATGTCTTTCCGATAACATATGGTAATTTCTTACTATTCATAAAATTAGCAACTATAGAAGAATTCTTAACTGTTATATAATCAGCAGGTTCTGCATAATGATAACTTGTTCCTTCATCTCTATATGCTTCTGTTGGTATCATCAATTTTCCTCTTGCTATTGCCTTATCCAAGCAACCTGCTCCTCCAAAAACAATATATTTGTCTGTATCTATTATTTCTCTTACATCTTCTAAGCATCCAACTGCTGTTGGAGCTCCAAGAATAGTTTTGTAAAATGCTATTCTTTTATTATTATAATTGATAACATATACTGGCTTCTTTCCGTTAACTGTTTTTATATACCCAACAATTTCTGTATCAAATTTTTTCGTAACATATTCTTCTATAATATTTGAAAATGTTACTACACAAGCATCACATTTAACTCTGCCATCACCTATATTTGGATTTATTTTAGCATTAGTTTTATTATCAAAAGAATCTGTTATCATATAATACCTCCTTATTAGTTAAAAACATCAACTACTTCAGCATTATTAATATATTTATCAATTACTTCATCTAAAGACTTATATTCTAATTTTCTTCCTGTTGCAGAATCTCTGTATTCTGGTACTTCGTTATCTTCTATATACTCTTCTTCTACTTTTTCAAGTAACTCATAAGAAGTTCCATTTTCAGATATTTTTCCAAACTCATAAACATGAAGCATAGCTCCTCCGGCACCACCTGAAAAAATAGTGCCATTATCATATATTGATGCAGAGCCTCTTTCTAAAGTATCTAAAGCAAAAATAAATACCGGTTTATTAGAACTTGTATCAAATGAATATATAACTCCTATAGCATTTTCTGCTCCTAATATCAATTCATCAATTCCGTTTTTATCAACATCATAGAATTCTTTTGTTAGTTTCAATCCATCTTCAGCATAACGTGCAATATGCATTATTAAAGTCAAATCCTCTATACCATATTTATTTTTGATTTCTTCCTCTGATTCTAAACTATCTAAATCAAATTCTGCTAACGCTTTTTCATAGTTTTCAATTAAATCGCTATACATTTCTTCATTTGATAGCACTGTTTTTTCTGTATTTGTTTTAGATTCAGCTTGCTCGGCTTCTTCAGTTCTTTCACATCCTGTTAGTACAAAAACTACAGCACAAATTATCATTACTAAAAATATACTTTTTACTTTATTCATAATGTTAAACTCCTTTTTTATATATTTTTCTCATTATTAAAAACTATTTTCTTGTAATTGATGTAACATCATATTCATTACTTATAACATTATATCTCATTACGCCAAAGCCTTCTTTCTCAATAACCAATCCTGTCTCTTCATTATATTCACCTAAAGCTTCTGTAATTTCTTCTGCTGCATCTTTGTTGGCTGGTTTTAATTCAACATCAATTTCAAATGCATAATCATTTTCAGCTAAATCCACATACTCTAGTATTTCTTCTTTCTCTTTACCTTCATATATTTTTATATTATTAATTTTGATATCTTCTATTTTATCTTCGTAAACCATTTCAAAGTATTTTTGAGTTGAATCTTTAACTATTCCTTCTATATTATCAATTTCTTTTACTATCTCTGGAGTGTATGCATTTTCTGTTACTGGATATTTAATTGTTCCTGTAGCATTTTTTCCAGAAATTGTGAAAATATAGTATCCACTTTCTGGAATATTTATAACTTCACTTTTTGATTCTACAATATTCTTTTCCTCAAAAACAATTTTATTACCAATAGATATTTTAATGTTTAATTCTCCTTTTACTAAGTCAATATCTATTGGAAATTCCCCTTGATCAATATCCATACCATATCCTGTGTCTGAACCAATTTTTTCAAATGTAATTACACCTGCAATTCCATCATTGTTTGCTTGGCCACGGTTAAGTCTTTCATAAACAACAAGACCAACAATTACTAAAACAACAATTGCAACAATAGCAATAACTTTTTTCATCTCTTTTATTCCTCCTCATATATTTTATTAATAATGGAATAAGTATATCATATTTATTTTATTAATACAATTAATCATTTATAATCTAGCATTTTACAAAAATATCTTTTAATCCATTTTTTAATTCTTTATCTAATTTTTCTTTCCTAGCTCAAACACTTTATCAAATAAAAAATCATAATAAAAAAACGAGATTTTATATTCAAAACTCGTTTTCCCATAATATTTTTTAGGTTTTAATCTAAATTACTGTGTAGTATATTTATCTATAATTTCCAATGCAGATTTCATATCCATTTTAATACAACGACCACTATACATGCTCGAATATGTATTATCCGATTTCTCCCAAGTATTATTATCTTTATTAAAAACATATATTTGACCACCTTGGGTTTTATAAATATTTCTATAATATGATATTATATAATACCAGTCTTCATCACTTCCTGATTTTCTATAATATGCTCCATCTTCTTGCGGTATAAGCCAATAATTATAAGCTTTTTTCTCTTCTATAAAGTTATCCATATCTGTAGCTCTTCCTACAACATCATTAATAACTTCAATAAAATAAATATCGTCTGGAACATTAATTCCATAGTCAGGATAATCAGATGACACTTTCCATCCAAGTAATTCTTTTTTTAGATATAAAGATCTCTGCTCATTCTCGTTTTTTATAATTACACTTGCTCTAGTCGCTTTATGTCTATAATATGGTTCGATGGTTTGAACTGTTGAAGACCAATCTACATATTGTAATTCTAAGTTTTCAATCTCATAATAAGGATATTTATTATTAATAATCTTTTCAATCCTTTTTTTATCTTTAGCTAAACTTTTATCAACTGTTTCAAATATATTCATTATAAGTAAACACATCAATAATAATATAAATATTATCACTAACATCTTTAAACTTTTTTTCATATCATTTCTCCATTATTACATTTATCTATTTATATTATATCATATTATTTTTAAATAGTTTTGAAAAATCAACATTATATCCAAACATTTTTTTTGCTACATCTTCTGGAAATAATCTCTTATAGTCTGCTTCTTGTCCAGCACCATCTGTTGGATTTTCATAACTTACTGGCTCTCCATTTACAAATTTAACTTTATATGCCATAGAACTTCCTGAACCTTCTTCAACTTTTCCATTTTCTTGATAATAAGAAGAATCTACTATATGCATGTAAGCATAAAACGGCACTGACAGTTTTAAACTATTACACTATCATTCATTGTTTTGTGTCTAACATTAGAAATAATAAAAGAACCCTAGTCTTATGCTAGAGTTCGATTTATATTTAAATTCGCTAAAAGCCAATATTTAATAATTAATTTCCACCACCATCATTAATATATAAGTATATTACACCATCTTTTATTTTAAATGAGTCTTCATTATAATATGAAGTTCCAATTATTGGACTGCTCTCATGTTTAAATAATTCTTTAACTGTATATGTTTCTTCAGATAAAACTTTATCTATATTATTTCCATGAGCAAGAACTATTTTATCATTATCATTTAATACTAATTCAAAAACATTTTCTTTTATATCATCAATCAATGCAATATCACCTATTGGAACACTACTAGAATATGGAGTATAGTACCCATTCTTATATTCAAACTTAACAAAATTACCGTGAGAATCTGTAATATAATAAGGAATCCTATCTTCATTATACCACTTAGTCTTATCGAATGATTTATCAACAAATTCATATTCCAAACTAAAATCCCCGATATACCATCTATAAAATCCTTCTATATAATCTTTGTGAATAGTATAATTTCCCAATTTAATTTCTTTTTCGTTGCTATTTTCTAAACTATTAACAGTAGTTTTTATTTCCTTTGCTGAAAAAGTATGTGGATTTCCTACATCGGCTTTTAAGATAACTCTATCTGCATCCTTTATTAATCTTGCATTTAAAAAGACATTTTGTGGCATTAGCATCGCATCATAATTGTTACCTCTTTTTTTAATAATACTATTATAATCATCAATAGTATTATACTCAACTGACAAATTAGAATCTTGTACCTTGTCAATATTCTCCATAGATGGTGTATTTTCAACTATTATTTCTTGTTGATTATCTGTAACTTCAGGCATATTATTATTTTCTACCTTTTCCTTCTTATTGCATCCAGTAAGTAATAATACAGATATTAAAGACACTACTAATAATACTTTCTTCATATACATTTCTCCTCTCAATTATAATTTTTAATATTTCACTCTTCTCCTCTTATATTCATTTTCTAACAAAACATAAGGTGAACATTTATCTATTATTCTATCTAAATTTTTCTTAAAATATATTTGTCTAACACCATTGATTGTCTTATAATTTACATAATGTTTTCTCTTTTCTTCAGCAAATTCGTTTACCTCTTGAATGGCTAAGTTGTATCTAAAGGCATTTTTGACTTCTTTCTCTTACCACATCCATATAATATAATATTATATCACTATTCCATACAAAATTCTACAAAGTAACAAAATTTTCTAAAAATTGTGGTATCAAGCAAATTGACTGCATTTTAACTACTAGTTCAATTTTATAGTCATTTATATATAAATCATTCATAATAACTTCTAGACTTTATTTAACAAAAAAATATTTAGAAAGGTTTAAGCTATAAAACACAAAGCAAGAACCTAACGACCTTTAGTTGCTTTGCAACAAGTATTGTTTCAATGAATCTAACATGTGAAAATAATAAAAGACATATAGCTTTTAGCTATATGTCTTTTATTGGCTCCTCTTGTTGGGCTCGAACCAACGACCTATCGGTTAACAGCCGAGCGCTCTACCAACTGAGCTAAAGAGGAATATAAAACTGGCGACTTCTTATCTTCCCAGCAAGGTATACTCGCAAGTATTTTCAGCACTAAGGAGCTTGACTTCTGTGTTCGGCATGGGAACAGGTATTTCCTCCTCGTTATCATCACCAGAAAATTTTTGTGTGCTTAGCACACTCAAAAATACATAGATAAATGTTACTTTAATTTGCGAAGCTACATTATTCGCAGCTTCGAGAAAATTTTAATTTTCTTGAAGTGCGGACAACTTTGCTTGCAAAGTTGTAGGCAAAACTTTTTGTGGTTAAGCCCTCGATCTATTAGTACTGGTAAGCTACATCACTCTCATGACTTATACCTCCAGCCTATCAACCAGGTCGTCTTCCTGGAATCTTAC
>JAEESU010000010.1 GCA_016290095.1 Clostridia bacterium
ATTTGCAGTATTGCAACATTTGCTGCAGTACAAGAAGGACACTATATAAGAACAAGAAATGTTAATTTATAGAGGAGATGAAATTTTGGGAACATCAAAAGAATATAAAGAATTTATTTTAGAGCAATTGGATTTATTAGATAATATAACTTGTAAAGCGATGATGGGCGAATTTTTGCTATATTATAAAAATGTTTTATTTGGTGGAATATATGATAATAGATTACTTATAAAAATAGTTGACACAAATAAAAAGTATAATATGGATGAAGCGATTCCTTATGAAAGTGCAAAACCAATGTATTTAGTAGATGATGTAGATAATAAAGAACTATTAAAAGAAATTGTAATAGATACTTGCAAAGGATTACCAATTAAGAAGTAAAAAATAAATTACAAAATTTAGGAGAGATGTATAATGAAATATATTGCATTATTAAGAGGAATAAATATTAGTGGCAAAAATAAAATTTCAATGAGTGAATTAAAATCAGAGTTAGAAAATAACAAATATCAAAATGTTACTACATACCTTAATAGTGGTAATGTTATTTTTGAAAGCGGCATTGATAATAAAGAAACAATAATGAAAGATATAAACAAGATTATACATGATAAATTTAATCTTGAAATACCTGCTTTTATTATAACTACAAGTGAACTTGAAAAAATATTAAATCATTGTCCTAATTGGTGGGGAACTGGTAATAAAGAAATATATGACAATCTGATTTTTATAATTCCACCTACAAAATATAATGAAGTATATAATACTATTGGAGAACCAAGTAAAGATATTGAAAAGATTGAAGCATACAATAATTCTATATTTTGGTCATTTGACTTAAGCAAATATAGAAAAGCAAATTGGTGGATTAAAACTGCAAGTACAGATATTAAAGATAAAATTACAATTAGAACAGCAAATACAATGAGAAAAGTGCTAGAATTAAGTAAGAGATAAATTACAATTTATTGTTTATATTATGATTAAATACAAGCTGTTATAATGCAACAAAAATAAAAAAAGAAAAAGACACGTAATCATTCATAACAATGGATTACATGTCTTTTTTGTTGCATTATGATGTGCATTTTGCCAGATTCGAAAACCCCTGTAAGCCGCTTATGTAGCCGACTTGACAGGGGTCATAATTTGGCAGGGGTAGTAGGATTCGAACCCACACAAGCGGTTTTGGAGACCGATGTGCTACCATTAACACTATACCCCTAAATATTACAACACTAGTAATTTTAGCATATAAATAATTAAGATTCAAGTAAAATAAAAAAATAATTCATAAATTTAATTTTTTATTTACAAAACAGCAAAAATAAAATAAAATATAAAGAGATTTTAATGTGGAAAAGAGGGACGAATTTGGAAAAAAAAGATAACTCTGGAAAAATAATATTTTGGGTATTATTTTTAGTAATAGTTTTTGGAATTTTTAGTAATAAAAAGACAGAAGTCAATAATAATGAACCTTATATTAAAAATCAATATAGTGATAATACGTTTAGTATCATTTCAAGTTCTGAAAATAGGGATTTAGAAGAAATATTATATGATGTTGCTAAAAAAGAAAATATTGATTTACAGATAGAATATGCAGGTACATTAGATATAATGGAAAAATTAAATTCTGGGGAGAAGTATGATGCTGTTTGGGCTTCTAATTCAATATGGCTATATATGTTAGATAGTAGTGTTGTAAAAACTTCTGAATCAAAATCTACAAGTATAAATCCTGTTGTTTTTGCAATTAATAAATCAAAAGCTCAAAGTTTAGGTTTTGTTGGAAAAGAAATTTATACAAGAGATATTGTAAATGCAATTAAGTCTGGAGATTTGAAGTTTAGTATGGCAAATCCTACAAGAACAAATACAGGAGCTACAGCGTATTTAGGATTACTTTCAGTATTAGCTGGTAATCCAGAAGTATTAAAATTAGAAGATTTGGAAAATGAAACTGTAAAAAATGATTTGGTTTCTCTATTTTCTGGATTAGAGCGTTCTTCAGGAAGCGAAGATTTCTTAGAAGAAATGTTTTTAAATGGTTCTTATGAAGCTGTTGTTACATATGAGTCTTCAATAATTAATATTAATAAAAAATTAGTTGCAAATGGACAAGAACCTTTATATGTATTATACCCAATTGATGGGGTATCTATTTCAGATTCACCATTTGCTTATATAAACAATGGAAACGACGAAAAGAAAGAACAATTTTTGGTATTAAGAGAGTATGTCTTAAGTGATGAAGGACAAGCAAAACTTGCAGAAAAAGGAAGAAGAACTTGGTTTGGCGGAACAAATACAAGTGTTGATAAAGCTATATTCAATTCGGATTGGGGAATAGATACTACAAAATATATAGTACCTTTAAAATTCCCAAGTGCAGCTATAATACAAAGAGCATTGGCTTTATATCAATCTGAATTAAGAAAACCTGTTTATGCAGTATTTTGCTTAGATTATTCAGGAAGTATGTATGGGAGTGGAAATGAGAGTTTAGTTTCTGCAATGGAATATATATTAACTCAAGAGGAAGCTGAAAAAGATTTACTGCAATTTACAGAAAAAGATAAGATTGCTGTAGTACCATTTAGTTCAGGCGTAATTGCAACATGGTATGCTGAAAATGGATATGATACAGATAACTTAATACAATTAATAAAAAATGAAGAGCCAAATGGATCAACTGATATATATGGAGCTTCTATACAGGCACTAAACATTTTAAATTCAGTAGATACAACAGAATATAATGTATCAGTAATATTGATGACAGATGGAGCTGCAAATGTTGGTACTTTCCGTGATTTAGAGAGATACTATAATTCTAATGGAAAAGAAATTCCAATATATTCAATTATGTTTGGAAGTGCATATGCAGATCAATTAGAAGAAATTGCAGAAATGTCAAATGCAAAAGTATTTGATGGAAGAACAGACTTATTAAATGCTTTTAAAGAAGTGAGAGGATATAATTAATGAGTAGTAAAAAAGATAGTAAAGGACCAATCATTTCTGCAGCGCTTGGAGCAGCATTTTTTGCGGTACCATATGTGGCTTTAAGCATTCCTCTGCTTCCTTCACTTGGAATCGCAGTTGCTGCATTTGGCGCGGGAAATTTACTTTTTTCTCAAGATAAAAATACAATCATTGGAACATTTGATGAAACAAAAGATTTAAGCGAAATAATTAAAACAGCTAAGAAACAAAATAATCAAATTGCTTCTATGATTAATAAAATAGATGATCAGGATATTAGAAAAGAAATAAGAGAAATTGCAGAAACTGCAGACAAAATAATTGATACGGTTGATAATAATCATGAAAAATTTAATAAAATAAAAAACTTCTTTAGTTATTATTTACCAGTTACTTTAAAAATAATAACTGAATATGACAATATTGAAAATCAAAGATTAAAAGATAAAGAAGTAAAAGAATTTATGCGAAATGCAGAAGATATGATTAGAAAAATAAATAAATCATTTCAAAAACAACTATCAGATCTATATCAGAAAAACATTATAGATACTGATGCAGAAATGAAAGTTTTTGATTCAATGTTAAATTTAGATGGTTTTGATGATTTTAATATAAGAGGAGGAAACTAGGGTGAAAAAGAGAATAATAGGTGTTATCATTTTTGTAGTATTAATTGGTCTTATTGTTGGATTGAATTATTTGAAAAAAGATAATGATGTTAATACTAACAAAGTAGGAACTATTGATGAAAAAGATTTAACACAAGTAACGATCGCCACAGGTGGCGGAAAAGAAGATTTACTAGCAGATGAAAGAGTAAATGAAATTATAAAAACAAAATATGGTTTAATTCCAATTTATGATAGTTGGAGTAATGGAAAGTTAGTTGTAAATCCTTTAGTGAGAGAAGATGGTTCCAAATATGATTTAATGTTTTGTTCTGATCAAAGATTTTATGATTATTATAGATTACAACCAGATAAATCAAAAGGTGAAGCAGATAGATATACAGTACTAAACGGCGGATTAACATTAAATACTCCAATTGTAATATATAGTTGGGATAAAGTAGTAGATAGTTTAATAGCAGAAGGAATAGTTACTGAAAAAGAAGGTGTTTGCTATATAACAGATATGGACAAGCTATTAGAGTATATACTTGAAGGGAAAAAATGGAAAGATATAGGATTAGATTTATATGGAAGTATTAATATTGCTTCAACAGATCCTGTTACTTCATCACCCGGTGCAACTTATTATGGATTATTATTATCAATTATGTGTGGTGGAAATGTAACTGAAAGTGCAATGCAAGAACATTTACCTAAATTAAAAGAGTTTTATGAAAAATCAGGATATATGAATAATACACCAGCAGATTTATTTGAAAGATATTTAAAAACTGGTATGGGTGGAGAACCTATGATAGTTGATTATGAGAAGAGTATTGTGGAATTTGCTACTTCAAATCCTTATGGATTTAATCAAGTAAAGGATAGTATTAGGATACTTTATCCAGAACCAACAATTTGGAATTCACATTGTATAGCAAGCTTTACAGAAGAAGGAAACAAATATAATGAAGTTTGGAAAGATCCTGAAATAGGACAAATTGCATGGGATAAATATGGATTTAGAACAGGTGTAACAGGTGGAACATATGATGTATCAGGATTAGGAATTAATGGAATACCTGATACAATAACAAGTACAGTAACAAGTTTAAAAATGAGCATGTATAATGAACTTATAGAATATTTAAAATAAAAGGAGATTAAGAAAATGAGTGAAGCTATGGAACTTAAAATTGAACCAAAGAAAGTTACAGATGAGAAACTTGAAAAAGAAATTTTACCTGGAGAGAAAGTATCTGAAGAGAAAGTAGAAAACTCTCTAAATTATGATTTATTATCAGAAGAAGAAAAAACAGCTATAGATGAATTTGTAGCTAAAGTTGATGTTACAGATTCTGTACAAGTATTACAATATGGTGCTGCTGCACAGAATAAAATTTCTAGTTTTTCAGATAGCGTTTTGGAAAATGTAAAAACAAAAAATACAGGAGAAGCTGGTGAATTATTATCTAACTTAGTTGCAGAAGTTAAAGGCTTTGATGCTGATGTTCCTGCAACAATGAATCCAAAAGGAATTCAAGGAATATTCTTTAATGCAAAAAAACAAATAGATAAATTAATTGCAAAATATAGTAAGGTTGAAACAAATATTGATAAGATTGAAAAAAGACTAGAATCAGAAAAAATCAAAATGCTAAAAGATATTACAATATTTGATACTATGTATGAAAAAAATTTAGAGTATTTTAATGAGATTTCTTTATATATTATAGCTGGAGAAAAGAAGTTAGAAGAACTAAGAAATGTTACACTACCAGAACTTCAGAAAAAAGCTGAAGAAACAGGTGAGCAGTCTGATATTCAAAAAGTAAATGATATGGTAAATATAATTAATAGATTTGAAAAGAAAATCTATGATTTAAAAACAACAAGAATTATTTCAATTCAAATGGCTCCACAAATTAGATTAATCCAAAACAATGATAGTGAACTAGTAGAAAAAATTCAAAGTTCATTAATTAATACAATTCCACTTTGGAAAAATCAAATTGTTATAGCACTTGGACTTGCGAATTCAAAGAGTGCACTTGGTGTTCAAAAAGCAGTAACTGAAACAACAAATGATTTATTACAGAAAAATAGTGAAATGCTAAAACAAGGAACTATTGAAATTGCTGAGGAATCTGAAAAAGCTATTGTTAATGTTGAAACGCTACAAAAGACAAATAAAGATATTATTGAAACATTAGATAAAGTTCTTGAGATCCATGAAAATGGAAGAATAAAACGTGTTGAAGCTGAAAAAGAATTAGTTAATATTGAACAAGAATTAAAAGATAAATTGTTAGAAATTAAATTAAACAATAAAAACTAATAAAATATAAAAATAATTAAAAGAGAAATAATAAGTCCAAGAGTTGCGAAAAAAATAATAGCAACTCCGCCAGACTTATTATTTTTTTCTTTTAATTCAAACATTCCATAATAAACAGATTTTAGAAAAATATATATTAGGAATATTATTGCTATATATTTCATTTTACTCCTTATTAAATAAATTACTTGAATATATTCTAGAAGTAACATTTACTTCAAAAAAAGAATTCTGAAAATTCTTGTCCCAGTTTATTTTAGAAAAATCTTCTTTTGTTAAAAAAGTTGATTGGTACAATCCTTGAAAACAATCTATATCTGAGTTATAGTCTTTTGAAATTTTATATAAGTAATTTTTGATAATTCTTTCGTAGTATTTATTTACAGCATGAGTGACTTTCTCAACATTATAAGATGAATTATAATCGAAATCAGTTCCTGAATTTAAGATTGAAATTTCTGGAAATACGTTGATTTTAATAAAAGGACTCCCATTTATCATATTTATATATGTGTTAGTTTTCTTATATAACTTTGTATCAAAATCGATTTTGCCATTTTCGATAAAAATACTATCCATTGTGAGAAAACATTTATTTAATTTATTTGTGACCATTAAGTGAGCTATAGATTCTAATACATCCAAATTCCCAACTAAATACTGATCTTTAAATACGGCAATTCCTGCGGTTTGGATAATATCATTATTTACTTTTGTATAGATAGCAGTTGCTTCACAGAATTTGCTATCAATATCATGAGCAAATGTGCCTATAGATGATTCTATGGTATATCCGGTATAATTTGTAGTGTTTTTTAAATAATCAAAAAGTCTGGCTGAAAATGCTTCACCAGAATTTGATACTTTTTCTAATAAATCATAAGCAGTGGATGAACTAATAATAGTTTGGCAGTTATATCTGAGTTCAACATTATTATTCAAAGAATTAATATATTGATCAATTCCTTTTTTAGCAAGTGATTCAGATATTACTATGGCACTACAGTGAGATAGATTTATTTGTTTATTTAGATAATTATCTAAAATATTAATTGCTTCTTCAATAGTTCTTGCTTCTACAGAATATATTTCATAACTACTTGATTGGCTAGAGGAAGCATCAGAAGAGCTGTTTTTAGGGTTTGATGGGATTTGTATACTAAGCTTAATATAATCATTTTCAGCTTCATCTAAGCCTAGACCAATTACAAAATAATAGTCATCAATGCCTATAGAAGAATTTTCACAACCAGTAAGAGAAATTAATAATATAAAAGAAAGTACAATTAGAAAAAAATTTTTTTTCATGTTTTTTCCTTTCGGATTCTCTTTTTGAAGTTTCCAATTATGAGAATAGAAAATTCAAAAGCAAAAGAGAAAAGTATAATCATATATCTATAAACATAGTTTTCTAAATAATATAAAGCAGATAAACTTATAGGAAATAGACAAAGTGAAAATAGAAAAGTGCATGCAATATAAGAAATCATTTTTTCATCTGTTATATTAAAAAGTTTTTTGAAAATCCTATTAATAAGAAATACAACAAAACTTAGATAACTGAAGATGCAAATAACGCACAATAAAATAAATAATGAATCTATTCTTTCGATAAAACTTCCAAAATTAACAGATCTTACAAGTAGAAAAACAGAATTTGAAGGCTCTTTTGATGGGGTGGAATTAAATAGTAATTCTGTTACTATTAAAACAAGTAAGATGCAAATCCAAGATATAATGTAAGAGATAATACAGATTTTTTTGTAATCTGATTCGTTTTTTAATAATGGTTTCAAAAACAAAACATATGATAAATTGGATATCATAAAAACATTTGATAATCCTGTTATAAAAGTTTTATAGTAACTATCACCAAAAACTGGTGTTAAACTTTTGTTATTTATTTTCGCAATAATTGAGAAGAAGGTTGCTAGTATTGCCATTATTACAAAAGGTACAATTAAAAGATTAATTCTTGCAAGAGATTTAAATCCAACAAAGTTTGCAACTAATACAGCTAAAATAAAAAACATTAAAATATAAATAATTGAAAAATTTGAAAAATATACTTTTTGGATAATAGAAGAAAAGTCTTTTAATGTTATAAAAGCAGATAAGATTAAAACTGTAATACAAACTAATCCACATAATATTTTTAAAAGTTTTCCTCCAACTTGTTCAGAGATATCTATAATATCTGAATTTTGAAATTTTTGTTGCAAGTATATAAGCAAAATCATGAAAGCAAAGTCAATAATACCAATGTAGATAAAATTTACAATAACACCGCTTCCAACTGTGTTTACAAAATAAAATGAAAAATTTGCAATTAATTTACTTGTAGATAAAATTACTATTATAAAAATTGCTTCTACTTTTCCAATTTGATAATGATTATCCATTTTCTCTCCATTTCATGCTAATATGTTCTTGTAAGTCTGGTTTCTTTGTATTTAAATAATTGTCTCTCTTTTCACGTCTCCAAACAGCTTCTACAAAAATTCCATTATTATTTTCTAATCCTAGAAATGGGATATAAGGAGTAAAAAAAGGAATTCCAAATGAACTTTTACTTGATAAAACTAAGAAATGAACAAAGAATCCAAATGTTATTCCAAGAAAACCAGCAAAATATCCTAATATAATATATATAAATCGTATCATTCTAATGGAAAAACGTAATGAGTTATCTGGTATTGCGAATGCACATATTCCAGAGTATGCAACAATTATTATTAGAATAGGACTAACAATATTAGCAGATACAGCGGCGTCGCCTAAAATCAGTGCACCAATTATACCGAATTGTTGTAGTAAAAGAAGAAGGAGCTCTGATACTTGCTTCTTGTATTAATTCAAAACATAATTCCATAATAAGAATTTCAAAAATTATAGGGAAAGGAATTGCTTTTCTAGCATCAATTATTGCGTATAGTAGTTCTGATGGAATAAGTTCATAATGATATGTTGTTATTGCAATATAGAGTCCAGGTACTAATAGAGCACTTATCAATGCAATAGTTCTTAACATTCTCAAAAAATTAGCATATATATAATTTAAATTAAAATCTTCAGGTGAAGTTAAGAAATCTATTAAGACAGCTGGTAATATAATTACAAATGGGGAACCATTAACTATAATAGCAACTCTGCCTAGAAGTAAGTAATTTGCGGTTTTATCAGGCCTTTCAGTAGATATAACTTGAGGGAAAGAACTATGATAATTATCTACAATAAATTGTTCAAGTTGACCAGATGATAATAAATAATCAATTTTTAAGTTATTTATTCTATATTTCACTTCGGAAACTAAATCATCATTTGTAATGTTTTTTAAGTAGCAAATGGCAACTTGCGTTTTGCTAATATTTCCAATAGTAGATTCTTCAATAATTAGATTTTCATTATTGATTATTCTTCTAATAAGAGAAGTATTAGTTCTTAAATTTTCTACAAAACCTTCATGAGATCCTTTTACAACTGATTCAGTTACTGGTTCATCAATATTTCTAAATTTATATCCTTTTGATTCTATACAAAAGCACAAGTTTAACCCTTCAACAAATAGAGCGGAAAATCCTGTATTTATTTTAGAAATAACATTTGAATATTCTTTTTCGCAAATAACATTATTTTGAGGAATTAAACTTTTATATAAAAAAGTTTCTAGATCAAACTTTTTGGCTTTAGCTCCGGATAGTATTTGATTTGTGAGTGAAATTGTACTATTCATAGTAATTGAATTTCTAAGTAGAAGAGGTTTTAAAATGTAATCATTAATAGTAATATCACTAACCATACCATCAATATAAATTAAGAAAGCAGAAATTTCTTTTTTATTAATACTCAAGGTAAAAGGCCTTGATTTTATGTCACTATTTATTAGCATATTAAATTTTGTTTTTAAGTAATTTAAATTTTGTTCTAAATTCTCAGAGATATTTGTTTTATCGATAGTTTCAAATTCTTCTTTTGCAATGTTATTAGAAATATTTGGTAAAACAAATTCATATGGATTTTTTTCATTATATTTAAATATTTTATTAAACAAATTTGATTTCATAAAAATATTATTAGTATTTAATAAAAAAATATTCTAATTAATACAAATAATTTTATTGTTATGATATAATCATTTTGAAATATGAAAAAATGGAGAAATAGATGAGAATTAACTATAATAGTCAGAACGGAATAATTTCATTATTTGTTTTATTTATAACACTTATTTTATTAGTGTTTGTAATTGCTATCTATTATTCGGTAAGAGCAGAGGCAAAGTTACAAGCAAGGAAAGAATTAGAATACCAAGAAATATACTCGAAAAATTATGAAGAAATAAGTAATGTTGATTATGCTACTGAAACTGAAATTATTCCAATATATAATATTGATGAATTAAATATTGCAGGAACAAATAGCTATATTCAAATAAAAAATAAAATATATCAATGTGGTAGAGAAAAATCATATATTTTAAAAGACAATATTATAGTTGATATTAACGAAAAAATAAAGACTAAATCAGTTGACTTTAATGATTACAAATTATATTCTAGTACATATTTATTAGATAAAGCATCTTATGATTTATATTATTATATTGATAATAGATATTGGAAATTAGTAAGCTACAAGAAATATGAAGATGGAAACTATGAAATTAAAAATAAAGCATATACAGAAAAAGAATTCACAATTTTAGATGATTTAGTTTTCAATCAATCAGGTAGTTATGATTTTTATGCAGTATGGACAGATGAAAATAATGAATTCATAAATGAGTATTATGATACTCAAAAAATAAATTCTTCTAAGATCTCAAATCTTAATATTTATGAAAGTATAAAAGATGAGCTTGGAAGTAAAGGAGAATTTTATATATTTATTTCAATAGGTGAAACAATTTAGTCATAAATAAAAAATACCCGAATAGATTTAAGTAAAAGATGTACAAATTTACAGGGGGTATTTTTTTTATGGAAAATAATGGGATATATCAAGATATAGCAAAAAGAACGCAGGGAGATATTTATATAGGAGTTGTTGGACCAGTAAGAACTGGAAAATCTACATTTATAAAAAAATTTATGGAATTATTAGTATTACCAAATATTGATAATGAATATAAAAAAGAAAGGGCTGTTGATGAATTGCCTCAAAGTGCAAGTGGAAGGACAATAATGACAACAGAACCTAAGTTTATTCCAAATGAAGCTGTAGAAATTAATTTGAATAATGTAAAATTAAGAACAAGACTAGTAGATTGTGTAGGATATTTGGTAAATAATGCTATTGGCTATTTAGAAAACGATATGCCGAGAATGGTGAAAACTCCATGGTCTGATACTGAAATGCCATTTGAAACAGCAGCAGAACTTGGAACTAGAAAAGTAATTGTAGAACACTCAACAGTTGGAATGATAATAACAACAGATGGAACAATTACAGATATTCCAAGAAATGAATATATTGATGCAGAAGAGAGAGTAGTACATGAATTAAAAGAAATTAATAAACCATTTATTATGATAATGAATTGCCAGGATCCTAATAGTGAATATAGTCAAAATTTAGCTAAAGAGCTTTCCATTAAATATGAAACAACGGTAATACCAATTAATTGCTTAAACTTAAGTTTGGATAATATAAACGATATTTTTTCAAAATTATTATACGAATTTTTAATTGAAAGAGTTGAAGTTAGACTTCCAAGATGGTTAGATGGTTTAGATTATCAAAATGAATTAAAAATATCTTTGTTTGATAGTATAAAAAGCAGTTTTGAAAATGCAAGAAGATTAAAAGACATAAGTGAAAATTATTTGAGTTTGGAAAAATGTGATAGCATAAAAAAAGCTTCAATTGATGAAATTAATTTGGGAAATGGTGTTGTAACTGTTAATGCAGACTTAAATGACTCATTGTTTTATAAGGTACTTAGTGAGATTACAGGTGTTGATATAAAAAATGAGGGAGAGCTATTTTCATGTATATCAGAGTTTTCAAAAACTAAAAAACAATATGATAAAATGTCATATGCTATACATGAAGTTAATGAAAAAGGATATGGAATTGTTACACCAAGCATAGATGATTTAATATTAGATGAACCTGAAATAGTAAAACAAGGATCTAAATATGGTGTTAAACTTAAAGCAAAAGCTCCATCAATTCACATGATAAAAATAAATACAGAAACAGAAGTGTCACCAATTGTTGGTAGTGAAAAACAATCAGAAGAATTAGTTAAATACTTGTTATCAGAGTTCGAAAGTGATCCAAGAAAAATATGGGAATCAAATATTTTTGGAAAGAGTTTACATGAACTTGTTAATGAAGGATTACAAAATAAACTAGCTAAAATGCCAGAAGAAGCTCAAAGCAAATTACAAGAGACATTAGAAAGAATAGTAAATGAGGGTAGTGGTGGATTAATTTGTATCATATTATAGAAAAAACCTCCTTTTAAAGGAGGTTTTTTTATATAGCTGGATTAATTTCATATGCAATTTTAAATTCTTTAAAGCTTTCAAGCTTGTTATTATTTAAACAATATAGATAAGAATCTAATTCTGCTTTTGATTTACATGAAGCTATAATTGCAGGATTTAAATTGCGTTTTTGAGACATTTTGGCTGCAAAAGCAGTAGCTAAAAATACATTTTTTCCTTCACGATTTCTCATTAAATTATAAGCTTCAGAAAATCTTGATTTAGAAGGATGTTCTGTAAAATAAGTATATGGTAAAACAAATTCTTGTTTTACAACATCACCTAATGACTTATATAAATTAGGATAACTATGAATAAAGTTCAATAACTCAGTTGTTTTATATGGTAAATAAATTTTTTCAGTTCTTTCTGAGATTAATAATGTTTCGTTATCAAATTTACCTTCTAATATTTTCTCAATTTGTTTATCAAATAAAGCTGTTATATCTAAATTTGTTTTTTCGTTTACTACAATTTCATCAGGTATAATTTGTTCTTCCATATTTTTTTCTTCATTACCAGATGCTTTTGAAAAATTATTAATTGATTCTTCAATTAAGCTTTCTTCAAGATCATCTGAAAATAAATCTAATAAGTCAGAATCATCTACTGGTGTTTTTTCAGCTGGTTGACTTACAGTAACAATATTTTTTGGAGTTTGAGTAGTATTAGATTTTTTTATTTTATTATTACCATTTAAAATTTTATCGAATTCTTTAAATGAATTTTCTAATGATGAAAAATCAATGGAAAAACTACTATTTTCTGCTTGTGAGTTAGGGTAGAAAGAACGATACATTTCTGAGTAAGAAAGATCTTTTGAGTCATTAGAATCGTTATTTTCTTCTACAATTTCTTCTTCAATAATTGGTTCAACAATAGTACTTTCAATTTCTGTAACATTATCAACATTATCAATGTTTCCAGCTGATTCTTGTGACTCTTGATGTTGCACCTCTTGAGGTTCTTCATGATTTTCTTCAATTTCAATAACTGGAGAAGCATTTTCTGGAGTTGATTCAGTATTAATTTTTAATAGATCAAATTTTGCAATATCTTCTACAGTAATTAAAGATAAAAGGGAATCCATGTCATTTACATCTATATTTATATCTTCATTTTCTTTGTTAGCAGATTCTTCTGTAGGTGTTGAAACAGGAGGTAGTTCTATTACTCCTAAATCAATTGAATTATCTAATTCATCTTTTAATTTCTCAATGTTATTATTATTACCTTCAGTAGAAGCAATATCAAATTCTGAAATTATAGAGTTCATATTAAAACCATTAAAGTCAAATTCAGGAATTTCTTTTGGTTGAGTTGCTTCTTTAATAACGCCTGAAATTAAGTCTCCGACGTTCTCAGGTTCAAAATCTGTTTTTGATTCTTCAAATAAACTTGCTTCACTTACATTAGGCAATACTTCTTTAAGTAAAGAAATAACAGATTCTGTATGATATTCATTAGAAGTAGAAGCTTCTATTAAAAGATTTCTAAATTCATTTGTAAGTCTATCTATTTTTTCACTTTTTTCAGCTAATTCATAATCATTAACAATATTTTCAACATTTGCTTGTGAAAGAATATCGTTAGAGATATTATCAACATCTATATTAATTTCTTTTGAAAAATCATCTTCTTTAGCAGAAACTTGATTATCTATTTCAGAAACAGAAAGTGTATCAACAGGTGATTCTACTTGAGCAACGTCTTCATCAACTGAAAAACTAGTGAATTTATATACATCAGAATTTTCTTCTGAAGTATCAGTTGTTTCATAATTATATTGAATATTGTTTTCCGTGATAAAATCATTAAAATTATTGTTATCAATTGTTAATCTATCTTCAAGTTGTTTTATTTTTTTAGAATAAACAACTATAGTTTGTTTGATATTAGTAAAAGCAGCAATATAAAACTCTTTAGTTTTAGAAGGTCTTCCTTTTTCAGATAAAAGAGAATTTAGCTCATTTGAAATATTTTTGATTTCCAAATCTAATTGTTCTATTGTGGTAATATTATTTGTTATTGTTTGCAAGAACAAGTTAGCAGAATCAAGAACAGATTCATACTTATCTTTGTCTTGTACAGTAGCATCATTTAAAATTAAGCCGATATTTGTAATAATATCTAAAACCAATTGTTTATTGTTAGATTGAATTTGAAGTTGGTTTTGTAGATATTTAGTACTTTTCTCGAATTTCAAAATTGGCATGTCTAACATCTTAATTCTGGCCTCCTGAAAACCTTTCCTTTACTTTATTTATTAATATTATATATAAAAAGATAATATTAACATATATATTATAACACAATGACCAAATATACAATATAACATTTATGTTAAAAATATATTACATTTATATTACAAAAAAGTTTTTTAAATTTTATTTATTTAATTATATTAATATGGTAAAATAAGGCGTAACGTAAAAGGAGAGAAAAAATGAATAATATTATAGGAATGCTTGTAACAGCAATATACATGGGAATGATATTAGTATCATCTAAAGTTTTTGAAAAAAATGGTAAAGAAGCAAGTAGAAAATATATACATATAATGCTTTCTAATTGGTGGATTATTGCAATGATTTTTTTTGATAATTGGATTTGGGCATCGATTTTACCATTTGCATTTGTCTTTATTAATTATTTTTCATATAAGTTCAATATTATTAAAGTTATGGAAAGAGATGAAAATGATGAAAATAAAGACAGTTTAGGAACAGTTTATTATGCTATATCACTATTCATATTAGCTGTTGCAACTTTTGGAATAATTAATAATCCAGCTATAGGACTTTGCGGAATCATAGTTATGGGTTATGGCGATGGTTTGGCTGCAGTAGTCGGGCAAGCGGTTAAAAGTAAAGAGTTTATTATTAATGGAAATAAGAAAAGCGTTGCAGGATGTTTAGCAATGTTTTTAGTAACTTTTATAATTGTTGTTGGATATTTAACATATGTTGAATCTTCAGCCGTTTTTATAAAATCAGTTTTAGTTGCTGCTGTTATGACAATAGTGGAAGCAATATCTAAGAAAGGAACAGATAATATCACTGTTCCACTTATCACATCTTTAATAATGTTCTTTATTGGATAATAGGAGAATAAAATGTTTGATAGTCAAAATGATGAAAAGATGTTAATAGCCAAAACTTTAGATAAATATGAGTTTTGTATCACTAAAAATAAAATTACATATACAGACTTTTTAACTATTACAGAACAATCTGTTTTGAAAAAAACATTAAAAGAAAAGAGTATAAATAATTACATTATTTATGGAGGTATGAAAGAAACAGATAGAAGTTTATTAATATTTTATCCAGAAAAATTATCTGTAGAGATGGTTGAAAAAAATTTTGAAAATATTTTTAAAATTATAAGAATCATTTTACCTAGTGAACTTAAATATGAGCATAGAGAGTATTTAAGTGGTATTATGAAACTAGGGTTAAGAAGAGAAAAATTTGGCGATATTGTTGTAAATGAAAATGGAGCAGATATAATTTGTTTAAATGATATTTCAAAAATATTAGAAAAAGATTTAAAAGAATTAACAAGATTTAGAAAATCAAAAATTGCAATTGAAAGTATAAATAATATCAACTATAAAGAACCAGAATTTGAAGAAATGAGTATTATTGTTTCATCTTTAAGACTAGATAATTTTGTTTCTGAACTTTCAAAAGCATCAAGGACAAGAGCGGAAGAGATTATAAAAGAAGGAAGAGTATTTGTAAATTCAATTAATGAAATGAAAGATTCTAAAAAAATAAACGTAAACGATATAATTACAATTAGAGGAAAAGGCAAGTTTATTTTTGATGAAATAGAAAGAAAAACAAGTAGTGATAAATTAGTTGTTAAAATGAAAAAATATAAGTAGGAGGTTTATTTATGGATTTTAATGACGATATTGTATTAGCTCAAAATGTGAGAAAAAGAGCTTGTGCAAAATATTCTAATTACACGGTTGGAGCAGTATTACTAACTAAGAGTGGAAAAAGGTATACAGGATGTAATATTGAAAATGATGGAATTCAGAGTATTTGTGCAGAAAGAGTTGCATTTTGCAAAGCACTTTCAGAAGGCGAAAGAGAATTCGAAAGAATATTTATTGTTGGGGGACCTCAAAATGAAAATGAGGAGAAATGCTTGCCATGTGGATATTGCAGGCAATTCATGAGCGAATATGCCGGAAAAGATTTTAAAGTTTATACTTTCTATAATGATAAAATTGAAGAATATAATCTTAAAGATTTATTACCATTTTCTTTTGAAATGTAATATAGAAGTAATTGACAAAAAAATTTTTTTAATAGATAATAATTAGTATGAATAATTAGAGAAAAAATAAATATTTTTAATTTACAAAGGAGGAATATATAAAATGTATATATTCAATAGAGTTACTGTAGTACCACAATTGCCTCAAAGAATAGGAAAACTTTCAGAGATTGCAAACAATTTATGGTGGTCATGGAATTCAGAGTACTTAAGATTATTTGAGAAAATAGATCATGATTTGTGGGAGATAAGTGAAAAAAATCCTGTAAAATTCTTAAAAATGATTAGCCAAGATAAAATAGACAAAATCATTAATGATCCAGAATTTCTAAAAGAATATGATAAAGTAGTAAATAATTATGAAAATTATATGAATAGTAATGATAGTTGGTTTTCTAAAAACTATTCAGATAATAGAAATGATTTAATTGCATATTTTTCAGCTGAATACGGTTTAGACGAAATTATTCCAATTTATTCAGGTGGACTTGGAATACTATCAGGTGATCACTTAAAATCTGCTAGTGATTTGGGATTACCATTTGTTGCAGTAGGATTATTATATAAAAATGGATATTTTAATCAAAAAATAAATTCACGTGGAGAACAATGTACAGAATATAAAAATATTGATTTGTACAATTTACCAATTACTCCTGTAAAAAATAATGTAAATGATGATATTATTATAGATATTCCTATGTTAGGCAAAACTTTATATTTAAAATTGTGGCAAATAAATGTTGGTAGAATAAAACTATTTTTACTTGATTCAGATATTGAAAAAAATGAGGAAGAATTTAGAAACATTACTTTGCGTTTATATGGTGGAGACCAAGAAATGAGAATTCGTCAAGAAATCGTTCTTGGTATGGCAGGTGTTAAAGCATTAAGAGTATTAGGATATAATCCAACTGTATATCATATGAATGAAGGACATTCTTCTTTCTTAACACTTGAATTGATTAAAAACACAATGGAAGAAAGACAAATATCATTTGAGATGGCAAAGGAAATCACAACAGTTAAAACGGTATTTACAACACATACACCAGTTCCTGCAGGAAATGATATATTTAGTTTAGATTTAGTTGATAAGTATTTTAATGGTTTTTGGGAAAAATTAGGAATCACTCATGATGAGTTCTTAAAGCTTGGTATGCCAAGTGATGAATTAGAATCTGGATTTAACATGGGAATTCTAGCTCTTAAAATTGCTGGTAAGAAAAATGGTGTTAGTAAGCTTCATGGTGAAGTATCTAGAGAACTATTTAGTGATGTTTGGTCAAATATTGCTGAAGATGAATCTCCAATTACTTACGTAACAAACGGAATTCACACATGCTCATGGCTTGCACCAAATTTGAAAAAATTATATAACGAGTATTTACCACCATATTGGCAAGATAATATACAAGAAGAATCTGTATGGGAAAAAATATATGATATTCCAGACGAAGAATTATGGAAAGCTCATATTTCCAGAAAAGAAAAATTAATTAAATTAATAAAACAAAATGTTACAGATAGATTCGTAAATAGTGGAATTGGTTATGACAAAATTGCTGAAATTGTTAACAATTTGAATCCAAATGCTTTAACAATTGGTTTTGCGAGACGTTTTGCAACATACAAAAGAGCGACACTTATTTTCAAAGATATTGCAAGGCTTACACAAATATTAAATGATGAAAAAAGGCCAGTTCAACTTGTATTTGCTGGAAAAGCACATCCTGCTGATAGAGAAGGACAAGAATTAATAAAATATATTCACGAGTTATCTTTAATGCCACAATTTAAAGGGAAAATATTCATATTAGAAAATTACAATATCGGTATTTCAAGATACTTAATTAGTGGTGTTGATGTTTGGCTAAACAATCCTAGAAGACCAATGGAAGCTTCTGGTACATCTGGAGAAAAAGCATCTGTAAACGGAGTTATTAACTTTAGCGTATTAGATGGATGGTGGTGTGAAGGATACACAGGTGATAATGGCTGGACTATTGGAACAAATGCAGCTTATGATTCGTATGAAGAACAAGATAAAGCAGATAGCAATAGCTTATATCACACATTAGAAAATAAAATAATCCCAATATATTACAAACAAGATGAAAAAGGTGTTCCAACAGAATGGGTTAAAATAATGAAAAATTCAATAAGAACAACAGGTGGAAAATATAGTACATCTAGAATGGTTTGTGATTATGCAAATAAACTATATATGCCATTATGTAATCTAAGAAAAAGATATTTTGATGATCTTGAAAAAGTTGCTGGATTTACAAAATGGAAAAGTGTAGCAAGAAACAATTGGAAAAATATTGAGTTAATGCAAGATAGAAATGTTGATAATGCAAGACTAGTTGCTGGATCACAAATTACAGTTACATGTGAAGCATATTTACCAAATATTGATGAACAGAATGCAGATGTACAAGTATATTTCGGACAATTTCTAGAAAATGGAACTGTAAGAAATGTATATACAACAACTATGAATAAAATTGCTGAAAATAAAGAAGAACACAAATATGTTTATGAAGCTGTTTTAGATTTGAAAACAGGAGGAAACTTCGGTTATACATTTAGAGTAATGCCAAAGCATCCAATGTTAGTTGATGAAGAAGACATGAATTTAGTAAAATGGATAACTAGATAGAAAAAAATAAAAGAGTGCAAATATGCTAATTTGCACTCTTTTTTGCGCTTTTTTAAAAAATAATTTGAATAAAAAATAAAAAAATTTTAAAAAAATACTTTACAAAATAAAATTACGGTGCTATAATCCCAAACAAGTTAAATGTTTTTTTAACTGTTTCTATTGAAAATCTAAAAAAGTAAATATTGTTCTGATATTTACAAATTTCCAGATTTAAAAAAATTAAAAATTTCAGTTGCGCCCCCAAGCACGGAAAATATTTTTATTTAACATATTTATATGTTTTTTTATGCTACTTTGAACTTGCTTAAAATTTTATTTAAGCAAAATCCAAATTCAAATGTAGTTTCCTTAAAGTTTAAATTTTAAAATTAGTTTATTTTTAATGCCCCTAAAATAATTAATAGATATGAAACAGAAAAAAACATTTAACTTAAAATTATTTAAAGGAGGTTTTATGAAGAAAAACAAAAAAATATTGAGTTTAATAATATTAATAGCATTAATATTATTAATGTTTCTAGCAGGTTATACATTTGCTAGGTATTACAAATCTGTAAAGGCTGGTACAGCAATGGGAAATATTGCTAGATGGTCATTTGGAGCGGGTAATACAGAAAAGACAATTAGCTTATCAGATAAGAAAATAGCTCCAGGTACAAATGGTAACTTTGTAATTGAAGTTGATGCAACTAATTCAGAAGTTGGTGTAGATTACAATGTTCAATTTTTAAATGATAAAAATATTCCAAGAAATATGAAATTCTATGCTGAAACAGTAGATGAGCAAGACAATAAAGTTACTACTGAAAGAGTAGCTTCTTTAGAAGAATTGTCATCAAAAATAAGTGGAACTATTCCAGTACAAGCCAACAATCAAAAAAGAATCATTAATGTTTATTGGGATTGGGAGTTTAATGAAAATGACACAACTACAATCGATAATGAAGACGGAACGTTAAATGTTGATAGTAATGGAAATCCTATTTTAGATTCAGATCAAAATACATCATTAGATTGTGTTTTTGATGTTGAGATTGTCGGAAAACAACAAAAAGTTTCTTAAAAATATTAAAATACCTTTTATGTTACAAAAGAAAATTGCCAAATATAAATCCTAAAATTTTATATATATTAAAAACAGAGAGCTTAGAGCTCTCTGTTAAGAATAATAAAAGTATTTTTAACAGAAAGCTTTAAGGAGAAAGGGAAATGATATTGAAAAAAATTTTAAATCTATTAATAATATTCTTTTTAATTATAATCATATGCAATGTTTTATATTCAAGACTAATAAAGCACGATATAATTACAACGATTTTTGGGAGAGCATTTTTTATAGTTGAAACAGGTAGTATGGAGCCAACTATAAATAAAGGCGAATTAATAGTAGTATCTGAAAGAAAAAACTATAAAGTCGGAGATATAGTAACTATTCTTGATAATGAAAAATATATTTTTACTCATAGAATAGTAGAAATAATAGGTGATAATGTTGTTACAAAAGGTGATTCTAATGATTTAAGAGATGAAATTGTTAGTAATAGAAATATAATTGGAAAAGTAATAATTCATTCTAAAATATTAGGTTTTTTTGTAATCTATCTACTTAAACCACTAATTTTAATCGATATTTTATATATATGTATAAAACTAATTATCGAATTATATAAAACAGAGGAGGAAAAAAATGAAGAAAAGCTTAATTGTTAGTATAGTTATAATACTATTGCCAATAACTGCTTTTGCAATGTATAAAGATTCATGTATTGTAAATGCGAAAGCAAAAATAGCAGAACCAATATTTTTAGTTGAAAGTATAAATGAAAAAGAAGATAGCTATTTTTATGATAATTCAATTAAAGAATATTGTTTTAAGGTAAAAAACAATGTTAATCAAAGAAATAGTGAAGTAGATTTTAGTTATAAAATTTTAGTTGAATATTCAAATTCAAATTTTCCGGTAAAATGCCAATTATTTAATTCTAAAAACGAAGAAATACTAAAAGGAAATAATAGCACAGAATATATATTGGTTGAAAAAAATAAATCATATGATGAGGAATACAGACTTGTTGTTAGTTGGAAAGATGGAGAAAACCTGTCTGAAAAAACAGATATTAATATAGAAGTAGTAGCGTTACAAATGAAAGAATAGGAGTTTATTATGGATAAAAGAAAAGAACTAATTGTTAAAATATTAATATTAATAATTTTATTAGTACTTGTTTTTATTACGAGCTTTAAAACAGGTACAAAGTTTTATTTGCTTAAATATACAATTCTTGAAGAAACAAAAGAAAGCGTAGAAAGTAGTGTAGCTAGATGGAATTTTAATGCAAAAATAATAGAGGAAGATGAGGTGTTAACAAATGAAGAAAATTAGGAAAATTTTTTGTTTTTTTATCTTACTTATTATGATTATAAATTTTAATGTTTATGCAATGTACCATTATGATTATCGCATCAATGCATTTTCATTAACGCGAGATATTTCTAAAATTACATATAGTTTGCAAAAGTCAGATAATGAGTATACTAACAAAGATGTTACTCTAGAGATTACTACAAATAAAGAAATATATCCTATTGAAGGGTATTTATTATCAGATGATGGCAAAAAGTTAACTAAAAATTTTACTGAAAATGATACAGAGACAATTGTTTTAAAAGATAATTCGGGAAACAAAGAAGAAGTTATTTGTGAGATAAATAACATTGACAAAGTATTACCTCAAATAAATGGTATAAATGATGGAACAACTTATTCTACAAATTTGAAACCTACATATACAGATAATTTTGGAATAAAAGATATTATTATAAATAAATATGGTACATCTCTAGCTTTTTCGTGTTATACAAGTTATTATGATACAAGTAAATATAAAGGAATAGATGTTACTAAAAACAGTATTTATATTTGGATTACGGACAAGCCAAAAGGAACTGTTAAATACAAATATTATATTAATAATATATTAAAGAAAGAGACAACCGAAGAAGAATATACTTTTACAGGGCTACAAACATTTACAAGTTATAATGTAAAGGTTGAAGCAATAGATATAAATGATAATGTTATAAGTAGCATAAATAAAACGATTAAAACAAGATATTTTGAAAGAGCTGAAGCAACTAAAATAGGAGAAAAATTTACTATAAAACTATATGGTATAGATTCAGCAGTTAAGCAAATAGTAACAACTAAGTTTAGTGCATCTAATAGAAATAATATAAAATATGGGTCAATAAATATCAACTCTGATAGAAGTGCAACAGCATCATTAGTTGCAACTGATATTACAAGTTCAGTTGAAACAGGTTATTATTATTTACAATTATTCATGAAGGGTGATTCTGATACTACTCTTGATACTGTAAATTGCAATATTATTTTTAATACAAACTATGTTAAACCTACAAATAATATTGATCCATATTCAATTACTCAAAATGGATTTTACGAAATTACAGTAACAGATTTGGCTGGAAATATCACGAAAAAATGTTTTACTTTAAAGAAATAGGTTAAAAAATCTCCTTGAGAAAAAATAATATAAATGATATAATTTAAAAAAATTTCAAGGAGAAGAAGATGTTTTTTTCACACAAAATGAAAACATATGCTTTCGTTGGACCATCTGGAACCGGAAAAAGCTATAGAGCACAAATGGTTGCAAGTGAAAGAGGAATTAATTATATAATTGATGATGGATTGCTAATTTATGAGAATCAAATTTTAGCTGGAACTTCTGCAAAAAAAGCTCCTACTAAAATTGAAACTGTTAGAAATGCACTTTTTCAAAGTGAAGAACAAAGAAAAGAAATTCAAGATGTTATTAAAAAGAGAAAGCCAGATAGTATTCTGATTTTAGGTACTTCTGATGAAATGGTTAAAAGAATTACTGAAAATTTAGGGTTTGAGCCAATTTCTGAAACTATATATATAACTGACGTTGCAACTGAAGAAGAGATGGCAATGGCTAGAAATACAAGGGTTACAGAAGGTAAACATGTAATACCAGTTCCAACATTTGAGCTTAAAAAAGACTTTTCTGGTTATTTGTTAGACCCACTTCAAATATTTAAATCTAAAGGAAGAGGGAAAGCACCATATGTTTCTGAGAAATCTATAATTAGACCAACTTTTAGTTATATGGGTAATTATGAGATTTCAGACTCAGTATTTAGACAGATTATAGATATAGTTGCAACTAAAACTGATGGTGTTCATAAAATTCATAGAACAATAATAAAAAAACATGGTGAAGAAAACGATGGATTATATATATATATCGAAGTAATAATTGAATTTGGATATAACATTAACGAAACAATGGGAAATCTAAAAAAACAAATAATTAAAGAAATTGAAAAAATGACTTCTATGAATGTTTTGAGTATGGAATTAGTAGTAAAAGGGGTAAATTTAGAAAGGAAATAATTATGGGATTTATAGTAGCAATAGATGGACCTGCAGGATCTGGTAAAGGAACAATAGCTAAATTATTAGGAGAAAGACTTAATCTAACAAACATAGATACAGGAGCAATGTATAGATGTATTGCATTGCAAATGCTAAGAAATAATATTGGACTAAATGAAGAAGAAAAAATTAAAGATATATTAGATAATGCTGATATTGTATTAAAATCAGAAGAAAGCGAATATAAAGTTTATTTGAATGGAGAAGATGTTTCTTTAGCTATTAGATCTGAAGAGGTTTCAAATTTTGTTTCTCCTATGAGTAAACTACAAATAATTAGAGACAAATTGATTGATTTGCAAAGAAAAACAGCTGAAAATGCAGATATAGTTATGGAAGGTAGAGATATTGGTACTAATGTTTTCCCAAATGCAGATGTTAAAATATATTTAGATGCAACACCTGAAGAAAGAGCTAGAAGAAGAGTAAAACAAAATATGGAGAAGGGATTGGAATCAGATTATAATACAGTTTTAGAAGATATAAAAGCACGAGATTATAGAGATTCAACAAGGGAGATAGCACCTTTAAAACAAGCAGAAGATGCTATATATTTAGATAGCACAAATCTAACAATAGAAGAGGTTGTAGAAAAAGCTATAGAGATAATCAATAATTCAAAATAGAGGTATAAAAATGAAAGTTTTAAAAAGAATAATGAGATTTATAATAGAGGTAATTTCATACATAATCCTAAAATTAGTATTTTGGTTTAAATCAGAAGGAAGAAATAATATTCCAAAAAATGGATCATTAATTTTTTGTGGAAACCATAGATCTTTTTTAGATCCAGTTATAATAGAAGTTTTTTCAACAAGACATATGCATTTTATGTCAAAAGAAGAATTGAAAAAAAATCCTATTACAAGATTTGCTGTATTTGTTGAAGATGGAATATATGTAAAAAGAGATGAAAAAGATATAGCTTCTTTAAAAGAATCATTAAGAATTTTAAAAGATGGAAGATGTTTAGGAATTTTTCCAGAAGGAACTAGAAATGGATTTGAAAAAAATGATGGTAAAGTAAAAAATGGTGCTGCATATTTAGCTTTAAAAACAAATACTAAAGTTATACCGATTGGACTTTCTGGAAAATTAAAACCTTTTTCAAAAAATAAAATTAAGTTTGGTGAACCGATAGATTTTGCTGAACTACTTTCAACTTCTAATAATAAAGTTGATAAAGAAATGGAAGATAAAGCAAGTGAAATTATAAAAGAAGAAATACTAAAATTAGCAAATTAAAAGACCGGCCTAGTGGCCGGCTTTTTTACACCAAATTTGTAATTATACCGAAGAATCCAATTGTTATGCTGGCAAACAAAATGATCGAAACAAGTGTTGAGATACTCAAACAGAATCTTGGATAAGAAAGCTTTTTGTAAAAGAGATTAAACAGATTTGTACCGAATTGATATATTTGATTCTTACTGAATAATTCTTTGTGACTGGCTTCTTTTCCCATTTGGATAGAGTATGCATCTTCAATTCCTGTTATGATGACCACAATGACTAAGATCCAGCAGACGCTCAGAAGGAGTAGTACAATTGCCGTTGCTAACTTGATGATCTCCATCTTGAAACCCTTCTTTCTATATTTGGTCGTTTAATAATCCCAGGAAATCCTAAAACATGGTGATTATAACACAGAAAAGTTAGTAAATCAATACGTAAGCGTATTGACAATAATAATGAAAAGATATATAATATTGTGGTTGAAATTTAATGTAAGGTTTGAAAACTTTACAATTTTTAAGGGGAATTAATATGAATAACCAAAATATTAGAAATGTAGCAATTATCGCACACGTTGATCATGGCAAAACAACATTAGTAGATGCAATGTTAAAACAAAGTGGTATTTTTAGGGCAAATGAACAAGTTGCAGAAAGAGTAATGGATTCAAACGATTTGGAAAAAGAAAGAGGAATCACAATCCTTTCTAAAAATACAGCAGTACATTATGGAGATATAAAAATAAATATAGTAGACACACCAGGACATGCTGACTTTGGTGGAGAAGTTGAACGTGTCTTAAAAATGGTTGATGGTGTTGTATTGTTAGTAGATGCTTTTGAAGGAGCAATGCCACAAACTAGAGAGGTTTTGAAAAAATCTTTAGCATTAAACTTAAAGCCAATTGTTGTAATTAATAAAATAGATAGGCCAGGTGCACAACCACTAAAAGTAGTTGATGATGTTATTGAGTTATTTATTGAACTTGGTGCAAATGATGATCAACTTGAATTTCCAGTTGTATATGCCTCTGGAAAAAATGGTACAGCATCAATGGATTTAAATACTCCAGGAACAGATTTAAGACCATTGTTTGATACTATTATTAATTATATAGGTGCTCCAGCTTGCGAGATGGAAGGCCCTATGCAAATGCTTGTTTCTAATATTGATTATGATGATTATATAGGAAGAATTGCTATAGGAAGAGTTGAAAGAGGACATGTTGATTTAAATATGCCTGTAGTAATTTGTAAAGATGATAACAAAACATTAAATGCAAGAGTTACAAAACTATATGTTTATGATGGTTTAAAAAGAATTGAAGTAGAAAGTGCAGAAGCAGGAGATATAATTGCTATGTCTGGAGTTGCAGGAATTAACATAGGTGATACAATTTGTGATTATAACAATCCAGAAAAAATACCATTTGTTAACATAGATGAGCCTACAGTTTCTATGACATTTAGTGTTAATAATGGACCTTTTGCTGGAAGAGAAGGAGAATTTGTTACATCAAGACACTTAAGAGATAGATTGTATAAGGAATTAGATAGAAATGTTTCTTTAAGAGTAAAAGACACTGAATCACCAGATGCTTTTGAAGTATCAGGTAGAGGAGAACTTCATTTATCTGTATTAATAGAAACAATGAGAAGAGAAGGTTATGAATTATTAGTTTCAAGACCAAAAGTTATTATTAAAGAAATAGATGGAGTAAAATGTGAACCTATTGAAAGACTTGTTGTAAATGTTCCAGATGATTGCGTTGGTACAGTTATTGAAAAGTTAGGAAGAAGAAAAGCTGAAATGGTTAATATGGAACCAGCAGAAGAAGGACATACAAAAGTAGAATTCAAAATTCCAGCAAGAGGAATTATAGGATATAGAACAGAATTTTTAACAGATACTAAAGGCGAAGGAACAATGAATAGTATATTTGATTGTTACGAACCATATAAAGGAGATATCCAAGCTAGAACAAGAGGTACAATAGTTGCTTTTGAACCAGGAAAATCAATTACATATGGATTATATAATGCACAAGATAAAGGAGATTTATTTATTGGACCTGGCGTAGAAGTATATGAAGGAATGATTGTTGGATTAAACTCAAGACCAGAAGATTTAGCAATAAATGTATGTAAGGAAAAACATTTAACAAATACAAGAGCATCAGGTTCTGATGATGCACTTCGTTTAGTTCCACCAATTCAAATCAGCTTAGAAAAAGCAATTGAATTTATCCAAGATGATGAATTAGTTGAGGTTACTCCAAAAAATATTAGATTAAGAAAGAAAATCTTAAATAATAAAGATAGAGAAAGAGCAGCTAGAGCAAGTATGAAAGAATAATTTAAGAACCCGCTAACATGTTTTTAGCGGGTTTAAAAATATATTTGGGAGTTAAATAAAATGTATAACAAAGAAGAATTTGAAAAAATGAAGTCTAAGGCTTTAGAAAATCATATTCCTATTATAATGGATGATACTTTGGAAAAAATAAAAGAAATTCTAAAAGAAGAAAAACCACAAAAAATATTAGAAATAGGAACAGCTGTTGGTTACTCAGCTTCATGTTTTGTAATTTATTCGGATGCAAAAATAGATACAATAGAACTAGATGAAGAAAGAGCAAAAGAAGCTATAGAAAATGTAAAAAATGTTGGTGTTTCAGATAGAATAAATATAATGGTTGGTAATGCTGTTGATATTTTACCAACATTAAATGATGAATATGATATTGTTTTTATTGATGCAGCAAAAAGTAAATATTCAATATTTTTACATGAAGGTATAAGATTAATAAGAAATGGTGGATTAATTCTTGCAGACAATGTGCTTTATAAAGGCTATGTTATGAGTGATTATAATAAACACAAACAAAGAACAGCAGTAAGACATCTAAGAGAATATATAAAAGAGGTAACAGAAGACGCTAATTTAAATACTGAAATATTAGAAATAGGAGATGGATTAGCAATTACTAGAGTTTCTAAATAATTCTTGACGATACTAATATCAAAATATATAATTGATTCATATAAAAGGAGAATAATTATGGATAAAAAGAAATTTTATATTACTACACCAATATATTATCCAAGTGGTAAGTTTCATATTGGTACAGCATATTGTACATGCTTAACAGATTGCATAAAGAGATATAAAACATTAAGAGGATATGATGCTTATATGCTAACAGGATTAGATGAGCATGGTCAAAAAATACAAACAGTTGCTGAGAAAAACGGATTAACACCACAAGAATATGTTGATAAAATGGCAGAAGATTCAAAAGCATTATGGAAAAGAATGGATATAGGATTTGATGATTTTATTAGAACTACTGATGAAAGACATATAAAATCTGTTCAAAAAATTGTAGAAAAATTCTTAGAGCAAGGTGATATTTACAAAGGTGAATATGAAGGCTGGTATTGTATGCCTTGTGAAAATTATTTTACAGAAACTCAATTAGTAGATGGAAAATGCCCTGATTGTGGTAGAGAAGTTAAAAAAATGAAAGAAGAATCATACTTCTTTAACATGAAAAAATATGAAGGTTGGCTAAAAGAATTCTATAGCGAAAATCCAGAATTTATTGTTCCTGAATCTAGGAAAAATGAAATATTTAAAAACTTTATAGATCCAGGCTTAGAAGATTTATGCATTAGTCGTTGTACATTTGATTGGGGAATAAAATTTCCAAATGATCCAAAGCATGTTTTATATGTTTGGCTTGACGCTTTAACAAATTATATTACAGCTCTTGGATATGGTTCAGATGATGATTCATTATTTAAAAAATATTGGCCAGCAGATTTGCATGTGGTTGGAAAAGAAATTATAAGATTTCATGGCATTTATTGGCCTATATTCTTACATGCTTTAGGATTAGAACTTCCTAAAAAACTATATGCACATAGTTGGATAGTAATGAAAGATGGAAAAATGTCTAAGTCTGTTGGAAATGTTGTTTATCCTGAAGTCTTAATTAATAGATATGGATTAGATGCCACAAAGTATTACTTATTAAGATTAATGAGTTTTGCACAAGATTCAATGTTTACACCAGAAGATTTTGTTGAAAGATTTAATGCTGATTTAGCAAATGATTTAGGAAATCTATTAAATAGAACAATAGGTATGATTAATAAATATTTTGATGGAGAAATACCAACTGATATAAAAGAACATACTGAATTTGATGAAGATTTAGAAAAATGTGCTAAAGAAACTATTGAAAAATATATAGAAGATATGGACTCATATCATGTAAGTAATGGCATTCAAGATTTGTGGAAATACATTGCTAGAACAAATAAATATATTGATGAAACAGCACCATGGGTTTTAGCAAAAGAAGAGAATAAAGATAAATTGAAAAATGTAATGAATCATTTAGCAGAATCTTTAAGGAGAATTTCAATTATGTCTAGGCCATTTATTCCTGGCACATCTTTAGAAATAATAAAACAATTAGGTATAGATGAAAAAGATGCTACATGGGATACAGTTGAAATTAATAATATAAAACCATGTACTAAAGTAGTTTCTCAAGGAAAACCACTATTTGTTAGACTGGATAAAGAAGTAGAAACTGAATATATTAGAGAATCAATGAAAAAATAAAAAGAACAGGCCCTCGCTATATTAATTGAGCGAGGGCCTGCCGTTTGTGGGACTAGATGTCTTCCTCGGCAGTGTCGGTGGGAACCACAGTCTTGTGCTTCTTGTGGCTCATGCCGTCACGGTCGTAAGCGAAGGCCCGCTTGCTCTTACGGATGTTCTTGCGCTCGACTTCGAGCTTGCGGTCCATGGTCCGGACGATGGACTGACACCACTTCTTGTAGCGAACATAATTGTCGCGAAGATCAGTGGCGGTGTCGTCTGCGTCGGGAGTGCTGGGGCGAGGAACGAAGCAACCGTGCTCCATGAGCTTGTGCTTGATCCTCTTGGGCGGCGTCAGCTTCTTGTTGGTAGACATCTTTTGCTGTCTCCTTTCGTAGTTTTGTAAGCAAGTGCTCACAATAGTACAACATGTCGGCCAATTCCGACATAACTAATATATTAACACGATTTTGCTTAAATGTAAATAGTTTTTTTAATTGACTTAAAATTAAAAGTATAATAAAATAACAATGGATTTTTAGAAAATATCATTTAAGGAGAGAGTTTCTATGAAAATTGATGATGAAGAAATATATGTAATGACTTTGATTATGGCTGCCGGAAAAGGAACTAGAATGAAATCAAATAAGTCAAAATTAATTCACAAAATATATGATAAAGAACTTGTAAAACGAGTTGCAAAACTTGCACATGATATTGGTTCAGATGATGTTGTTGCTGTAGTTGGATATTTAAGAGAACAAGTGGAAAGTGTTTTAGGTGATACAGTACAATATGCATATCAAGAAGAACTATTAGGAACTGGTCATGCTGTTATGCAAGCAACAAAATATTTAGAAGGAAAAAAAGGAAAAATATTAATTCTTTATGGTGATGTTCCAATTATTAGGAAAGAAACACTATTAAACTTAATATATAAAAGTAACAAAAATAAAGAATATGCTACTCTTTTAACAGCAATATATGAGAATCCAACAGGTTATGGAAGAATTATACGTGATGAGGGTGGAAACATAAAATCAATTATTGAAGAAAAAGATGCTAATATGTTTGAAAAAGAAATTAAAGAAATAAACTCAGGAATATATTGCTTTGATATAGAAGAATTATTAAACGCGCTAAAAGAATTAAAGCCTGATAATGCACAAGGAGAATACTACTTAACTGATGTAATTAGAATTATGAATGATAAAGGTTTAAAAACAGGTGCAGTTATTGTAGAAGACAACACAGAAATTCTAGGTGTAAATGATAGAACACAACTAGAATTATTAACAAGAGTATTAAGAATGAGAATAAATTCTGAGCATATGAGAAATGGTGTTACAATTGAAGATTCAAATTCTACATATATTCATGATGATGTAGAAATTGGTGTAGATACTGTAATTCATCCAAATACTACAATTAAAAGTGGAGTAATTATCGGTGATAATTGTGAAATAGGACCAAATGCATATATAAGAGAAAATTGTGTTTTAGGTAATGATGTAAAAGTTGGTAGTTTTGTTGAAATAAAAAATACAACAATTGGTGATAGAACAAAAGTACCTCATTTAACTTATTTAGGAGATACACAAATAGGTTGCGATTCTAATATTGGATGTGGTACTATAACATGTAATTTTGATGGAAAAAATAAAAATAGAACAATTATAGGAGATAGGGCTTTTATAGGTTCTAATGTTAATTTTGTAGCACCAGTAACATTAGGAGATGATGTGTTAATTGCTGCAGGTTCTACAATTACTGATGATGTACCATCAAAAAATATGGGAATAGCAAGAGAAAGGCAAATAAATAAACTTAGAAAAAATATGGATTAATAGGAGAAATTATATGAAAAAACTAATTAATAATTTGATAAAAAACAGATTCTTAATTTCTTTAATATTTGTATTAGTTGTGTCAATTATAGGTTTAGTGTTTAATTATCAAAATTATGGACTAAGCTGGATTATAAATACAAATAATATGTTTTCTCCTTGGTTAAATATAAAATTTGTAGGATTATGTCTTGTTTTATATGAATTATTTTTTATTATCACAAATGAAAATAAAAACTTGTCTTTTTGGGGGAGCATAATTGTTTTACTTTCAAGTGCTGTTGCTTATAATTTAACAAAAATAGATTCATTAGTATTGGGCTCTTTAACTATAGTATTATTAAATAAGTTATTTACAGAAGAATCTTATAATAAGAAAATACTATATTCAATTTTAATAGTATTAGTAAGTTTATTTTATTCTTATACATTCATTCCATACGCAGTCGCATTTGGATATTTGTTTATAGGGTTAATTATTTATATTACATTAAAAAATAAAAATACTCTAAAAGATAGTAAATTTACAAGAATTGCACTATATCTAACTGTGTTTTTTAGCGTGTGTATGATGGCATTTTCAAAACTAATAATAAAAAATACATATGTTGAAGTTATTACAGAACAATATAATGGTTTAGGATTAATGTTTTCTTATTTATATAATGTGTTATTACCATTTAATAATATTGCTAATAAAGAACTTTTAAGTAGTATTATAGGTGTAGCACCAATACCAATGTTTATAGCTCTTTATTATATCTACAAAAATGAAAAACATATAGAATTTTTATTACCAGTTACACTCTTTGCTGTAATTGAAACAGTATTTGCTTTAGCTAATTTACCAGAAACATTAAAAGGTTTGTTATTTTTAACAAATGTAAGTTCAGCAAGAATAATTGATGCTATACAACTTGCAAACTTATTTATTATTTTTTATTTTATTAGTAATGTAAAAGAAAAGTTATTTTCAATAAAAGTTTCAATGAGACTTACAATAGTTTTTTTATTGTTATTAATATTAGTTCCATTTCCTAATGAGTTTTCAGGAAGATTAGCACTTTCATTATTTATACTTGAAGAAACACTTTTTATATTTTTGTTTTTGAATATGGAAGAAGAATCATATGTAAAAGTTTTAATATTTTTCTTAGTTATATTTTCACTATTGAGTGGTATACCAGCATACTTTCTATCATAATTGTGAAAGTTTTGTGTAAATTGTGGATTGTGTGTAAAATTGTTTGATTTTTGAAAAAGCTGTGATATAATGACCTCGTTAAATGAATAATGGAAAAGAAAGGATATGTTATGAAAAAAGTATTATTAATTGGAGCAGATGGAATGCTTGGCGGAGAACTTAGAGAAAGATTAGAAAAAAATTATGATGTAGTTGGAACAACAATAGAAACATTAGATATAACAGATAAAGATGCTGTAATGAAAAAAGCAGAAGAAGTAAAACCAGATTTTATTATAAATTGTGCAGCATATACTAATGTTGATGGATGTGAAACACATGAAGAATTAGCAATGTCAGTAAATGGAAGTGCAGTTGCTAATATTGCAGAAGCTGCTAAAAAAACAGATAGTACTTTTATACATATTAGCACAGATTATGTATTTCCAGGAAATCTACCTGTTGAAAAATTTTATACAGAAGATATGATGCCAGCACCTGTAAGTGCATATGGTAGAACAAAATTAGTTGGAGAAGAAAATGCTAAAAAGGCTGGAAAATATTACATATTAAGAACAGCATGGCTTTATGGATTAGGAGGAAAGAACTTTGTAAAAACAATGTTAAAACTTTCTAAAGATAGAGATGAGTTAACAGTTGTAAATGATCAACATGGAAGCCCAACTTCAACAACAACATTATGCAAAATAATAGAAAATGTTATGGAAAAAGAACCTGAATATGGAATATATCATTCAACAAATGAAGGTTTTACAACATGGTATGATTTTACTAGAAAGATTTTTGAATTTGCAAATGTTTCTACAAAAGTAAAACCTATTTCTTCACAAGAATATAAGACAATGTATCCACAATCTAGTGATAGACCAACAAATAGCCAATTATCTAAAGACAAATTAAAAGCTGTTGGAATTGTTCCAGAACCTTGGGAATCAGCTTTAAAAGAGTATTTAAAAGAGGAATTAAAAGTTGCAGATATTGATCAAACTACACGTTAAAATAAAGGAGGAATAAAACATGAAAGGAATTATATTAGCAGGTGGTAGTGCAACAAGACTTTATCCTATTACTTTGGCAGTATCTAAACAAATGCTACCAGTATATGATAAGCCAATGATTTATTATCCGTTATCTACTTTAATGATGGCTGGAATAAGAGAAGTATTAATTATTTCAACACCAGTCCATTTACCAGCATTTGAAAGCCTTTTAGGAGATGGCTCAAGATTTGGTATGAAATTTAGTTATAAAGTACAAGAAAAACCTGTTGGACTTGCTGATGCATTTATTTTAGGAGAAGATTTTATTGGTGATGACAATGTTGCATTAATATTAGGAGACAACATGATTTATGGATCAAGAGTTGAAAGAGTATTAAGAGCAGCAAGCAAACTAGAAGATGGTGGAATTATATTTGGATATCAAGTAGCAGACCCAACTTCTTATGGTGTTGTTGAAATAGATAAAAGTGGAAAAGCAATATCAATTGAAGAAAAACCAAAAGTTCCAAAATCTAATTTTGCAGTTCCAGGAATTTATTTTTATGATAATAATGTTGTTAAAATTGCAAAATCTATTAAACCATCAGATAGAGGTGAATTAGAGATTACTGATGTTAATAAAGCATATATGGAAAAAGGAAAATTACAAGTTATTCCTTTAGGAAGTGGATATGCTTGGTTTGATACAGGATCTGCAGATAGATTGTCTGATGCTTCTGATTATGTAAAAGCAATTGAATTAAGACAAGGTGTTCAAGTAGCATGCTTGGAAGAAATTGCATATAGAAATGAATGGATTTCAAAAGATGATGTTTTAAATGAAGCGGAAAAATATAAGAAAACTGAATATGGAAAATATCTAAAGAAAATAGCAGAACAAGATTATAAACAATATAAAGATATATATGAAAGTGATTTATTTGATGCAAATTAAAAGGAGATAGGAAATGGGAAAATTCAAAAGAATTGACACATCTATAGAAGGTGTATATATAATAGAACCAACTGTTTTTGGAGATAACAGAGGTTATTTCATGGAAACATATAGTAAACCAGATTTTGAAGAGGTTGGAATAACAAATGAGTTTGTTCAAGACAATCAATCAAAATCTAAAAAAGGTGTTTTGAGAGGATTGCATTTCCAAAAAGAAAATACACAAGCAAAACTTGTTAGATGTATAAAAGGTGAAGTATTTGATGTTGCAGTTGATTTAAGACCAGGAAGTAGTACATATGGAAAATGGGAAGGTGTTATCCTTTCAGAAGAAAACAAAAAAATGTTTATGATTCCTAGAGGATTCGCACATGGATTTTTAGTTTTATCTGATGAAGCTGAATTCAGTTATAAATGTGATGATGTATATAATCATGGAGCAGAAGGCGGATTAAAATGGAATGATCCAGAAGTAGGAATTGTTTGGCCTGAAGTACCAGGAATGAAACCAGAAGAATACTTAACATCTGAAAAAGATGCATTATGGCCAACACTTGAAGAATTAAAAAATACAGATTTATTTCAAAATTTAAAATAAGGAGTTTAAAATGAAAAACATATTAGTAACAGGCGCTGCAGGTTTTATAGGAGCAAATTTTGCAGAACTAATGGTAAAAAAATATGAAGGAATATACAATATAATTGTGTATGATAAATTAACTTATGCTGGAAATTTGCATAATCTAGATAATATTAAAGATAAAATAACATTTGTTAAAGGTGATATTTGCGATTTCGATTTTGTATTAGCAACATATAAAAAGTATAATATTGATGCAATAGTACATTTTGCAGCAGAATCACATGTTGATAATAGTATTAAAACACCATTTATTTTCACACAAACAAATGTAATTGGAACACATACACTTTTAGAAGCTGCTAAACAATATTGGGGCGAAGGTAGTCCAAATAAATTTATTCATGTTTCTACAGATGAAGTATATGGAACACTTGGGGAAACAGGATATTTTACAGAGACATCCCCAATTAAGCCAAACAGTCCATATTCAGCATCAAAAGCATCTTCAGATTTAATTGCTCTTGCATATAGTGAAACATATAAAATGAATGTAAGTGTTACTAATTGTTCAAATAACTATGGACCATATCAACATCATGAAAAATTAATACCACATATGATATCTTTAGCACTTCAAGATAAACCATTACCAGTTTATGGTCAAGGCTTAAATATTAGAGATTGGTTGTATGTTGAAGATCATTGTGAAGCAATAGATATTATTCTTCATAAAGGTAAAAAAGGAGAAAGATATAATATTGGTGGTCATAATGAAAAGAGAAACATTGAAATTGTAAAATTAATACTTCAAAGATTAGATAAACCAGAAAGCTTAATTAGTTATGTAACTGACAGAAAAGGACATGATTATAGATATGCAATAGATCCTACAAAGCTTAAGAATGAGTTTGGATGGGAGCCTAAGACAATGTTTAAAGATGGTATTGTAAAAACTATAGATTGGTATTTAGCTCATCCAGAATATTTAATGAAGTAAATATAAAAAATATAAAAAGCCGGAGAAACCTTCTCCGGCTTGCATTTTTTTATAAGTTGTGATATAATAGTTTGGTATACGAAAAAAGTTTACATATATTTACTATTTATATATAAGGAGAGATAAAAATATGAAGAAAGTACTAGCTTCAATTTTACTTTTTACAATTGCTATTATATCAATAGTTAATTGCTTTGCAAAAGTAAGTATTACAAAGGAAAACCTACAAGATGCTTATAATGAATTAGCTAAAAAATACGAAGGAGGATACCAATCTATAAAAGGTTCTTATGGATTTACAATTAGAGAAGCAACAACACCTATTAAAGTTGAAGATAGTGAGCTAAAATACGAAATAGAACTTTTTGACGGAACAAAAGAAACTAAAACAATTAAATATAATTTATCAGACAAACCTATATTTTATGTTGAACAAGTAATAGATAAGGATACAAGCTTATCAGAATTATATGATATTTTTGATAATATGGAATTACCAATTTATGGTGCAATTGGATCAGCAATTGTTCAAGGAGTTAACCCAAATACTGCAAATACAATGAAAGATGAATTTGATGCAGGATTGAAAATTAGAAAATATAGTGGAATAATGCTTGCAGGTTCGGAATTATCAATTGGAGAAATGACTAACGAAAATGATAAAAGAGTATTTAAAGAAGGTGAAACAGATAATTTCGAATTCTTAGATTATGCTATTAATGATGAAGTTAATCTTAAAGATGATATCTTAAATTTCTATACATATAAATTCACAAAAACAAAGAAAAATGACAACATATATTTATTAAGAGCAGAGTTAGTTGTTAATTTAGATGCAGATTTATCTAAAGTAATTGAAAAAAATGAGGATAATTCTAATAATACTACTAATAATTCTATTGCAAATAAAATTGTTTTAACTTCTGCAAGCGGAAATGTAGCAAATAATACTGTAAATAATACAACAAATAACACAGTTAACAATACATCAAATAATGTAGTAAATAATAATGTTAATAATACATCAAATAATGTAGTAAATAACACAACATCAAAATCAGGAATGCCTTATGTTGGATCAAGCACAACAGTGTTAAAAGTAATGTTTGTATTTATTATAATTGCTTTATATTATGCAGTTAGAATAGAAAGAATTGGAAAACAAAAATAAATAATACTTGTTATAAAATAATAGCCAAGGAATAGTCCTTGGCTATTGTTTTATTTTTTGTAAAATGATAAAATATTTTTGTCAGAAGATAATATAATTATAGTACAAGGAGAAAATAATGATTGAAAAAGCAATGATGGCAATTGTTTTGTTTTTTATTTTGCCAGAACTAATGGGATTGTTATTAGTACATTTTACTAAAAAAGATAAATATAATCTAGGATTAGCTTTAATTATTGGATATTTGATTGAATTTGGAATATTAGAAATTCTTTCAATAATTACTATTATAAAAGTATATTCAGTAATAAGTTTAGTAAAAAAGTTTATGTTTATTGTTGGAATTTTGTCTGGCATTTCTATTATTGTAAATTTTAGAAGTATTATTGATATTTTTAAAGAATTATGGAATTCAATAAAAGAAACTCCTAAAATATTAGCAATTATTGTTATCTTTTTGATATGCTTTCAAGTATATTTTCCAGTAAAATATATGCACACAGATGAAGATGACTCTCATTATGTTGGATCATCAGTTACAGATTTAGAAACAAATACACTATATAGATATAGTTCTACTACTGGAGTAATTCACACACCAAATAATAAATACATATTTTCATATTTTATGAGTTTATATTCTGTTTTATCTATATTATTAAACACACATCCTACAATAGTAGCACATCTTGTATTACCAGTTGTATTTATTCCATTGGTGTATTTAGCATATTTAGAACTTGGTAAAGAATTATTTGGAAATGATAATAAAAAAACGATGCTATTTTTAATATTTATGTGTGTCTTAAATATTTTTGGCAATTATTCTATAAGAACAAATTTTACTTTCTTTTTATTTAGAATATGGCAAGGAAAAGCAATGCTTGCAAACTTTATTTTACCTGTTGCAATAATGCTTATTTTAAAAGCAGAAAATAACGAAAATAAATTTATGTATTATATATTATTATGTCTTACAAGTTTAGGCGGAGCGTATACATCGAGTATGGCGGTTGGTTTTGTGCCAATTACAATAATGCTATTAGGATTTAGTATAGAACTTTCAAAATTCAAAGATAAAAGTATTCCTAAGCATATAATAAATATGATTATATATTTATTATGTTGTATGCCAAATTTACTTGCAGGATTAGGATATATGTTGTTTAAAATATAGGAGATATGAATGTTTGAAGAAAGTTTAGAAATAATAAAGAATTGTTTTATAGAGTATAAAGGTACAGGTTCATATATGACATTATATTGCTTAGCAGTTTTATATCTTTTTCTTAAAGAAAAAGATAAGACAAAAAGAGCTTTTACTATATATTTTCCAATTTTTGTACTATTATTAGTTATGAATCCAATATTTAATAAAGCGGTTGGAAGTATATTAAAAAAAGGTGCATATTGGAGAGTATTTTGGCTTGTTCCTATGGGAGTAACAATTGCATATGCTTCTGCAAAACTTATAATGTCTTTAGAAAGAATATCCCAAAAAATAATTGTATCAATTTGTTTTATGGGAATAATAGCTTTAGGTGGAAAATATATGTATACAGAAGGAAACTTTTTACCAGTTGGAAATCCATATAAAATTCAAGATGATATGGTATATGTTGCACAAATTATAGGAGCTGATGAAGCAGAATATAAAAAAGCTTTAGTATCACATTATTTGGCACCATATATAAGACAAATAGACGGAAGCATAGAACTTGCATATCCAAGAAGTGCTACTCCATACACTCCAGAATCTATTGCAGCAAAGATTATGCGTGGAGAAGTTAATGAAGTAGTTGCATATGCACAAAAAAATAATGCAAATTACATAGTATTTCATAAAGAAACAGAACTTTTAGGAGATGTTGAAGAATATGGATATAAATTGCTTCAAGAAACGCAAGACTATAGGATATATAAATTAATTGATGAGGAGGAAAACTAGAAATTTAAAATGAGAATTTTAGTAACAGGTGGTTTAGGATTTATTGGTTCACATACTGTTGTTGAACTTGCAAACCAAAATCATGAAATTATAATTGTTGATAATTTATATAATAGTAAAATTGAAGTATTAGAAAGTTTAGAGAAAATTACAGGAAAAAAATTTAAGTTTTATCAATATGATATAGCAGATAAAACAAAAGTTGAATCAATATTTAGCGAAAATAAAATTGATGCCGTTATACATTTTGCAGGATATAAAGCCGTTGGAGAGTCTGTTCAAAAACCATTAATGTATTACTCTAATAACTTAAGAAGTACTTTAAATTTATTAGAAGTCATGAAAGAACATGGAGTAAATAAATTAATATTTAGTTCTTCCGCAACTGTATATGGGGATCAAGGTGTAAGAAAATATACTGAGGATATGGGAAGAGGAACTACTACTAATCCATATGGTACAACAAAAGCCATGATTGAGAAAATACTAGAAGATGTTTATACAGCAGATAATTCTTGGAATATTACTATTTTAAGATACTTCAATCCAGTAGGAGCACATGAAAGCGGATTAATAGGAGATAATCCTAATGGAATTCCAAACAACTTAATGCCATATGTTATGAGAGTGGCATCAGGAAAACTTGAATGTTTAAGTGTTTTTGGAAATGATTACCAAACTGTTGATGGAACAGGTGTAAGAGATTATATTCATGTTGTAGATTTAGCAAAAGGACATGTAAAAGCAATAGAAAATGCACCAGATGGATTAAACGTTTACAATTTAGGATCTGGAAAAGGAATAAGTGTATTGGAATTAGTAAATTGCTTTGAACAAATAAACGGAGTAAAAGTTAATTATAAAATAGTTGGTAGAAGACCAGGAGATGTAGCAGAAAATTATGCAGACCCAACAAAAGCATGGAACGAACTTGGTTGGAAAACAGAAAAAACATTAGAAGATATATGTAAAGATGCATGGAATTTTGAGAAGAATAATTAAATTGTATTTATTTATGTTTTCATACAATTTTTTAATCAAATAATTTTCATATAAATTATAAAAAGGAAAATTGAGCCTCTTTCATCGAATAGATGAACATCCCTCAATTTTCCTTTAATAATTTTTAATTCAATTATTTTCTATAAAAAATTTACTTCAAAAATTAAATAAATACAAATTTATAATTAATCTAAAATTCACCAAAATAACACATGATTTTTATTGATATTTCAAATGCTTAATGATATAATTTAGACTGAAATTTTAATGGGTAAAAAAGGATTTATTTATGGATTTTTTTAAGATACTTTATAAAAACAGAAAACTTGCATTAAAACTAGGAAGAAACGATTTTAGAAATAGATTTGCTAATACAAGTTTAGGTACAATTTGGGGTTTCTTGCAACCATTCATTTTCATGATAACATATGTAATAGTATTCCAATATATTTTACGTTCTGGAAGTAGTGGAGAATATCCTTATGTAGTGTGGTTTTTACCAGGAATGTCAATGTGGATGTATTGTAGTGATGCAATACTTACTGCTAGTAATTCAATTAGAAATTATAGTTACTTAGTAAAGAAAGTAGTTTTTCCAGTTGATATTATTCCTATTATTTCACTTACATCTTCTAGTTTTATTGGAATATTTTTAATGTTTATAGCAGTTGTTGTATCATCAATATTTGGATTTATACCAAACTTTTTAAATGTTTTATATATTTTGATTTGTGCATTAGCATTTATTATAGCACTAACTAGATTAACATCAGCAATAACTACAGTAGTACCAGACTTTGCACAATTACTTACAATAGTTATTCAATTGTGTATGTGGTTTACGCCAATAGTTTGGAATTTAAGTATGATACAAAACCAAGTATTTGTAAAAATATTTAAATGTATGCCATTTACTTATTTAGTAGAAGGATTTAGACAAGCATTTATGGAAAATTCAACAATTATTACTGATGAAAATTATATGTTTACAATTGTATTTTGGGTAATTACAATTTTAATTTTTGTATGGGGAAATAGAGTATTTAAAAAATCTAAAAAAGATTTTGCAGATGTTTTATAGAAAGGCAATAAATATGGAAAAAGTTGATATACTTCTTGCAACTTTTAATGGCGAGAGATATTTAAGAGATCAATTAGATAGTATATTAAATCAAACATATAAAGATTTTAGATTATTAATTTCTGATGATTGTTCTACAGATAATACAAGAGTAATTCTTGAAGAATATAAAAAGAAAGATAATCGTATAGAAATTTTCTATCAAGAAGAAAATCTTGGTGTTGTAAAAAATTTTGAATTTTTACTTAAAAAAGTTGAAAATAAGTTTTTTATGTTTGCAGACCAAGATGATATTTGGAAAGAAGAAAAAGTTGAAAAATCTGTAAACAAGATGATAGAAACAAACAGTGATTTAGTATATTCAGATTTAGAAGTTGTAAATGAAAAATTAGAAGTAACATTTAAGTCATATTGGAAACTTAAAGGTATTTATAACAAGATTAAAAAATATAATAATTTTGAGAGTTTATATTTAAATAATTTTGTTACAGGATGCACAATTATAGCTAAAAAAGATTGGATAGAAAAAGTTTTACCACTTCCAAATAAAAGTAAATATGTTCTTCATGATTATTGGATTTCACTAATGATTAGTGAAACAGGAAAAATAGATTATATTGAAGAACCACTTATGAAATATAGACAACATAAGAATAATAGTATTGGTTCTAAGAAAAAATCTGAAGAAATGCAGTCTTTAGACGAAATACGTCAATTGTTCATAGATGTAAAAAAAGAACATTTTACTGTATTTATAGAAAATGAAGACAAATTTACAAGTGATGAAATAAAGAAATTAAATCATAGAGCATATAATTATTACGAAATGTTAGAAAGCAAAAAAACTATTAATTTTAGAGAATGGGGATTATTCTTTAAATTATATAAATACGAAGAATTTAAATATAAAATGGAGAATTTTTTAATTTTAAATATGCCAGGAATTGCAAGAGTATTATTTAAAATTGTTAAGAAAGGATAGTTATGAGTAATACTGACGAACCAGTAATTAAAATATCTAATTTAGTAAAAGAATATAAGATGTTTGCCAGAAAAAAAGATAGGCTTTTAGAAACTGTATTGCCTGGGTTTCACAAACATACTACTTTTAGAGCAATGGATAATCTTGACTTAGAGCTTAGAAAAGGCGAAGTATTAGGAATTTTAGGTAAAAATGGTGCTGGAAAATCTACTCTTTTAAAAATGATAACAGGTGTTGTAAGTCCTACTTCAGGAAATATCGAAGTAAAAGGAAAGGTTAGTTCACTTCTTGAGCTTGGTGCAGCATTTAATCCTGAACTTACAGGTTATGAAAATATATATCAACATGGCCAAGTTATGGGACTTACAGATAAAGAAATAAAAGAAAAAGAACAAGAAATTATTGATTTTGCTGATATTGGAGAGCATTTATCACAACCAGTAAAAACATATTCTTCTGGAATGTTTGCTCGTTTAGCTTTTGCATGTGCAATTAATGTTGATCCAGACATACTTATAGTTGATGAAGTTTTATCTGTTGGAGATATGGCTTTCCAATTAAAGTGTTTTAAGAAATTTGAACAATTTAAAGAAAAAGGAAAAACAATTATTTTTGTAACACATAATGTTAATGATGTTATGACAAATTGTAATAGAGTAATTATTCTTGAGAATGGTAAAAAAACATTTGATGGTTCTGTTAAAGATGGTGTAAATAGATACAAAAAAATTATTGTTGGAATCAATCCTGATGAAGAGCCAGTAAAAGAAAACATTGTTATTTCAGAAAAATATGAAGAAAACGGAAAACTTTGGAAAGAAAAATTCAATCAAAATCCTAATATGATTGAATATGGAAATAAAGAAGCAGATGTTTTTGATTATGGTGTTTTTGATGAAGAAGGAAATCCTGCAAATATGTTTGACAATGGAGATGTTGTTACATTTAAATCAAAAGTTAGATTTAATACTAAAGTAAATGAGCCAATATTTACATTAACAATAAAAGATTTTTCTGGAAAAGATGTTACAGGAACAAATACAAATATAGAGAAAAAATCAACAGGTACTTTTGAAAAAGGTGATATTGCAATAGCGGAATTTACAGGAAAAATTCCAATTGCTCCAGGAAAATATACAGTTTCATTTAGTTGTACAAAATATAACGAATCAGGAGAATTAGAAGCATTAAATAGAAAATATGATGCTTTACTTATAGAAGTAATAACTACAAAGAGCACAGTTGGTTTAGTTAGATTAGATTCAGACATAAAAGTAAAAAAAGTAGAAGGGTAAGTAATGAAAGAAAGTTTATTAGAATTCAAAAAGAATATTATTACGTGGTATCCAATAGAAAAAGATGCTAGTGTTTTATACATCGGACAAGATAATGAAATTTTAAATGAATTAAATAAAATGTCAAATAGAGTTGTGTCTACAAGCAATTTAAAAGACTATGATATAGAAGTTAAATTTGATTATGTTGTTATAATTGGAAATCTAGATAATCTAAATTCAGAAGATGAAGCTTCATCTTTATTAAGTGATGCCAAAAATCTTTTATCAAGAAGCGGGAAAATACTTCTTGCTACTTCTAATAAATTTGGAATGAAATATTGGGCTGGAGAAAAATTTGATGAAGAAATTAAATCATTTGACTCAATAGTTAATACCAGACCAAATTACTTAAGTATTTCTAATATCAAAAATTTATTAACAAAATTAAAATTAAATTATAAATTCTATTATCCGTTGCCAGATTATAAAATTACAAACGTTATTTATACAGATGAGCATTTACCAAATAAGGAAAATATTGATTCTAGAGTTCTAACTTTTTGTGAAGATAATGAAATCTTGAATTTTTCCGAAAGAGAAGCATATAAACAATTAATAGATGAAGATAAAAATGTATTTCCATTTTTTGCAAATTCATTTTTTGTAGAAATTTCAGATTCTAAGAAATTTGCTGATGTTAAATTTGTAAGTTTTGGAGTTACAAGAAAAAAAAGATATAGAATTAAAACAGTTATAAAATCAGATGAAGTTGTTAAAACAGCAAATTCAGAAGAAGCTATTTTACATATTAGAAATATCGGAAAAAATATAGTATTATTAAATTCCTTAAAAATTGATTGTTTAGACAAATTTGAAAAAGATCAAGTAATAAGCAAATATGTTGATAGTAAAACGTTTGATAAAGTTTTAATGGACACATATTATAAAAATGGATTAACAGCAGTAATTGAAGAAATTAAAAAATTTGAAAAAGATATTTTATATAAATTAGGTGTGGTAGAAAACGTTGAAAACACTATATTTAATAAATATGAAGTAGAAATATCAAAAGAACAAAAGGCAAAATTGCATTTTACTAAAAATGGTGTTTTGGATTTAACTTTCCAAAATTGTTTTTATAGAATGTGGAAAATATTAGCATATGACCAAGAATGGTTTGAAGAGTATGTTCCAATAGAATATATTTTATATAGAGCAATATTATATTTTACTGAATTAAGAGCAAAAGAAGATTTTTCTAATATATTAGAACTACTTGAAATAAAAGAATTTGAGGATGTTTTTAAATCATTAGAAGATAAATTACAAGCTAAGTTTTTGGATGAAGAAATTTGGGATGAGCATGTAAAATCTGTTAATTGTATTGGAAGTTTTGAAGATGTTATTAATAAATATGAAAACGAACTTCTAGCTAAAAGTACACATGTTGAGCAACTTGAAAACGAGATAAAAGAATATCAAAAAGGAATAGCAGATTTAACTTCACTAATAGAAACAAAAGATGTGGAGTTAGTAAATTATGCAAACCAATTAAGAGCAATTTCTAGTTCACTATCTTGGAAGATTACAAAACCTATTAGAATATTATCTTGGATGTTAAATCCATTTAATGGAGCTACTTTTATTGATAGGATAATGCCTCCAGGTGGAAAAAGAAGAATTGAATATGATAGAAAGCAAACAGAGAAAAAATATCAAAAAAGAGTAGAAAACTATTTTAAGCTTACAGATAATGATACAGCTGAGTATTGGAAGGGAATCGATCATAGATTATATTTAAAATATGAAAAAAATCTTGAAAGAGAAAAAGAAGACAATTTATCTGATTATGAAAAATGGATAAAACAGAATACTCCTTCTGATCAAGAAATAGAACTTCAAGAAAAGAAAAAGTTTAAATACAGACCTAAAATTAGTATAATTGTTCCGCTTTATAATACAGATACAGATTTCTTTAGAGAACTTTTATATACAGTACATTTGCAAACTTATAAAAATTGGGAATTGTGTTTAGCAGATGGAAGTGACGAACCATTACAAGACATTGTAAAGATGGTTGAGAAAGATAAAAGAATAAAATATAAGTTTTTAGGTAAAAATGGTGGAATATCTGAAAATACAAATTCAGCAATTGCTTTAGCAACAGGAGATTATGTAGCGTTGTTAGATCATGATGATATGCTTGATATTAGTAGTTTATATGAAGTGGTTAAAAAATTAAATGAAGATAATAATATAGATTTTCTATATTCAGATGAAGATAAATTCCATTTTATTGATGAACCATATTATGCACCACACTTCAAACCAGATTTCGCACCAGATACTTTAAGAGCATGCAATTATATTTGCCATTTAAGTGTGTTTAAAAAAAGTTTGTTAGAAAGCATTGGTGGATTTAGAACAGAATTTAATGGTGCACAAGATTATGACATTATTTTAAGAATTGTTGAAAAAGCGAATAAAATAGCTCATATTTCTAAAGTTTTGTATCATTGGAGAGTTCATGGAAAATCTACTTCGATGACAATGGAAGTAAAACCATATGCAATAGATGCTGGTAAAAAAGCTATAGAAGAACACTTAAAAAGAATAGGATTAAATGGGAAAGTTTATGAAGGACCTAATAGTGGAACATATGGAATAGATTATGAGGTAATTGGAAATCCAAAAGTATCTATTATAATCCCAAATAAAGATAATGTTGATTTACTTAAAAATTGTATAAATTCAATATTAGAAAAAACAACTTATAAAAATTATGAAATAGTTGTTATTGAAAACAATTCTGAAAGCCAAGAAACATTTGATTATTATAGACAACTTGAAGATCAAGAAAAAACAGCAGTTTTATATTATCCTGAAAAAGGATTTAATTATTCAAAGATTATTAACTTTGGAGTTAAAGGTGTAGACGGAGATTTTGTTGTCCAACTTAATAATGATATTACTCTAATTACAGAAGATTGGCTTGAGAAAATGATTGGATTTTGCCAAAGAGATGATGTGGGGGCAGTTGGGGTAAAACTTTATTATCCAGATGATACGATTCAACATGCTGGTATTATTGTTGGAGCAAGAACAGTTGCAGCACATGTATTTAGAGGACTTAAAAAAGATGATGATGGATATTTTGGACATCATAATATTATTCAAAATATAAATGCAGTAACAGCTGCATGTATAATGACAAAAAGATCTATATATGAAGAAGTAGGTTACATGAATGAAGAATTTGCTGTAGCATTTAATGATGTAGATTTTTGTTTAAAAATCAGAAACACTGGAAGATTAATAGTTTACAATCCTTTTGTAGAAATGTATCATTATGAATCAAAAACAAGAGGAGATGATAACACACCAGAAAACTTATCTAGATTTCAAAGTGAAATAAATTTATTTTTGGAAAAATGGAAAGAAAAAATAGATTCTGGTGATGAATACTATAATAAAAACTTGAGCTTAGAATCAGATCAATATGATGTAAAATTATCATAGAAATAGAGGAATTAAAGCGTGAATATTATTGTACACAGATTTAATCAAATAAAGTTTTATATAAGTAAATATGGATTTGTAAAAACAATAAAAAAATGTATTAAAACAGTTTTAAGAAAAATCGTAAGATTTTTAAAAGGCGAAAAAGATTTACAATATGGAGATTATGGTGGTTGGATAAAATATAATGAGCCAAAAGATGCAGATTTAAAACTTCAAATGAAAAAGAAGTTTTCACTTGAACCTAAAATTAGCGTAGTTGTTCCAATGTATAATACAAAAGAAAAGTTTTTTAAAGACTTAGTAGATTGTATGATTCACCAAACATATTCTAATTGGGAATTGTGTTTAGCAGATGGAAGTCCAAAACAAAATGAAAATTTAAAAAAATATATAGAAAAAGATAGTAGAATTAAATATCAATTTCTAGGTGAAAATAGAGGAATTGCTGGAAACTCTAATTCAGCAATAGAGATGGCTACAGGAGACTATATTGCACTTTTAGATCATGATGATATTTTAGCTGATTATGCTTTATTTGAAGTAGTAAACTATATAAACAAATGGCCCAATGCAGAATTCTTATATTCAGATGAAGATAAAATAGATGAAAATGATAATAGATATGATGCGTATTTTAAACCAGATTTTGCACCAGATACATTAAGGTGCCAAAATTATATTTGTCATTTTAGTATATTTAAGTCTGATTTAATGAAAAAATTAAATGGTTTTAAGGCTGATTATGATGGAGCACAAGATTATGATATTTTCTTAAGAATGTCAGAAATTACAAAACCAGAAAATATAAAGCATATTCCAAAAATATTATATCACTGGAGAGTTCATAGTGAATCAACAGCAAAACTAAATAGTCATGCCAAAAATTATGCATTTGAAGCTGGTAAAAAAGCAATAGAAGATCACTTAAAAAGAATAGGTTTAGATGGCAATGTGTCAGAAGGGTGTATAGAGGGAATATATAGGATTGATTATAAAGTAATAGGCGAACCTAAAGTATCTATAGTTATACCAAACAAAGATGGAAAAGACATTTTATCAGTATGTATAAATTCTTTGTTAGGAAAAACTACATATAAGAATTATGAAATTATTATTGTCGAAAATAATAGTGAAACAGAAGAAATATTTGAATATTATAAAGAACTAGAAAAAAATGGAAAGATAAAAATTGTTTATTATCCTAATAAAGGATTTAACTATTCAGCAATAATTAATTTTGGAGTTAAAAATTCTACTGGAGAGTACATTGTACAACTAAATAATGATACAGAACTTATTACTCCAAATTGGCTTGAATTAATGCTTGGATTTTGTCAAAGAAAAGATGTTGGTGGAGTTGGAGCTAAATTATATTTTCCAGATGAAACAATTCAACATGCAGGAATTATAGTAGGTATAGGCGGAATAGCAGGTAATAGATTTAAGAGTATTCCAAAGTCAGGACATGGATATTTTGCAAAAGAATCTATGATAGAAAATTTAAGCGCTGTAACTGCAGCATGTATGATGAATCCGAAGTCTATTTATGAAGAAGTTGGATATATGAACGAAAAACTAGCAGTTGCATTTAATGATGTAGATTTCTGTTTAAAGATAAGAGAAAAAGGATATCTAATAGTTTATAATCCTTTTGTAGAATTTTGGCATTATGAATCAAAATCAAGAGGAGCAGAAAACACACCAGCAAAAATAAAGAGATTTCAAGGAGAAATGAGCACATTTGAACAAAGGTGGCCAGAGATATTAGAAGAAGGAGATCCTTACTATAACATAAATTTAAGCTTAGATACTGAAGTTTATCATATGAAAAATATAGAAGTGAATTATGGAGATAATCCTAAAGAAGAGAAAAAGAAAAAACAAAAGAAATAGGAGGATATATATGGATTATATTTCATTAAATGTTGCATGGATTGTCGCGAATGGAGTATTGGCTATTTTGTATAAGACAATTATAGTTAATCTTTTTGGAAGTAGACAGCTTTCAAAATTAGGAAAATTTTCATTTCCTTTTTTGCAAACACTAGACAAAATGGATGCAAGAAGAATTTTAGCTGTTGCTATTTTTGTTATTTTTGCAATTGTTACTTTCAAAAAATATAATAGAGAAAAAGATGATAGCAAAGATTTTATTGGATTAATTATTACTATGATATTAGGCCTTGCACAACTATATATAATGTGCACAGCAAACTTCTAAAAAATATTTGAGGTTGTTTTAATGGGGATAAAAGATAATTTTATAAAAATTAAATATCATTTAAACAGATATGGTTTAAGATTTACATTAAAGAAAATAGGAAAAAGAATTTTTAAAATTGGAAATAATAGGAAATCTAATATAGCTATTTATAATCAATGGATTAGTGAAAATGAAAATAATGAAGAAAAAGTAGAATCATTTTCGTATGAACCTAAAATAAGTGTAGTTGTTCCAATGTACAATACAAACGAAAAATTCTTTAAAGAATTGATAGATTGCATGGAAAATCAAACATATAAAAATTGGGAATTATGTTTAGCAGATGGTAGTAGTAAAGAGAATGAAAATCTAAAACAATATTTTAAAGATGATAAAAAAATTAAATATAATTTTCTAGGAAAGAATTATGGAATCTCAGGAAATACGAATTCTGCAATGATTATGGCTTCGGGAGAATACATAGGATTTTTAGACCATGATGATTTATTAGCACAAAATGCTTTATATGAAGTTGTAAAAGAATTAAATCAAGATAGAGAAATAGAATTAATTTATACAGATGAAGATAAAATAGATCAAAATGGAGAAAGGTTTGAACCACATTTTAAACCAGATTATTCACCAGAAACATTAGAATGTAATAATTATATTACTCATTTTGTTGTTATAAAAAAAGAACTACAGAAAAAAATTGGAGTATTAGATACTAGATTTAATGGTGCACAAGATTTTGATTTTGTATTAAGAGCGGCAGAGAATACAGATAAAATCAAACATATTTCTAAGATTTTATATCATTGGAGAGTACATAGAGACTCTACAGCAAATGTGGCTGATACAAAACCATATGCTTATGAATCAGGATTAAGAGCTGTTGAGACTCATTTAATGAGAACAGGAAAAAAGGCTATTGTAGAATTTGGACAAGATATTCCTGGTATTTATAAAATTAAATATGAAGTTATAGGAAACCCTAAAGTATCAATTCTTATTCCTAATAAAGATAACTGTAGATTATTAAAAAACTGCATTGATTCAATTTTTAAAGTTACAGGATATTTAAATTATGAAATTGTAATTATAGAAAATAGCAGTGAGAAAAAAGAAACTTTTGATTATTATAATTCTTTATCAGAAAATCCAAAAGTTAAAATATTAAAATATGAAGATGAAAACAAAGAATTTAATTATTCAAAATTAATTAATTATGGCGTGAAAAATGTAGATGGAGAATATGTTCTTCAACTAAACAATGATACTAAGATAATTCAAAAAGATTGGTTAGAATTATTAATAGGATATGCTCAAAATAAAGAAATTGGCGCAGTAGGCGGTAGATTATATTATGCAGACAAATCAATACAACATGCAGGTATAATTGTTGGATTATCTGGAATTGCAGGAAATATGCTTGTTAACTTACCATATGGAAAACATGCATACTTTGGTCAAGAATCTGCTACAAGAAATGTTTCAGCTGTTACAGGAGCATGTTTATTTGCAAGACGTGAAGTATATGAAAAAGTTGGATATATGGATGAAGAAAATTTTAAAGTAGCATTTAATGATGTAGACTTTTGCCTAAAACTTATAAAAGATGGTTATAGAATTGTTTATAATCCATATGTTGAATTATTTCATTATGAATCTAAATCAAGAGGATATGAAATAACAGAAAAACAAAGGGAAAGATTTAATCTTGAATGTGAAAAATTCAAGACAAAATGGGGAAATTATAAAGATCCTTATTATAACGAGAATTTCTCTTTAGATTCATGCAACTATGACATAAAAGTAAGAGGAGAATAAAATGGAAGAAAAGAAAAAGAAAATTACTTTAAGGATTTTTGAAGCAGTTGAAAACTTTGGTTTACTAATATTAGAAAAAATACATTTAAAAGGATTAGCAGATTTTTATAGGAAACATATAGAAGGAATGAGATATTTAATATGTGGTGCACTTGCCACTGCAGTAAATATCGGAGTCTATTCACTATTTTATTATCCTTTTCATGTAAATAATGGAACAAGTAATGTAATAGCATGGATTGTAGCTGCAATTTTTGCTTATATTACAAACAGAATAATAGTATTTGATTCACAGGTAAATTCTAAGAAGGGCTTGGCTAGAGAAATAATTTCTTTTTTTGGATGTAGATTATTAACATTAGCAGTTGACCAAGCGATTATGATATTCACAGTTGATAAGCTTGGATGGAATGGTTTCTTAATGAAAGTACTAGCAAATATTATTGTTATTATATTAAATTTCATTTTTAGTAAAGTACTTATTTTTAAAAAAGATGGAAACCAAAAAGAGAGTGAAGGTGTAAAGGAAAAAAATTTTTTTAAAGGCAATTGGCATTATATTGCAATTTCTACTATTTATTTGATAATAAATATATTACTAGTATCTGTTACAGTAAAAGGTGATTCATATACATTACAACTACCAACAAATGGATTACTTGGTCTAATAAACTGGATTGTAACGATTGTATTAGGAATATATGGAATATTAATCATCAAAATTGCTATAAATAAGAAACTTCCATTAGAAAAAATATATTTAATGATTGTTATTCCAATAGGAATATGCTATTGCTTAGCAAATCCTCTTGGAAGAATTCCAGATGAAGATCAACATGTTAGAAGAGCAATGGCTCTTGCTCAGGGAGATTTTTTTCCTCAAGGTGCTGAAGATAAAACAGTAAATGGAATGTTTAATGTCAAACTTGGAAGATTAGTTAGTGGTTCTTCTTATACTTATGATGAAGCATGGAGAAGAATCATGATAGAGGAAACTGATAAAGAAGGACTAGCTGGTTATACAAATCAAGCTCTTTACTCACCAATATGTCATTCACCACAAGCACTAGGTATATTTATAGCTAAAATTCTAGGTGGTAATTTAGTTGTTCAATGTTATGCAGCAAGAATATTTAATTTTGGAATAGCAGTATTTCTAATATATGAAGCAATTAAACTTTTACCTTTCAAAAAGAATGTACTTATGTTTATTGCGATGCTACCAATTTCAATGAATGAATTAGCTTCTATGTCTGCTGATGCATTGACAATAGCTAGTGCACTTTTCTATATCTCATATATTCTGTATTTGAGATATGATAAAAATAAGGAAAAAATAAACAAGAAAGATATTGTAATTTTGAGTATTTCTTCAATAGTTGTTGCAATGTGTAAAATAGTATATTTACCATTATGTATGTTGCTATTTATAATACCAAAAGAAAAGTATAGTTCTAAAAAGAAAAAAAATGTTATTACATGTGTGATATTTGCTGCTTCTATAATTTTAAACTTGCTTTGGATACTTTATGCTACTAGATTCTTTGTATCATTTGCACCAGGCGTTAACGGTCCAGAACAACTTAAGTTCATTTTAACAAATCCAGTTAGATATCTACTAATTTTGTTTAGAACTATTTCACTAAATAGTCAGAGATTTATACTTGGTTTGTGTGGAGAAGGTTTGTCAATGGTTACAGCAAATGCTTCACAATTATATGTTATTTCAACTATAATGATTTTATCAGTTTTGTTTGTTTGTAATGATGATGATGAATTAGATGTAGAATTATATATAAAAGTTTTATCATTAATAATTTTTGTTGGAATTGTATTTCTAATATATACTAGTTTATATATTCAGTGGACACCACTAATTGATTCTGTTATTGATGGGGTACAAGCAAGATATTTTCTACCAATACTTTTCTTAACAGCTATAGCTATGAAGAATAAAGAGTTTAAGTTTAATTCTAAAAAATATTTATGTTACATACTATTATATATTTTATTTTTTAATATAAATGGTATTACAAGCATTGTAAGTTCACATTTTTAAATGTGTTTGAATTTTATATAAGATATGGTATAATATTACCGAAAAATCAAAATTTGAAAGGAAATAAAATTATGGACAAAGTAGCAGTTTTAATACCTTGTTATAATGAAGCAAAAACAGTAAAAAAAGTTGTTGAGGATTTTAAAAGAGAATTACCTGAAGCAACAATATATGTTTATGATAATAATTCAAAAGATGGAACAGATAAGATTGCAAAAGATGCTGGAGCTATTGTTAGATATGAAACAAGACAAGGAAAAGGAAATGTTATTAGAACAATGTTTAGAGAAATAGACGCTGAATGCTATATAATGGTTGATGGCGATGATACATATCCTGCAGAATCTGCTAAAGAAATGGTAAAAGCAGTATTAGAAGAAAACGTAGATATGGTCATAGGTGATAGACTTTCTTCTACGTATTTTACAGAAAATAAAAGACCATTCCATAATGTTGGAAATGTAACAGTACGAGCATTAATTAACAGAATATATAAAAGTGATATTAGAGATGTTATGACAGGACTAAGAGCATTTAGTTACAGATTTGTAAAAACATTTCCAGTAATGTCTAAAGGTTTTGAGCTTGAAACAGAAATGACAATTCATTGTTTAGACAAAAATTTGAAAATAAAAAATATCATTATTGAATATAGAGATAGACCTGCTGATAGTCCATCAAAATTAAATACAATACCAGATGGAATACGAGTTATAAGAACAATATTTAGCTTTTATAAAAATTATAAACCATTTGAATTTTTTACATTACTTGCATTTTTACTAACAGTTATAGGATTATGTTTCTTTGTACCAGTATTTGTAGATTTCTTACATAGAGGGGTTGTAAAAATACCAACATTAGTTGTTAGTGTATTATTCTTCTTATGTGCAGTACAATCTTTCTTCTCTGGAATGACATTAGATAATATTATAAAGAATTCAAAACAAACTTTTGAAATGAGATTAATCGATTGTGAAAGAAGATTCAAAAAAGATAAAGGAGAAAACTAATGGTTAAAGTATCAATTGTAGTTCCTGTATACAATTTGGAAAATTATTTGCCAAGATGTTTAGATGCATTAGTAAATCAAACATTAGAAGATATAGAAATACTTTGTGTAGATGATGGATCAAAAGATTCTGCTCCACAAATTATTGAAGATTATAAAGCTAAATACCCTAATAAAGTTAAAACTTTTCATAAAGAAAATGGTGGAGAATGGTCTGCTAGAACTTTTGGATTAAAACATGCTACAGGCGAATATATAGGATTTATCGATAGTGATGATGTGCCAGAAGTAACATGGGCAGAAAAACTATATAATGCAGCAAAAGAAAACGATGCAGATATTGCTTTTTCAGGATATGATAGAGTTGATATGGATACTGGTAAAACAGTATCTACAGAAATGAACAAATTAGGTAAAACTAATAGAGATGTTGATTGGAATGATGATTTTATTCTTTATGCAAATCCATCTTTATGGAATAAATTATATAGAAGAGAATTGGTAAAAGATAGTGAGTTTTTACCATTTAGAGGTGCTAATGATACATTGTTTCTAATAAGAAGCTATATGGATGGAGCTAAAAAATTAACATTTATTCCAGATGTTTTATATCATTATTACTTACGCTCAAGTTCACAAATACATAATATGAACGAAAATGATATTGCTAATCTGAAAAAATATTTTCTTGTTTTAAAAGAGTATTGTATAAAAATAGGAAAATATGAAGAATATAAAGAAACATTTGCTAGTATGGTATTTGTACATATGGGAATATCTTGGGCATTTATGCTTTCATATGATAAGACAGTAAAAATGAGTAAAGCAATGAAAGAAATAACAGAATACTTAAATGAGAATTTTCCAGAATGGAAAAATAGTAAACACTTTAAATTAACTCATTGTTTGCCAAAAGGTTTTAAGTATTTTGCAATATGGGGTGTTCATTTATTTTATAGAATTCATTTACCGGTTGTATATATTTGGGTAAATAGATTTATAAGAGATGTTTTAAAAATAGAAGTTAAGTGGTAAAGGTTTAAAATGAAAAAAGTTCTTACATCATTATTTTTGATTTTTTTTATGATTTTAATATGTAATATATCAAGTGCTGAAGATATTGATCCTTTTAAAGAATATGTTTCGAGTACTGATGAGATAGAAGATGTATTATATACTAATATTAATAACGAAGAGTATAAAGAAATTGTTGTTATAAATACGAATGGAGTATCTTTGAGGAACGGACCATCAAATAATTATTTTTCTGAAGTTGAAAAAATTCCCAAAGGTACTGTGCTTAAAGGATATTTAGCAAAAGACTATGAAAGTATACTAAAATGGGTATATGCAGAGTATAACGGAAAAAAAGGCTGGATTAATTGCGAAAATAGTGATGTTGGATATAAATATATAGAAGATAAAAATATTATTTTGGTTGAGGAAATAAGTATATATAATGATTCTGAAATGACATCAGCAATAGGAAAAATTAAATCAGATACAATAATTAATACAAAAGATATGATTTCAACTGATTTTTCCAATTTTTTTAAAACTGCAGATGTAAAAAAAGGATTTAATATAGATGATGATGGAATCATGAAGTCAAACTATATTAATTATGATGGAAAAGAAGGATATATAACTTTTAAGAACTATGGTGTAGAAAGCAGTGGAACATATACTGTTGATTCGGAAGGAATAGCACTTTATAGAGAACCGAATGATAATAGTAAAGTACTTGTAAAAAGTATTCCAGTAGGAACGGTACTAAATTATACATATAGTTCTGAAATGATACACCCAGGAGGAACTAAGTTTTCATATGGCTTTTGGGCATATACAGATTATAAAGGAAAAAAAGGATGGGTTCAAGCTGTTGAGCAAGAACTGCTAAATTCTCAAAAAGAAGTAATTGATACTATTAATAGTAGAACAGACGAAACACAAAACAGCACATTAAAATTAGTTGTAATAGTTATATTAACTGTTATTTTAGTGATTGCTATTATAGCATTAGCTTATAGATTAAAAAAATATAATAATTTAGGGAAAAAATAAAATGGTTTCTATTAAAAAATCTATTGAAAAAATGGTATATAATTTAAAAAATTTTTGTAAAAAAATAATAAAAAAATTTAATAACTTTTTAGACAAAGGAAATTATACCAAAACTAAGTTAGTTTTTGTTGCAATATTATCAGTATTGCTTGCAACAGTTTGTGAATATACAATTTTTAGAAAGTGGTATCCAGAGTTTATTTCTAAAAATCGTATAATGCTTGTTTCATTAATTTATATGTTTATAGGAATTCACTTTGTATTTAAATTAGATAAAATGTATGAGTGGATTCATAAAAATAGGTACAAAATTGCTTGTGCCTTTTTGTTGTTTGTAACATTATTAAAATATTCTGGATCTTCAATTGTTAATTTTCATATGTTTAGTGAATTAATTCAACCACATAGTGATAATAGTAGATTTCATACATTACTTGGAAAGACAAGAACAATAAGAACAGACGAATGGGCAACATCTACTACATATATTTTATCTCAAAGCAAGGCAGCAAATGCTTTCAAGTATTTTAACAATGTGCTTAGAGGTACAGATACTGATATGTTTACAGTTGCAAATGCACCTGTATTTGATATATTAATGCTTGGAAGGCCTTTGCAAATAGGATTTATACTATTTGGAAATGATTACGGATTAAGTTTATATTGGTATTCTAGATTAGTCTTAATGCTTTTAGGAGCATATGAAATTTGTTTAATATTAACAAAGGGAAATAAAAAAGTATCACTTTGTGGAATGTTGATGATAACATTTTCTGCAGCAGTACAGTGGTGGTATTGCATGGATACACTTTTATGGGGACAACTTGTTATTATATTAATAAATAAATTTATGAATACAGACAAAAAATGGGTAAAATACTTATGTGCTCTAGGAATATTAGTTTCAGGACTTTCCTATGTTTTTGTATTTTATCCAGCTTGGCAATTGTCATTTGGTTATGTATTCCTAGCTATGGTAATTTGGTTATTGATAGATAACATTAAATATGGCAAATATAGTTTTACAAAACATGACATTACAGTTATTTTAATTACAATAATTTGTTTAGTTGTATTACTTGCAAGATGGTATAGTTTATCAAAAGATACTTTAATTGCAGAAATGAGTACAGATTATCCTGGAGCTAGAAATGAGTTAGGTGGTAAGGCTTATAATTTATACTCATATTTTTATAATATCTTTTTTACATTTGAAGACTTTTTAAACCCTTGTGAATATTCAGCTATGTTGTCATTATATCCTATACCATTAATATTAGGTTTTATATATGTAATAAGAAATAAAAAGGATTACCATTTTTGGATTCCAATGCTAGTTGTTGGTGCTTTTCTCACAATATGGTGTGTATGGGGATTCCCAGAATGGCTTGCTGTTATAACAAAGATGTCTATGTCACCAGCAGGAAGAGCTTCTATACCATTAGGTACAGTATGCATTTATTTACTAATATATCTTATAGGTAATTTTAAAGATGATGATAAATTAATTAATAACAAGAAGCTATCTTATTTTATCTCGGGATTTGCTATATTGTATATTTGTCATAAAGCAAAGACAACAATAGGATTTGCAAACGATTTTCCATATTTAGATAAATATAAAACTTTAGTATGTAGTGAAGTGTTCTGGATAGCAATTATTGGAGTTTTGAATATAGACGATAAAAAAATAAGAAACTATACATTATATTTTTTAATGACAGTAGCATTAATTACAGGATTAAGGGTTAACCCTGTAATTAGAACAACAGATATATTTTATGAAAAACCAGTTGCTATAAAAATGAATGAGATTAAAGAAAAAGATCCAGAAGCTATATGGGTTGTAAATGATGGTGGATGGTATATAAATGATTATGCATTAGCAAGTGGAATTAGAGTACTAAATTCTACTGGAGTATATCCTAATATAGAGCTATTTAAGGAAATTCTGGGAGATAAAGCAGAAGAAAAAGAATATAGAAAAATTTATAACAGATATGCACATGTCAGATTACAAGTTATTGATGATGAATCTGATGTAAAATTATTATATCCAGATGATATTAAAATCGAATTAAACTACAAAGATTTAGAAAAATTAAATGTAAAATATATATTATCAACAATAGATTTATATGAAGATTTTGATGAAGAACAATTTAAAAAACTTTATGATGAAGACGGAATGTATATTTTTGAAGTAATGGAAGGAATAGGGGCAGATGAGTAAAAAGGTTGCAGTAATAATGTCAACATATAATGGCGAAAGATTTATAAGAGAACAATTAGATTCTATTATAAATCAAACATATAAAAATATTGAAATAGTTATTAGAGATGATGGATCAAGTGACAATACAGTTTCAATTATAAAAGAATACCAAAAAAAGTATAATAATATCAAATTATATGAGGGTGAAAATATAGGGTTTATTAATAGCTTTTTTAAGTTGTTAATGCTTGCAGAAAGCGATTATTACTCATATGCAGATCAAGATGATGTTTGGATGGAGAATAAAATTGAATTAGCAGTTAATTCTTTAGAAGAGTTAGACCCTAGTACACCAAACTTAGCATTTGGAAATTCTGATTATTATGATGAAAATATGAAGTTTATTGGTCATAGTGAGAAAAACAAAAAGTTCTCATTTACTAAAGCACTTTTTGCATGTGTAAGTCAAGGTATGACTATGACTGTTAATAGAAAAACAAGAGACATGATTATAGAAAGTACTCCAAAATCTTGTTTCTTCCATGATTGGTGGACATATCTTTTATGTGTTGGAATGGGACATGTTGTTTATAACAATGAAACAACTGTAAAATATAGAAGAAGAAAAGAAAATGCAACATCTGAGGGACAGGGCTATTTTAGACTAATTGCATGGAGAATAAAACATTTATTACAAGATGATGGTTTAAGAGATATAAAACAACAAATGAAAAATTATAAAGAATTTTATGACTTTAGGCTTTCACCTGAAGATAGAAAAGTATTAGATTTATTTGCATCTGATACTTTCACAGCTGGAATTTTACTTAGAAAAATGTTTTATCCCAAAAGATTGAGAAATAAGATATTAGATGAAATAATGCTTAGACTTGTATTTTTACTAGGAGTTTTATAATGGATTCAAATAAAAAGACTTTTTTAAAGAATTTTATATGGAATAGTTTAGGAACAGGAATTAATGCTTTTAATTCTTTGTTCTTTTCAATAGGTGTAACTATTATAAATGGATTAACTACTGCAGGAATCTTTTCATTAGGATATGCTACAGCAAGTATTTTGTACACTGTAGCTATGTATTCTGGAAGATTATGCCAAGTTACTGATGTTGAAAATAAAATAAAAGATAAAGATTATATTGCAAATAGAATTTTAACATGTTTGTTTATGGCAGTATGTGCGGTTATATTTTTATTAATAAAACAATATACTGGACTTAAGACTACAGTTTTTGCATTACTTGCAGTATTTAGAGGAATAGAAGCTTTTGCAGATATATTGTATGGAATAATGCAAAAAAATGATTTATTATATAAAGCAGGACAATCCTTAACAATAAAAGGTGTTGTTGGACTTGCGTTATTTATTTTAGTGGATTATATTACAAAGAATATTATTTATGCATGTTTAACATTAGTTATTGTTAATATATTTTTCTTAATTGTATTTGACTATTTTATAGTTACTAAAAAATTAATTAAGAAAGATGAAAAATTAAATAAGAACAATGTACTTTCAATATTAAAATCAGAGTTCTTTGTTTTTGCAAATTCTTTTGCAGGAATATACATATTAAATGCACCTAAATATGCAATTGACTCATATTTGAATAATGAAGAGTTACAAGCAATTTATGGCTATATAATGATGCCAGCTACTGTAATGACATTATTTACACAGTTTATTGTTATGCCATTTTTGGGAAAATTAAAAGATATGTATGAGAAAAAAGAACTAAAAGAAATAGAAAAAGTTACTTTCAAAATTAAACTAATTGTAATTGCTTTTGGTGCATTTGCAGTTCTTGCAGCATTCTTGCTAGGCCCGGAATTTTTAGGATTAATATATGGCGGAATTGATTTAACACCATATAGAATGAATTTATGTATAATAATCGGATCATATATTTTCTATGCAATATCATATGTAAATTTAGTAACATTAACAACAATAAGACACACATTTGTACAATTTGTAATATACATGATTTCTATGGTGATTGCTTTTATAGGTTCAAATATATTAGTAAATCACTTTGGAATAAATGGTGCAACATTTGCATGTATGACAACACTTGCAATACAATTTATAATGTATACTGTTGCCACAAAAATAATTATGCATAATGAAAGTAAAAAAATTATTAAACAAGCTTAAAGAGGAGAAGTAAATGGGTATTTTGTACGTACTAACATTAATTGTATTAGGAATAGCTTTTATGGCTTTCAAAAAATCTGATGAGAAATTAAATTTTATTAAATGGTTAATAATTTATTTAGTTTCATTATTTGGATATAATGTTGCAATTGGAATGGTGCTAGGATTACTAAATATTACATCTTATATTTGGTTTTTATCATTAATTAATTTAGCAGTAGCATTTGGACTAGGTTTTAAAACTTTAAAAAACAAGGAATTTCAAAAGTATACAGTAAGAAAAATTGATATTTTTTGTTTAAGCATAGTACTAATAATATTTTTAGTAATGTTTTTTAAAGATTTATACATATATAAAGGCGATATATCACATATGGCTATAGATTCTGCCATTCATTACAGAGCAGCAAAGCATTATTCAGATTATTTAAAGATATTTATAAATGTTGAAGATAAAAGCTTTTTCAATTTTAATGTAATGCAACCAGGTGCTTATATAAATGATGGTATATTTATGAATATTATGCATAGAACATTTGGAACACGTTATGAATATTTATTCCAATGGTTTGAAACTATAGTTTTATTCTTGAGTGGACTTGCATTTTATTCAAGCTTTATGGAAAAGATAACTACAAAAAGAGGAGCAGTAGTTTCTCTAATGTTATTTGGACTATATATTTATGGATATCCATATAATTCATGGTTTTATGGATTTTCGTATCTTTCAGTTGGAATAATGATGGTTGCAATATTAATTACAAATGTTGAATTATTATATTCTAAGGATAATATTAATAAGACTTTAGTTATAAGCTTAATTGCATTATGTGCTATAGGATTAATATTCTCTTATTGTTTATTTGTGCCTGCAATATTTAGTGCAATTTGTATATATTGTTTCTTAGAAGATTTAAAACAAGATGGAAAGAAAATTTTAAAAATATTTAAACCAACAACACTTATTGTTACAACAGTTTTGTTATTGATAACATGTGCAGGTATAGGATATTTATTCATTCCAACATTTTTTATAAAAGGACAAACAGATTTAATTAGTGCACTAAAAATAGATGGAGGAATTTATTCAGATAGATACAGCAACTTTATAGCATATATACCATTTGCAATTTTCTATTTTGTAGATATTATTATAAAAATAAAAAATAAAAAACTTACATATTTTGATGTTTTTGCAATAGTAGTAATAGGATTTTTCGCTCTTATAAATATTGGCTTAATGATAGGAAAAGTTTCACTTTACTATATGTTTAAAACTTACAATATAGTATGGATAGTTATTTTTGGAGTTACAATTCAAGTTCTTAATGAACACATAGACTTGAAAGCATTTAAATATATCGGCCCAGCATATGTTACACTTTGGTGTTTATTTGTATGTTCTTGGGTTTGGATTAAAGCAGGGCACGTAATTGGAGAAGAAGAAAAACATGCTCTTCCAAATTATGTTGGAATATATTATAGTGAAAATTGTTATGTAAGAAAACTAGTAGATTATACTTCAAGCTTTACTAAAGAAGAATTAGAAGTTGTTGATTTTGCAAAAGAAAATATTCCAGATTTATCAGCAGATAACTTAGAACTTACAGTTACACATAATTACCATAGAATATGGGCAACAGCAACTTTGGAAATAGATGGTACAATGCCATATGGTAAATTTATACAAGATATGACACCATATAATTTAAAGATGGCGCTAAAAGATGAAGATAAAAAATATTTTATGCAATTAGCAAATAAAGAACAAGGCCAAATTGATGCATTAAATATCGTAAAAGAGGAATTAAGAGCATCTGATAATGCGAAAATTCTTTTTGAAAATGAATATGGAGTTGTAGCCAAAATAATTAGAGAAGAAGAGGTTAAATAATAGTTTATGGAAGTTTTTTATGTAATAACTGTTTTATTAATGCTTGTAGGTTTCATTCTTATTAAAAAAAGTGATAAGAAAATAAATTTAATAAATAATTGTATTTTAAGTGTTATTGCATATTTAGCATACAACATTCTAGTTTGTATGTTATTTGGAAATTTAGGAATAACCACAAATTTGTTATTCCTTTCAGTTATAAATTTATTAGTAATTGCATGTTTTGGATTTAAAATATTCAAAGATAAAGCTATTCAATCATTTGAAATAAGAAAAAGAGATTTCCTTGGAGTTATGGTATGTGCTGTTATAGTATCATATATGGCTGTTGACCAATACAAACCTCTTTCAAATACTGTTGCAAATGCGTCAGTAGATGCATGTATGCATTATAGTGCAGCAACAAATTTTGCTGATAATATGATAGTTTTAGCAAAAATAAATAATACAACTGGATACAATTTTAAAACAATGCAAACAGGTGCTTATATTAATACAGGAATTATAATGAATGTATTAAGAGCATTTAATATAAAAGATTATATATCATTTAAATTATTTGAAATAGGAATAATGTTTTTAAATTGCTTAGCATTTTATATGTTAATTTCAGATAAATTAAAAGGAAAATTAAATTTTGTTGTTGGAATGATAATTCTTACTCTATATGCTTTTGCATTCCCATATACAAGTTTATTATATGGATTTAGTTATTTAAGCATATCAATTAGTTTCATTTCAGGACTTTTCTATTTAGCAAAAGTATATGAAGATAATGAGTTTAATTTTGTAACAGAATTAATACTAATTTTCCTAATGGGAGTTGGAATCATATATTCATATTGTTTATTTGTACCTGCATTATTCTCATTTATCTGTATTTATATATTTATAAAAGACTTAAAAAAAGAGAAGAAATATTTAAAGGTTTTCTCAAAAGAAGTTTTATTAGTTACAGGATTATTGTTAGTATTAACAGTGCTTTCAATATTTTATTTAGTAATTCCTACATTTACTGATAGTGATCAAAATAAATTAACAGATGCAATTGGATTTGATGGACAAATATATAAAGGACTATATATAGATTTTATTTTCTATATTCCTTTTGTAGCATTGTTCTTGTATCGTGCAATAAAAGAGAAAAAACTTGATTATAAAACATTGATATTTATTATAGCAATGCTACAAACGATAGTATCATTTATAGGTGTCGTTGTAGGAATAGTCTCACCATATTACTATTTTAAAATTTATAATGTGTTATGGATATTAGTAACAGTTATAGCTGTTGAAGTAATATGTGATTCAGAAAAAGATTTAAAAGTAACTTTAGTTTCAGGCTTAGTTTTATGGTGTTTAATTATTTATACTGCTATTTCAGGCTTAGAATTAAAATTACAACAAAGAGCTCCTACTTTTATAGAAGGAGATTATAGAGCATGGCAACTTTCTGGAATTTATTATAGTACAAATATTTTTATGAAAAATAATATAAATGTTTCATGTATTGTGGATCAGAATAGAGTTGCATTAGCAGAAAAAATGAGAGATGTAGAAGGTATAACATTAAAGAACATGCTAGTTGGTGGAATGAATTCAAATTGTAAGTCATGGATATATGTAATATCAGGTATGTCAAGTGGTGGAGAGACAATAAATGATCTTCATAATGCTGTTGTAGAAACAACAGTTGAAGATTGGTTGGAAAAAGACGGAAAAGAGTTTTTGATATTATTTACTGGAGATAAATATGAAACTACAGATGATTATGAATTAGTTTTCCAAAATGAAGCAGGAGTAATCTTGAAAAAGAAATAGGAGTTAATATGAAAGTAGCTACAATTATAGTTAGTTATAATGATAGTAGGTGTACAGAAAAATATGTACAAGAAATTGAAAAGTATAATGTAATAGATAGAATAGTAGTAGTAGACAACATGTCTACTACTGGTGCTTTTGAAAATTTAGAAAAATTGGAAAATGAAAAAGTAAAAGTAATTCAATCAGACAAAAATGGTGGATATGATTATGGAAATAATTATGGAATAAAATATCTTAAAAATAATAATGAAAATTATGATTATTACATTATCTCAAATCCAGATATTGAGGTTTCAGAAGATGCTATAAAAAAATGTTTAGAAGAGTTTAATAACAATAAAGATGTAGCAATTGTTGCACCTAGAATGTATAACAAGGAAAATAAACCTATAAGAAGAAGTGCATGGAAAACAAGAACTTTTTGGTTAGATATAATTCATTCAACTAGATTACTAGAAATATTATTTTATAAAACACTTAGAAATGGTGAGTACTCATCTAAAGATTTTGATAATGAAAGATTAGAGGTTGAAGCAATATCGGGTGCGTTTTTTGTTATTAAAAGTAATGTTTTAGAAGAAGTTGGATTACTTGATGAGAATGTATTTTTGTTTTATGAAGAAGATATTTTGGCAAAAAAATTAAAAGAAAAGAACTATAAAACAATTAGTATTAATTCAGAAAAATTTATACATTATGAAAGTCAAACAATAGGAAAAAGCTTAAGCTATTTTAGTAAAGTTAAACAATTATTTAAAAGTAAAATGTATTATCAAAAAAAATATAATAATATTAATATTTTTCAAATTATACTATTTTATATTTTATATTTTTTTAGAAATATAGAATTGCTAATTGAAATTCCTGTAAGAAAAATATTACATAAATGATATTGTAAATTAACATATTATATGATATAACAAAACCATATAGAATCTGGGGGAAACATTGAAAAAGAACATAAAAAATTATAATTTGGATAGCCTAAAAGAAGAATTAAAATCAATAAATGAAAAACCATTTAGAGCTGAGCAAATTTTTACATGGCTTTATAGAGATAGAGTTTCTTCGTTTAATGAAATGACTAATTTATCTTTAGAGTTAAGAAAAAAACTTGAAGAAAGCTATACAATAGGTGAATTCAAAATTGTACGAAAGCTAGAATCTATTGATGGAACAAAGAAATATTTATTTGATGTTCAAGATGGAGAAGGTAATTTAATAGAAAGTGTTTTAATGCAATACCATCATGGATATACAATATGTGTATCTAGTCAAATTGGATGTAAAATGGGTTGCAAATTTTGTGCATCTACAGGAATACCTTTTTCTAGAAATCTTGAATCTGGAGAAATTGTAGAACAAATATTAGCTATAGAAAGAGATAGTGGAATCAAAATTTCTAATATTGTATTTATGGGAATAGGAGAACCACTAGATAATTATAATAATGTAATGGAAGCTATAGCAATATTAAATAATCCTAAAGGAATAAACATTGGAGCAAGACATATTAGTATTTCTACAAGTGGAATTGTACCAAAAATATATGAACTTGCTGACAGACAAATGCAATGCACATTATCCATTTCTTTACATGCAAGTAATAATACAACAAGAAGTTCAATGATGCCAGTAAATGACGCATATCCAATAGAAGAGCTTATGAAAGCTTGTAAATATTACATAGAAAAGACAAATAAAAGAATTTCTTTTGAATATGCTTTAGCAAAGGATAATAATGATAATCTTGAAGATGCTAAAGATTTAGTTAAATTACTTCATGGTATGCTTGCACATGTTAATTTAATACCAATAAATAAAATAGAAGATGGAAAATATACAAAAAGTACAAATGAAAATATTATAAAATTTAGAGATTACCTAAATGACCATGGAATTGTAGCAACAATAAGAAGAGAATTGGGGTCAGATATTTCAGCTGCATGTGGTCAACTAAGAAGACAGAATTTAAAGAAGTAGAAAAGAGGTGAGGTAAGTTTTGAGAATTTTAGCAAAATCTGATATAGGTAAAGCTAGAGAGATGAATCAAGATAGTTATTATGTATCAGATTTAGAAAAAGATGAATTAAAATTGTATATATTAGCTGATGGCATGGGAGGTTATAAAGGTGGAGAAGTTGCCAGTTCTTTAGCTGTTACAAATTCTAAAAATTACATTGTTAATAATTTTAAAAAGACAAAAAAGGATAGAGAAAGCATACTTAAACTGATTAAAGATGCTATTGAATATGCAAATATGCTTATTTATGAAAAAGCCAAAGAAGATCCGGAGCTTCAAGACATGGGAACAACAATTGATGTTTGTCTACTATATAATAATAAAGTTTTTATAGGTCATGTTGGAGATAGTAGAGTATATAGAATAAGAAAAAATATAATGAGAAAACTTACCACAGACCATAGTTATGTAGAAAAGTTGGTAAGAGAAGGAACAATTACAAAAGAAGAAGCTTATAATCATCCTAAAAAGAACATGCTAATGAAAGCATTAGGATGTGGAACACTTGTTGAGCCAGATGTTATTTGCAAAGGATTTTTAAAAGACGATATTTTATTAATGTGTTCAGATGGATTAACAAATATGCTAAGAGAGACTGAAATATATAATCTATTGTTAACAAATCCAGAAAATCCAGAAGATGCTTTAATAAAAAATGCAAATGATCTAGGTGGCTATGATAATATTACTACAATTATTATAGACAACATAGATGTTCAAGTAGATGAAACTAAGGAGAGATAGTTATGAATCTAATAGGTAAAATGTTAAATAACAGGTATGAAGTGCTTGAAATGATCGGTAATGGTGGTATGGCTACAGTATATAGAGCTAAAGACCATGTATTAAACAGATATGATGCAATCAAAGTTTTGAAAGATGAATTTACAACGGATAGTGATTTCATAAAAAGGTTTAAAGCAGAAGCCCAATCAGCAGCAGCTCTAGCACATGCTAATATAGTACAAATATATGATGTTTGTAATGAAGATAATTTATATTATATTGTTATGGAGTTAATTCAAGGGAAGACATTAAAAGAAATTATTAGTGAAGATGGAAAACTTTCATGGAAATGGTCTGTTAATATAGCAATACAAATTGCATCAGCATTAGAAACAGCCCATAAAAATAATATAATACATAGAGATATAAAACCACATAATATTATTATAACTGAAGACGGAATTGCAAAAGTAACAGATTTTGGTATTGCTAAAGCTGTTTCAAATTCAACAATTACCGCATTTGGAACAACAATTGGGTCTGTTCACTATTTTTCACCAGAGCATGCAAGAGGCGGATATACAGATGCAAAATCAGATCTTTATTCTTTAGGAATAGTATTATATGAAATGTTAACTGGTAAAGTGCCATTTGATGCTGATACTCCAGTATCTGTAGCATTAAAGCAAGTTCAAGAAGAACCAGTTGATCCAATTAAATATAATCCAGATATACCAGTTAGTGTAAATAGAATTATATTAAAAGCAATGCAGAAAGATCCAAATTTAAGATATCAAAATGCAACTGAAATGTTACAAGATTTAAGCTTAGCATTAAAAAAACCAAATGAGGATTTTGTTGTTTTAGCTACTAGATCAGACGATTCTCCAACTCAAAAAATACCTACTATATATGAACTTGAAATGGAAAAAAATAATGACAGAAAAGCACCTGTAACGGATACTACTAAGACTACAAAGAAGCAAAGTAAATTAAAAGAATTTTATACAAAACATAAATGGGCAAAACCTATTACAGTATTATTTATTGCAACAGTTCTATTTATTGTAGCGATGTATAGTACAATTGCAATATTTAATAGTGGTAGAACAAAACAAGAAGAAATGCCTAATTTAGTTGGAGTTAATGGAGAAGGTAATTTAACAAAAGAAGAAGCTCTAAAAATATTAGGAGATTTAGGTTTTGAAAATGTAATTATAGAAGAAGAATATAGTGATGATATTGAAGAAGGCTATGTTATTTCTCAAACACCAGCAGCTCAAGAAAACTTTAAAATAAATGTAACTCAAGAAATAAAATTAGTAATTAGTAAAGGACAAAAAATTGTTACTTTACCAAAGAAAATGATTGGTAAGAAAGTAGATGATGTTACTTCCGAATTAGATAAATTAGATTTGAAATATGAAGTAACTGAAGTAAATGATGAAAAAGTTGAAGCAGGATATGTATTAGAAGTAGACCCTGAAGAAGGAGAAGAAATTACAGCAGCAACAGTAATTCAAATAACTGTAAGCAAAGGTAGTGCTTATAAAGATGTTACAGTTCCAAGTGTAATTAATTCTACTGAATCAGATGCTTATAATACGTTAAGTTCAATAGGATTAACAGTAAAAGTTAATTATGAAGAGAATTCTAGTAAATCAGATGGAGTTGTTACATCACAAAGTATTACTCCTGGAAGCACAGCTAAAGAAGGAGAAACTATTACTATAGTTGTAAATAAACAACCTAAAAAATCAAAAATTACAGTAAAAGTTAATTTAAAAGCATTAATGAATTATACAGAACCAAAACCTGAACTTGTAAGTACAAATACTTTTGATGATGACGGAAATGAAATATTTGAAAATAAAGTTGTTGAAGTTGATAGAGCAACAGTAGTAATAGAAGTTGGAGAAGATACAATATTAAGTGAAAATTATCCAATGACAAAAACTGATATAACAAAAGAATGGACTTCATCAGATGTAAAAGAATTAAAAGTTAAAGTAAATGGTGTTACAAAATATCATCAACAAGTAGATTTTAATAGAGGCGATCAAACTATTTCAGTTGATAGCAGTAACTAATAAAACTTGAGGCATGATAAAACATGCCTCTTTTTGAGACAAAAGGAGAAAATATGGTAGAAATATCAGCATCACTTTTAAAGGTGAAAAAAGAAGATGCAATTCACACAATGTATAATCTAGAAACTGCCAAAATTAATTATTTTCATATTGATGTTATGGATGGCAAATTTGTTGAAAATAATAATTTAGAACTTATGAAAGATTATGCATTAACAGCATCACATATTTCTAATTTAGGATTAGATGTTCATTTAATGGTAAAAAATATCGAAGAAATTGCAGATGACTATTTAATGTTAGAACCTCAAATTGTTACTTTTCATATAGAGGCTTCAAAAACTGAAGAAAGAACAAAGAATATTATAGAAGAAATAAAAAATAATGGTTCTAGAGTAGGAATAGCAATAAGCCCAGATACAAAAATAGAAGAAGTTATTAATTATTTACCATTTATACATTTAGTTCTTGTTATGACAGTTGTTCCCGGAAAAGGTGGACAAAAACTAATACCTGAAACATTAGATAAGGTAAGAAAGTTAAAAGAATATATTAATAAAAATAATATCGATATAGATATAGAAGTTGATGGTGGTATTAATAATATAACATCAAAACAAGCTATTGAAAGTGGAGCAAATATATTAGTTGTTGGTAATTATTTAACATCTGCTGAAGATTTAAAAGAAGCAGTAAATAAATTAAAATAATTATTAGGAGGAGAAAACATGAAAAAAACATTAAAAGTATTATCATTATTTATATTAATGATAGTTATTGCTACAAGTTGTTTTGCAACAAGTGAAGCTTTAAACACAACTTCAACAGAAGTTTTAGATGCAGCTGACTCAGAAGAAACCTTAGGTGAAGAAGAAATTAACTATGAAGATTTACTTTCAGCTGTACCTTATGATTATCAATATGGAGACATATTTTCATTAGATGGAAGTAGATTATCAAGTAATACTGTTGTATATGGTAATGTATATATAATGGGTGAAAATATAAATATTGATTGTACAGCAATTATAGGAAACCTATATGTTATGGGTAATGATATTACTATTAAAGCACAAGAAGTAACAGGTAATATATATGTTATGGGTAATAATGTAAATATTGCTTGTGAAGTGGTTGATACAGCCGTTTATGCTATGGGAAATACATTAGAATTAGATGTTCAAACATACCATTTATATGGTGCCGCTGATAAAATAACAGTTAGTGAAACATCACAAATTATGGTTGATGCAAGACTTGCAGGTGGAGAAATTAACTTCAAAGGAGGAGTTGGCAATAATCTTTATACAGATTGTGAAGAGCTATTTTTAGATGATAATAGCATTGTATATGGCTCAACAATTGAATACACAAATAATATATCAGCACCAGAAGCTTTACAAAGCAAGTTAGTTAAAAAAGAAGGCAAAGTAATTGAAAAAACAACAGGAATTTTAGAAGAATTGTTAAATAAATTAAAATCACTTTCATTAGTTATGTCTATTGTATTTTCTATAGTTGTAATATTTATAATTACATTAGCTATGAGAAAATCAGAAAGATATGAAACAGATATAAAAAGTCATTTTCTTAAAGATCTTGCATTAGGATTTGTTTCAATGATTGGAATATGCTTACTTTCAACAATATTAATGATAACTATATTAGGAGTTACAGCTGGACTTGCTATTTTATTAGCATGGGTATTATTGGTAATTATTGCAACACCAGTAGCTACAATAGAGTTTTCTAAACTGATTTTAGGTGATAGAGCAGTATCAAAAATAAAAGTCTTTATTTTAGCAGTAGGATTAAATGTGGCAATATGCATATTAGAGATTGTTCCAGTTGTTGGATCAATTGTTAGTGTAATTTGTTTATTCTATGGTTTTGGATTTACTTTCAGAAAGATATTTGGAAAAAAAGAATCAAATGAAGACAAAACACAAACACCAGTGGTTGCTGAAACAACAAGTGAACAAAATGATATTGTAAAAGCAATAGATGAAATTGAACCAGAAGTTATTAAAGAAGAAACACCAGTAATAACAGAGGAAGAAAATAATATAGAAGAAAGCAAAGAAGAAAAAGATGAAGAATAAAATGGAGTTATTATGAAATTTAAAAAAGATGCTATAAAAATAATTGAGATATTAAAAAAATATTATCCTGATGCAACATGTAGTTTAGATTTTACAACACCATTTGAAATTCTAGTTTCTGTAATGTTATCTGCTCAATGTACAGATGAAAGAGTAAATAAAACGACACCTGAATTATTTAAAAAATATAATACTCCTGAAACAGTAGCAAAAGCAGATATAAGAGAAATTGAAAATATTGTTCATCCATGTGGATTTTACAAAAATAAAGCTAAAAATATGATTGCATGCAGTAAAATGCTAATTGAAAAGTTTAATGGAATAGTACCAGATAATATGGAAGACTTACAAAGCTTGCCAGGAGTAGGCAGAAAAAGTGCGAATGTAATTATGCTAGAAGCATTTCACAATCCACAAGGAATAGCAGTAGATACTCATGCTAAAAGAATTTCAAATAAAATTGGATTTTCTAAAGAAGTAGATCCAGAAAAAATAGAGCAGGATTTATTAAAGGTTTTTCCAAAAGAGTATTATTATGATGTTAATCATTTACTAGTATGGCATGGAAGAAAAACATGTAATGCAAGAAAACCAAATTGTAAAGAATGTCCTGTAAATGAATATTGTGATGAATATAATAAAAAGAACCGGCATTTAAATATACCGGTTCTTTTTATATTGTATGTATTTGGATTTTATTATTTTAAATCATTATAAATGCTTAAAAGCATATTATACTCATAAGCTTCATCACGAGGATACATAACTAAACCATATAAAGCAATAGCATAACTTTGTAATTCTGTAGGTAAATATAATACAGCTTTTTCTTTTAAGTCACTTATTGTTTTATAAGTATATGTAGATTCCTTTTCTTGAACTTTTTTTACTAATATTTCTTTAACATTAGTATATAGTTTTGTAATTGACTTTGAATAATCTAATTCACTTGTTGTTTTTTTCATAAAAATCAGTCCTTCCGTTATTATATTATTGCCGAAAATCCACTTTTGAAAAATGTGTATAACACGACAATGCTATTATATCATAATTTGAAAATAAATGCAAGCATTATGTTAACTTTAAATATTAAAATCATTTTTTAATCTTAGATTGACTTTAAGAAAAACATTATATATAATGCAGATGATGTAATTAAATAGGAGGAATTTGCAATGAATTTTATCGAAGAAATGAAAAATAAAGCAAGACAAAATATGAAAAGAATAGTTTTGCCAGAAGCGTCTGATTTAAGAACAATTAAAGCAGCTGCTACTGCACTTAATGAAGGATATGCAAATATAGTTTTATTAGGTGATGAAAATAAAATAAATGAAATGGCAAGAGAAAATGGATTAGATATTTCAAAAGCTACAATTATTAATCCACTTTCTAGTGATAGAGCAAAAGCTTATGCAGAAAGATTATATGAATTAAGAAAAGAAAAAGGAATGACTGAAGAACAAGCAGAAGAATTAGTTAAAGATGAAGTTTATTTTGGAATGATGATGGTAAAAATGGAAGAAGCAGATGGATTAATTTCAGGAGCAATTCACTCTACTTCAGACACATTAAGACCAGCTTTACAAATATTAAAAACTGCACCTGGAACAAAATTAGTTTCTGCTTTCTTTATTATGGTAGTACCAAATTCAGAATATGGAGAAGATGGAGTATTTGTTTTTGGAGATTGTGGTTTAAATCAAAATCCTACAGCAGAAGAACTTGCTGAAATAGCACATTCTTCAAGCAAAAGTTTCGAATCTTTAGTTGGAAAACAATCTAAAGTAGCAATGCTTTCTTATTCAACAAAAGGAAGTGCACATTCTGAATTAGTGGATAAAGTTGTAGAAGCAACAAATATAGTAAAAGAAAAATATCCTGAAATGCATGTTGATGGAGAATTACAATTAGATGCAGCTATTGTTCCATCAGTGGGAAATTCTAAAGCACCAGGAAGTGAAATTGCTGGAAATGCAAATACATTAATATTCCCAGATTTAAATGCTGGAAATATTGGATATAAACTAGTTCAAAGATTAGCAAAGGCTGAAGCGTATGGACCAATGTGCCAAGGTATTGCAAGACCTGTAAATGATTTATCAAGAGGATGTTCCGCAGAAGATATAGCTGGTGTAATAGCTATTACTGCAGTTCAAGCTCAAATGCAATAAAAAAGAAAGGAAAATAGAAATGAAAATATTAGTAGTAAACTGTGGAAGCTCATCTTTAAAATATCAATTAATTAATATGGAAGATGAAAGTGTTTTAGCAAAAGGAAATTTTGAAAGAATAGGAGAGCAAGAAGCTTTTCTAACGCATAAAGTAAATGGAGAAAAATATGTAATTAATGCACCAGTTATGAATCATGAAGAAGCATTAAAAATTATATTAGAGCAATTACAACATAAAGATTACAAAGTAATTGATTCATTAGATGATATTGATGCAGTAGGACATAGAATAGTTCATGGTGGAGAATTATTTGATAAATCAGTTTTAGTTGATGAAGAAGTAATAAGAAAGATTGATGAATGCGCAGTTCTTGCACCACTTCATAACCCAGCAGCAATTTTAGGAATTAGAGCATGTCAAAAAGCAATGCCGGGTAAACCAATGGTAACTACATTTGATACAGCATTTCATCAAACAATGCCACCAGAAAATTATATTTATCCAATACCTTATAAATATTATACTGAACATAAGATCAGAAAATATGGAGCACATGGAACAAGCCATCAATTTGTGGATAAAATTGCAAGAGAAAAATTAGGAAATAAACCAGATTTAAAAGTAGTAACATGTCATTTAGGACAAGGAGCATCTATTTCTGCAATTAAAGGCGGAAAATGTGTTGATACTTCAATGGGACTTTCTCCACTTGGAGGAATTGCAATGGTTACACGTTCAGGAGATTTAGATCCATCTGTTGTAACAGCTATTATGGAAAAAGATAATTTATCTCCAAAAGAAACAACTGCGCTTTTAAATAAACAATCTGGATTATTTGGAATTTGTGGCTTAGTACCAGACTTTAGAGAAATAGAAAAAGCGTCTTTTGATGATGATAAACCAAAAGCAAAAATAGCTATTGAAGTATTTGTTCAAACAATTGCACAATTTATTGCAAAATATGCAGTTCAATTAAGAGGATTAGATGCAATAGTATTCACAGGTGGAATTGGTGAAAACCAATATGGAATTAGAGCTAGAATTTGTGAATGTTTAGAATGGATGGGAGTAAAAATAGACAGAGAAGCGAATAGCGTAAGAGGAGAAGAAGTTACAATTTCTACTTCAGAATCAAAAGTTGCAGTTTATGTTATTCCGACAAACGAAGAATTAGTTATAGCCAGAGATACAAAAGCTTTAGTAGAAAATAAATAAGAAAAACAGCAAAGCATGATACACGATGATTTGTATCATGCTTTTTTGGTTTAGGAGGTAATATATGAAAGTTTTAGTTTTAAATTGTGGTAGTTCATCACTAAAGTGTCAATTAATTGATATGGATACAGGAGAAAGAATAATGAAAGGACATTATGAAAGAATTGGTGGATCAATTTCATTATTAAGATTTAATGTTAGAGGAAATAAAACTGAAATTGAAAAACCCGCTAGAAATCATAAAGAAGCTATTCAAAGAATCTTAAATTTACTTATGAGTGATGAATACAAAGTTATTAATAGTTATGATGATATAGGAGCAGTAGGACATAGAGTATTAAATGCAGGTGAAAAATATAAAGAATCTGTTCTAATTGATGATGAAGTTGAAAAAACTATAGAAGATTCTATTATATTAGCTCCAATACATAATCCAGCATGTTTAATGGGAATAAAAGCTTGTAAAAGCATTTTACCAAATACACCAATGGTAGCAGTATTTGATACATCATTCCATTTTACAATGCCAGATAAAGTATTTATGTACCAATTGCCATATAAATTTTATGAAGAATATGGAATTAGAAAATATGGAGCACATGGAATATCACATAAATATGTTTCTGAAAGAATAGCTGAAATTGCTGGAACAAAAGATATTAATATTGTAAATTGTCATTTAGGACAAGGCTGTTCATTATGTGCTATACAAAATGGAAAATCAGTAGATACAACAATGGGACTTACACCGTTAGCAGGCCTTCCAATGGGAACAAGATGCGGAGATATAGATCCATCAATAGTTCCAATTGTAATGAAATTATATAATTTATCACCAGATGCAATGCTAAAAATACTAAATAAAGAATCAGGAGCATATGGATTAAGTGGTGTTTCTGTCGATTTTAGAGATATAGAAAGAGCAGCAGCAGATGGAGATGAAAGATCTATTCTTACACTAGATAGTAGAGCATATATAATTGCCCAATACATAGCTAAAATGTATATTCCATTAGGACATATAGACTATATAACATTTTCAGGTGGTGTAGGAGAAAATGGAATTGAAGAAAGAGAAAGAATTTGTGAATACTTATCATGCTTTGGAGTAAAATTAGATAAAGAAGCAAATAATGTAAAAAGGCAAGAAGCATTGATTTCAGCTCCTGACTCAAGTATAAAATTATATGTTGTTCCTACAAATGAAGAACTATTAATTGCAAGAGATACAAACGATATTGTAAGTAATTTGAATAAATAATCGGAAGAGTAATAATTTTAAATTTTGAATGCAGCTTTATATTGAAAAATATTGAGTTTAGAAATAATTAAAAAGAAGATGAGAGATGTTCGGTTTTACCGAAAGAGGCTCATCTTCTTTTTTTATTATTTCTATGAAAATATTTTGATTAAAAAGCGTAATAAAAATTTAATATTATTTTACGATTATTGTTTTAAAATTATTATATATAACCATTCCTGGCTTGCTACCAGATACTTTTTTTACATATCTTGCATAGCAGTAATCTACAGGAACATTTAAACTACCAGAAGCTTTACTATTTTCTTTTGCAAGTTTGCTACAACTATATAGAACATTTTCTGGTATTTCATCAATTTCTTGATTCTCACTATTTCTTAATAATACATGACTTCCATGCATTTTTTGAACATGAAACCAGATATCATTTGAATTTGCAAATTTTAAACTTAAATAGTCATTTTGAATATTGTTTTTTCCAATATAAATTGTGTAATTATCAATTGTAATGTTTTCAATTTTGATTTTATCATCTTGATTGTTATGAGAAGTAGTTTTATTTTTTGTAAGTTCTTTTTTTGTTAAAACATTTTCTGTAATCTCATCATAAACACCACTAATATCGTTTAAATTCCTAGCATTCTTCAAGTTAAAAACAATACTACTAATATAATCTAATTCTTTTTCTGTTTCTTTTTTCTGGATAGAGCAGATATCTAATGTGTTTTTCAATTTATTATACTTTTTATAATATTTCTCAACATTTTTTTGAATAGATACACGGGTATCTAGAGGAATTGTAATCTCCTTATTATTATCGTAATAATTATTTACAACTACTTCACTAGTTATTGAATTATTATCAAATCTATAAAGATTTGCTGTAAGTAGTTCACCATATAAACGATATTTTTCTCTATCTTCACAAGTTTTTAATTTATTATTAATATTCTCAAGTTTTTTATAAACTTTATTAAGAGAAGTAGAAACTACTCTTAATAGATTATTTCTGGAATTAATGAATAAAGTTGCTTGTTCTTTAGCTAAGTAATAATCATCTATAAACCAATTTGTATCTAAACAATTTGAATTTTGATTTTCAACTTCTCTATTATTGATGAATAGACAATAATCTTTATCGTCTTCAGTTTTTTTACAATATACTTTTGAGGTACCAAGCTTTGATATCAATTGCTTTAAATAATTATATAATTTGCTTAAATCTTCTCTAGAAAAATTAGATTCATCAATTTCCAAATGTTTTAAAGTTTCTCTTGTAAATGTTTTACTAAAGCCAATAAAATTTGAATATATTATTTTAGCAAGAGACATATTTTCAAAACTATATATAAATGAAATAAACTCATCTACATTTTGAATTTCTAAAAAACTGTTTTTATTAATAGGGGTAAATTCATATTCATGTGCAGGAAGCAATTCTCTTGTTTGAGTATCTGTATGGCGCAATGTATCTATAATAATATTATTCTCATTTGTTAAGATGATATTACTTTGTCTACTCATTATTTCTATAAATAGTTTTCTAATTACTAAATCATTTAATTCATTATAGCATTCGAATTTTATTTCTACAGTTCTCTCTAAATCATAGTTAGATATCTTTTTGATTTTTCCACCTGTTAAATATTTTCTAAGTAACATACAAAAATTATATGCATTTTGAGGATTTGGTTTTGGGTGAGTTGTTAAATTTATTCTACAAAAATCTGGATTTGTGCATAGATTTAAAGCATAATTAACACCATTATTATATAATCCTAAAATAACATCAGTTTTTGTTGGTTGAAATACTTTATTTACTTTTGCATCTGTAAGAACATTGCTTAATTCTGTAACAATAGATTTAGTTGTAAATCCGTCAAAACTCATAAAATTTCTCCTTTAATTCCTTGAACATTAATATATTATAGCTTTATTAGGCAAAAGTCAATTAAATTAAAGTAACATTTTGGACATAATTTGAAAATAAACATTTCACATAAAAAAGATATTAAAAAAATTTTTGTTGTGATATAATCACAATATAATAAATAACCAGGAGGCAAATATGATTAAAGTTAATTTTGAAAACTCTAGTATAGAGGATAAAATTATTTGTGAATATGGATCAGAGGTTGAAAAAATTCATAAAGAGCTTCATAAAAAAGCAAATGATGAAAAAGAATTTTTAGGATGGATAGAACTTCCAACTAATTATGATAAAGAAGAGTTTGCTAGAATAAAAAAAGCTGCTAAAAAAATTCAAAATGATTCTGATGTTTTAGTTGTAATAGGAATAGGAGGGTCATATTTAGGAGCAAGAGCTGTAATTGATAGTTTAACACATACTTTCTATAATAGTATGCCAGATACAAAAAGAAAAACACCACAAATTGTATATGCAGGCAATAACTTGAGCCCAGTATATATGAATGATTTATTAGAATTTATATCAGATAAAGATATTTCTGTAAATGTTATTTCAAAATCTGGAACAACAACAGAACCAGCTATTGCATTTAGAGTATTTAGAGAAGTATTAGAAACTAAATATGGTGTTGAAGAAGCAAGAAAAAGAATATATGTTACAACAGATAAAGCTAGAGGGGCACTAAAAACTTTATCCAATGAAGAAAGATACGAAACATTTGTTATTCCTGATAATGTAGGTGGTAGATTTTCAGTATTAACTGCAGTAGGATTGCTTCCAATAGCAACTGCTGGAATTGATATAGATAAATTAATGGAAGGTGCTAGAATTGCACAAGACAAATATTCTGAGCCAGATGTTAGATTTAATGATTGTTATAAATATGCAGTAGCAAGAAACCTTTTATATAAATCAGGAAAGACTATAGAGATATTAGCAAATTATGAACCAAAACTTCACTATATGACAGAATGGTGGAAGCAATTATTTGGTGAAAGCGAAGGAAAAGATCAAAAAGGTATTTTCCCAGCAGGTGTCGATTTAACAACAGACTTACATTCAATGGGACAATATATTCAAGATGGAAGAAGAGACTTAATAGAAACAGTTCTTAAAGTTGGAATTAATTCTTCAGAAGTAAAAATTGGACCAGATGATCAAAATTTAGACGGACTAAATTATTTGGCTGGAAAAACTTTAGGATATGTCAATTCTAAAGCAATGGAAGGAACAATATTAGCACACGTTACAGGTAATGTTCCAAATTTTTTGATTGAAATGGAAGAACTGAATGAAGAAAACCTTGGAGAGTTAATATATTTCTTTGAAAAAGCAGTTGCAATTTCAGGAAGTATGCTTGGAGTAAATCCATTCAATCAACCAGGTGTTGAGGAATATAAGAAAAATATGTTTAGACTTTTAGAAAAACCAGGATATTAAAATTATTAATATTTTATTAATAATATTGACAAAAAAATATTTTATCATATAATTGTACTATCACAAGTAGTACAATTATTTTTTTTAGTTTCATAGTTTCACAGGGACGTTCCTTTTAGTTCCAAAATGAAACTAAAGGGACACTCTTTATAAAAAGGAGTGTCCCCAATGTGCCAAAATGGAACTAAAAGGAACGTCCCTGTGAAACTATGGTACTCAAATAAGGAAAGGAGATTTTATGTTAAAAATAACAAATCTAAATAAAGCTTTTGGAAATAAAAAAGTTTTAGAAAATTTAAATTGTAATATTAAGACAAACTCCATTTATGGTCTTATAGGTGCAAATGGAGCAGGAAAGTCTACATTACTTAGAATAATTAATGATATTTATAGAAGGGATTCAGGAGATATAGAAATAGATGGGATTGAAATAGAAGATAATGAAATTTTAAAACAAAAACTAGTATTTATTCCAGATGATCTTTATTTTTTCCCAGGCTATACATTAAAAGATATGGCAAAGTTTTATGAGTCACTATATGATAATTTTGATATGAAATACTTAGAGGAATTAGCTGGGATCTTAAAACTAGATATAAATTCAAAAGTTCAGAACTTTTCAAAAGGTATGAAAAGACAGTGTGCACTAATATGTGCAATTGCAACAAATGCTGATTATATGTTTTTCGATGAAACATTTGATGGATTAGATCCAGTAATTAGAAATTTAATTAAAAAAATAATTGTAAAACAAATGGAGAAAAAAGAAACAACTATTATTATGACAAGCCATAATTTAAGAGAGTTAGAAGATATTTGTGATAATTTAGGGTTACTTTATAAAGGAGGAATCTTATTTGAAAGTGATATTAATTCACTAAAAACAAATATGTTCAAAGTTCAAATATCATTAAAAGAAGATTTTGATAAAGAGACATTTAATGGTTTAGAAATAATGAGCTTTAAGAAAACAGGAAGTGTTGCAACAATTATAATAAAAGGTGATAGAGAATTATCAGAAGATTATTTAAACAGATTAAATCCTATAATATTAGATTTTTTACCATTAACATTAGAAGAAGTATTTATTTATGAAATGGAGGTGTTAGGATATGAATTTAACCAAGTTATTTAGTTGGAAATACTTAAAAGAAAACTTAAAAAAATCAAAAGGTATATTGCTTTTGATATGTATATTAGTTCCAGTATTTACTACATTATCAGTTACTTTTGAGTCTGGTGGACCAGATATAAAGAGAGTAGCAAATTCGGTTGAAATTTCTTTAATAAATATTTTTGGTATGTTTTTCATACCTATAACAATTTCTTATGTTTTGTTTGGATATGTATTTAAGAAAAACAGTGTAGATCTAATAAATTCTATGCCATTAAAAAGGAGTACAGTATTTATTACTAACACAATTGGAGGAATTATACTAATTACATTAATTCAAGTAGTAACTGCTATATTACTTATGATAGTTAGTTTAGTTAGTAAAACAATATATATATTTCCAGCAATGATTTTTGATATGTTTTTAATGATGTGGTTAGCTTACATATTTATATTTATTGCTTCTAATATTGCAATGAGCGTATCAGGAACATTTTTAACACAATGCGCAGTAACTTTATTAATACTATTCTTAATACCTTTCTGTATAGCAAGTTTTAACAGATTTGAAGAAAATAATAAAATAATTTTTACAGAAAATGATGAAATAGTTTCACAATATGTTTACACTCCAAATTATAGAACATTTACGTTACCATCTAGTATTATATATAATGGTTTTATGTCAGGCGATTTAGCATATTTACCGAAATCACTTATTAGAACAGCTTTATTAAGTGTTGTATATATTTTTATAGGATTAAAATTATTTGAAAAAAGAAAAATGGAAAATGCAGAAGAATCATTTGAAAGCTATAAAGTGCATTTGATTATAAAAGCACTTACAATGGTTCCAATGTTTGTTCTTGTACATTATATAAAAAAAATGGATGGCGTTAGCATAATCTTGTATACTCTAATAATATTCTATTATTTTGCGTATGATTTTATAGTAAAGAAAAAAATACCATTTAAATATTCAATACCAGCATTATGTATTATTACATTTTCTTTAATAGGAATATGTAATGTTTCTGATTGGATTTATGACAAGTTAGCTTTAGAAGATAGCTATATGAATATTAATGATATTAAAGAAATCGGATTGGATTTTGGAAATACATATGGTTATTATGAAAGTGATACACTAATAAGTTACACGTCTGATAAAGAATTAATTAATACATTGATTGAAATTGAAAAAAATAAAAAATCTGGGAATGATGATGCTGTTTTAGAACATTCAATACTTGTTAGTGTAAGAGATAAACACAATAAGGAAGTAAGCTTTCACCTAAATGTAGGAAATGATGAAATAAATAAAATAGCTGAGATATTGGATAAAGGTTATATTAATGCTCTTAAAAAAGATTATACAGAAAATGGAGTGATAAGTTTTAACAACATCGAAATTAGTGATAAGAATGTTCAAAAAGATATAGATGATGAATTAAAACTTGTAGTAAATATCATGAATGCAAAACAATTTATAGAGTTTAAAGAATTTTATAAAGAAGCATTTGAAAAAAAGATATATATAAATCATATGCTAATATCAAGATTGTTTCCAATTGATACATCAAACGAAATGTTAAAATTGTTTGCAGATTATCAAAATAAACAAACTATGAAAGTTTTACAAAATGTTAGTAATGATCAATTAGATAGTTGGTATTATGGATTATCTATTGAAAACGAATTAATTAATGACAAAACAAGTACATTTGACAGTAATTATGGAAATTACTATTTTAGCTATTATGAAGGAGATGTTATAAAATATATAATTTCAAGTAAAGATAGCGATTTTGATAGTACAAAAAATTATTATATGATTCGCGGAAACTATAATCATGGAAGATATTTCTTTGATTTCTATTACCTTACAAATGATATAAAACAGATAAATGAAATTGTAAAAAAAGATATGAAAAAAGTAAAAGAGGAAAATGTAGAATATTACGAAAAAGAAGGCACGGAATACACGTATGATACTATAGAAGAAAAAGATAGTAATGAAATATAGGAGGAGTTTTAAATGATTAATTTAGATTATCAGAGTAGAATTCCTATATATGAGCAAATAATATCAGAAATAGAAAGATATGTAGCATTAGGAATTCTAAAACCAAAAGAACAATTAATGTCAATTAGAGAAATGGCAACAACTCTTGGAATTAATCCTAATACAGTAAAAAAAGCTTATTCAGAACTTGAAAATAAAGGAGTAATAATCACAATATCAACAAAGGGAACATTTATTACTGAAAACCCAAATAAAGTGGTTGACTCGAAAGTTGATAAGCTTATAGAAGAAATGAAAAATAAGATTAAAGAGCTTGAAAAATTAGGATTAACAAAAGAACAAATACTTGAAAAACTAAAATAAAAAAAAGTGAGAAGATTACATTTACATTACAATCTTCTCTTTTTTTTACAACAATATATATTTTTGTTTTCAATTAAGTATTTATGTTGAAACTAGAGATAAACAAATATAAAATGTATATGTAAAATTTATTATGTGGAGAGATTAGACAAATGAGAAAAGTAAAAATATCATTCATTTTAGCATTAGCTATTGTAATATTTTCAACAATAGTTTTTGCTACAGAAACTGCAAAAGCAGAAATAAAAGCTCCTGATGTAGTTTTAGTTGGAAAAACTCTTTCTGTAACTGTTCCGGTAACAGGTATAGGAGATGGAGTTAACGGATTGCAGGGAACACTAAAATATGATGAAGAAGTATTAGAATTATCTAATAAAAATGTAACAAATGGTTGGATGATATCAGGCTTTAATTCTGATACAGGAGTTTTCCTAGCAGAAGTTATAAATGTTGCAGATACTGATGCTTTCATAACTGATACTACTGATTTAGTAACTTTTGAATTTAAAGTAAAAGATGAAGCAAGACTAGGTGAAACAGAAGTTAAAATAACAAATTTAATTGCTTCTGGTGTTCCAAATCTTGAAAATACTGAAGTATCAAAAACTGTAAACGTAGTTGATAAAACTGGTGCAAATGTACCAAGTTCTACAAAAACATTATCAAAAATTACAATAACAAAAGCTCCAAATAAAACTAAATATACTGAAGGAGAAAAATTTGATAAAACAGGAATGGAAATTACTGCAGAATATTCAGATGGAACAAAAGAAGTAGTAACAAATTATACATATAGTCCAACATCTGAATTAAAAACAAGTAACACAAAAATAACTATTACTTATGAAGGAAAAACAGTAGAACAAAAAATTGAAGTTGTAAAAGTATCAAATACTAATGATGGAAACAATAATGGAAACAACAATGGAAACAACAATGGAAACAATAACACTTCAAATCAAGATTCGAATACTGCAAATAAGGTACTACCTAAAGCAGGTAATGAAAAAATAATATTACCATATTTTATAGTTTTATCAATATTAGCAATAGTATTTTATGTTAAATATAAGAAATACGAGGATGTTATTTAATGAATAAAAAATGTATTTTTATAACAATTATATTAGCAATTTTATTATTGTGTGGAAATGTGTTTGCTGCGTCAAATAATTATGTTTCATTAAAAAAAGAAAAAACAGATAATAAAGATGAAATAAAAATAATTGTTAGTATAAAAAAATTAGAAAAAGGTGCATTGGGACTACAGGGTACTTTTGATTATAAAAAAGATGACTTAGAAATATTAGAAACTAATGTTTTAAATGATAATTTTTCATTAACAGCTTTCAATAAGGAAAATGGAAAATTTATTATAGAAATAACAGATGAAGCGTTTTTTGATGAGAAATTGCATTTAAATGATGAAGATGTTTTAGAAGTAGTTTTTAAAGTAAATAAAAAGAGTGATATAAATCTTAAAGATATAAAAATGGTAGATTCACAATTAAATACCATAGAAAGTGAAGATATTACATTAAAACTAAGTAACAACATTTTTTTACTAATTATTATATTAGTAGTAATTATAATTTTGTCATTTATTTTTAAAAATAAAAAAATAAAAAAATAAATAATTAAACGGAGGAAAAAAATGGAAAGAAAATTTCTAAGAATTTTAACAGTAATTACTGTAATAATGTTTGCTTGTATTACAGTAGTTCAAGCTGCTGGAAATGTGGTAAATACAACAAATACAGCATATAGTAATAGCACAAATGTTATACATATTACAACTAATACAACAAATAACACAAATAGTGCAAATACCGTAGTTGCTTCAACAAATACTTCAGCTACATATTTTGATGATAGACCAAATGAGTTTTCAGAGGCAAATCCTGTTGTTTCATCAAATGGTGTAACATTAACAGCTAATAATAAATATGTTGATTTTAATGGGTCAACTCTTATTTTAACTGTTGAAGAGGATCCAAATTATAGTAGTTTAAATGGAATTCAAGCTGAATTATGTATGGAAGGTGCACAACCTGATTCAATAGAGTCTATGACAGAATCATGGGAAGTTACATCATATAATGTTATTGATAACAGAATCATATTTTTAGCTGAGCCTACAGAAAGAGCTCTTTCAAATGGCTGGGCTAGCATAGTTAATTTAAAAATAAAGTATCATGCAACTAATGATGGAAATGGTATATACGCATGGTTAAATAAAGGAGAATTTAAAACATCTCATTGGAACGAGGAAACTCTTAAACCATTAGCATATTTATCTGATGTACCATTTGATTTTTGTGTAGAAATCCCAGAAGTAGTAGGAAATCCTGTAGAACCAAATCCAGATCTTCTTGTTGCAGAAGGCTCACAGGTAACAAAAGATTATGTAAAAGTTGATGAACATGATATATATGTAAAAATGAATCCTAGTTTTGAAACAGGAATGAATTCTTTAATAGATTTATTAGATTTATTAAAATTTGATGATTCATGGACAGCAATAGAAACTAGTGCAGTTTTAGCTGTAGATTCTGTATATGATGCAAATTACTATTTTACAAGAGGAGAAATAGAAAGTGGAAGTTATTACATTAATACTCGTGTATTGCCTAATGTCTTAACATTAATTTTGTATTGTGATTATGGTCCATGTTTGTACACTGTTCATCAAATGGGAAATACATATTATGATGATGTTTATCTAGGCGGATTAATTAATATAAATGATGTTATTAGTTTAAGAAGAGCAATTGTTGGAATAGAAGATGTATTAAATGATTTCTGCTTTGATGTTAAAGCTTCAGATGTTACATTTTCAAATGATGAGTTAGGTACACTTGGAGATATTGGTGATATTATGGCGATGAGAGAAAGAATATTAACAGGAAGTTGGAAAGGAGTACCAAATCCAGTTCTTCCATTAACTACAATGAATGGCTCATATTATAGTGATGACTATCAAGAAGAGGTATTTATTTTCAGTGAAGATGGTACAGTATATAAACCAACACTTGCAGTAGCAGGAGCAGGAGGAGATGGAAGTTATTATAGATATAACGGAACATATAGTATTGACAGAGGTAACATTGAAGTTACTTTTACAGAGAGGATAACAAGTAATATATATAATGACGAACAATTGGCAGAAGAATATAATGAAGTAGTAGTATTACAATATGTAAATAGATACCAATTAAAGATGTATAAAGATGGTGAATATATAATACTTACTAGTAGCAGATAATTAATAAAAAAACTCTTTAGTTAATAACTAAAGAGTTTTTTATTTTGTATACTTGTTTTTTTATTAAAAAGATAATAAAATATAACAAGAAAAGAGGTGAGAAAATGGATTTAAATTATGAAGCTTTAGAAAAAAGTATATCTTCTAAAATAGAACCCTTATACTTAATATATGGAGAAGAGCAATACCTAGTTCAAGTTGCAATAAATAAAATAAAAAAATCTTTTGGAGGAAGAATTTTAGGGATAAATTATGTTTTAGTAGATGAATCTAATGTTGAAAGTTTAATATCTATTTTAGAGACACCTGCATTTGGTTGTGATAAAAAATTAGTAATTGTTAAAAATTCAGAATTATTCAAAAAAGATGGAAGAAAAAAATCAGGGTCTCCACTTCAAGATAAGATAGCAGATTACATAGAAAACAGTTATGATGCAGTTTTGGATGAAAATATTTTAATATTTACAGAAGTAGAAGTTGATAAAAATGTTGTATATGAAGCTATATCTAAAAAAGGAATTGTTTCAAATATTGAAGAATTAAAGCCTATACAAATTGTTAGAAAATTAAAACAAATATGTTCAATGTATGATGTGAAATGTGAAGATAGTACATTAAACTATTTAATTGAAATATCTGGAACGAACTTGCAAAATCTAATAAATGAAATTAGAAAAATGATTGAATATGCTGGAAAAGGCGGAACAATTACAAAAGATGTTGTCCAAAGTTTGGCAGTAAGACAAATAGAAAGTGTAATATTTGATTTAACAGATAATTTAGCAATTAAAAAAATAGATGTTGCATTAGATATTTTAGATAATTTAATATATCAAAAAGAGGCGGTTCAAAAAATACTAGTTACATTATATAATCATTTTAAAAAGTTATATTTATGTACAATTGCTATAAAAGAAAATAGAGATATTGTTACATCATTAGAGTTAAAGCCTAATCAGACATTTTTAGTTTCAAAATATAAAAAACAAGCTTCTTATTTTAAAAATGATGAATTACGAATAATTTTAAAAGAATTAATAGATTTAGATTACAATTATAAAAATGGGAAAATAGATTTAGACTTAGGACTTAGAAGTATATTATGTAATTACTGTAGCTAAAAAGACAATGCTTTATTGCATTGTCTTTTTTTCTTCTATAATTTTTATTATTTTCTCTGATATTAAATTTATTCCATATGCTGCAAAAGGTAATAACAAATAATAATACTGAATAACATAAATTGCTTTTGTTTCCCATATAATATGGAATAAGAAACCTCCTATAAAAATGATAGGTAATAAAGATTTTTGTAAATTAAATGTTTTTGTTTTACAAATAATAAATATTCCAATAGAACTGAATATAAATATTATTACTTGATAAATATTAAAGTAGTTTTCTTCAATTCTGTAAAGCCTTCCGTTTGATGATACCATGTCTAATATTGTTTTGTGATAACTAATATATGTTGCATATTCTCCATCCCAAATATATCTAACTCCAGGAGTACTACACCAAATAGTTTGAAAAGTAGGATTTAACCATGTAGATCCTATTTTTTGTGAATAGAACTTAAAAAATTGATTGGGATTATTTGCATAGTAGTTTAATCTTTCTCTAATTAATTCTTTTGATCTTTCTATACTTTTTTCTGTGTTACATTCACTATCATAATAAACATTTAATGTTTCATCATTATACCAACCAGGAGTTATATAATCTCCATTTTCTGACATTCCCATATATATAAAATTTATCATTGGAACTCCATCAGGTAAATCAACAGAATATTTCTTTTCAATAATTAAGTTATACGAAAAACTTATAAATAAATAGCTAATAATAAATATTGGTATAACAAATATTTTTTTCTTATTCCAATTTTGTATAATATCTAAAAGTAAAATAATAACAATTCCACAAAGAAAAATATTATAATTTGATTTTACTAGAATAGCCATTCCAGTTGATAAGCCAGCAAACAATAAGTAGAGTAATTTGTTATTATTTAAATATTTAAGTATTAACAAAATAGAAATTAATGCAAAAGTTAAACCGATGATATTTCCATAGAAGTGAACATTAAAAAATAACCAATATAAGGAAAAACCTGCTATTAATAATATTGCAATTTTTTGTAAATTTTTATCTTCAAATATTTCTTTTGTAATGAAATATAACAAATAGAAATTTGCTATAGAACAAACAGTATTGAAATATTCTATAACCATATAGTTTTCACCAAATATTTTGTAAAAAAATGATATAAAATATATTAATCCAAATTGGTATGGATAAAGGAATAAGTACTGTGTTGGACTTAAATGAAATGATAAGTCATTTCCAATAAAATATCTTGTAATTTCATGAATCTTAATTTGATCTGCAATTGGTGCTAATTTTAGAATATATATCCATAATATATAAATAATAAAAATAAAAATAGATAAAGGGATTAGCAACAATGTATTTGAGATTTTTGGAAAGATTTTTTTATATGAAAAAGATATTAGTATTGTAAAAATTATTAAAAGTATGATCTCTTTAATTCCGACAGAAAAACGATATCTTGTAAATTCTGGAGCAGAATTATAAGTTGTTTCAAAGTAAGCAGTAATGAATATTGAACATAATCCAAGAATACCTATTATAATTGAAATAATTATTAATCCATATTTTAATAAAAAACTAATAATACGATTTTTTAATGAGATTTTATTTTCCATATCAAATATCCTTTTGTAATAATTTATTTAGAATTATATAATTAATTAAAGAAAATATCAATATAAAAGGTATAGCTTAACATTTATTGTTTAACAAATTATAGATTTTTTTACTTTATTATGTTAAAATAATTATATTGAAGAAATTAGAAAGGACAAGAAGATGAAAATTTTAGCAGTAGGTGATATTGTTGGTAAATCTGGACTTCAAAAATTAAAAGAGGTTTTACCAGGAATTATTACTAGTAACCAAATAGATTTTGTTATTGTAAATGGCGAAAATGCGGCAGATGGAATGGGGTTAACTGAAAAAATGTACAAAGATATGTTAGCACTAAATGTAGATGTTGTTACAATGGGAAATCATACATGGGGCAAAAAAGAAATATTCCAATTTATTGATGACAAACATATTATTAGACCAGCAAATTATCCTAATAACAATCCTGGTAGAGGATATGATATTTATGAATGCAAGGGCAAAAAAATTGGAGTTATAAATTTAATAGGAAGAACTTCTATGACCGTATTATCTGAAAATCCATTTACAGTTGTAAAAGATATTTTAGATGAAATAAAAGAACAAACAGATTTAATATTTATTGACTTTCATGCAGAAGCAACAGCAGAAAAAATTGCTATGGGATACTTTTTAGATGGAAGAGTTACAGCAGTTTTTGGAACGCATACTCATGTGCAAACAGCAGATGAAACAATTTTAGAAAAAGGTACAGCATATATTACAGATATTGGTATGACTGGGCCTAAGAAATCGGTAATAGGTATGGATGTAGATGTTTCAATAAAAAGATTTGAGACTTCACTTCCAGAAAAATATAAAGTATCAGATGATAAATCAAAACTAAATGGATGCATTTTTGAAATAGATGATAATACTAATAAAGTAGTTTCTATAACAAGAATTAATAAATAAGTGAAAAGCCACAGAATATGTGGCTTTTTTATTGATTATTTTATGTAAATATGGTATAATAATTTTGTTGTGATTAAATTAAATAGGAGGATTTTGAGCATGAAAAATTTAGAATTGACTAAAAAAATCTCAATTATTATTACAATATTAGTTGTATTATTAGTATTTTTAGTTTTGTTAAAATGTTTTACAACAGTACCTACAGGATTTGTTGGTATCAAAACAAGATTTGGAAAAGCAAGTGAAAATACTGTTCAAGAAGGTCTTAATTTAAAATTACCAATAATAGAGAACATTTATTTAATAGATTGTAGGACTCAAAAAGCTGAAACAAGTTGTGGTACTGCAAGTAGAGATTTGCAGGAAGTTTCATTAAATGTTGTCATAAATTATAATGTTAATAAAGATAGTGCATATAAACTATTTAAAGAAGTTGGAGCAAATTATGAGGCAATAGTTATTAGTCCAGCTATATTAGAAAGTGTAAAGAGCATTACTGCACAGTATACTGCAGAGGAGTTAATTACAAAAAGAAGTGAAGTATCAGACAAAATGCAAGAAACATTAGTTGAGAAAATAGAAGGAAGAGGATTTACGGTTGTAGATTTTAATATTACTGATTTAGATTTCTCTGATGTTTATAATCAAGCAATTGAAAATAAACAAGTTGCAGAACAACAAGCAAAACAGGCTCAATATGAACTAGAAAAAGCAAAAATTGAGAACGAAAAGAAAATTGCAGAAGCAGAAGCTAATGCTAAAGTAATGCAAATTCAAAATGAAAGTACTACAGATAAAGCTTTAGAATTAAAAGAAATTGAAATCAAACAACAATTTATTCAAAAATGGAATGGTGTTTTACCAACAACAATGAGTGGAGATGTTACATCTGTTCTTGATATTACTGAATAATATTTACAAAAAAACGACAACAATTATTGAATAAAATATCAATTTATAATACATATTGTCATAAAGTGTAAAAGCATTAAGAATACTGGTAAAAAATGACATACGAAACTCCAGCAACTTTCTTCCAAATTATAGACAGTGGAATTAAAACAATATAAAATTATCTGGTATCGAAACACAAGATAAAATAAAAATAATAGGAGGAAGAAAAATGGAAGTTTTAAAAATTTCATCAAAATCAAATCCAAATTCAGTTGCAGGTGCAATAGCAGGTTTGGTAAAAGAATCTACGAGAGCAGAAATGCAAGCAATAGGAGCAGGGGCTATTAATCAAGCAATAAAGGCAGTTGCTATAGCAAGAGGATTTGTTGCACCATCTGGTGTAGATTTGGTATGCATACCAGCATTTGCTGAAGTTCAAGTTGAAGGTGAAGACAGAACAGGAATTAAATTAATTATAGAGTCTAGAAAATAGTTTATAAAATAAATATAAGCATAACTAAATTTTAGTTATGCTTTTTTTATTTTTGTATTGAAAATGGTAAAAAAATAATATATTATTGTGGAGAAGAAAGGTAATTTTGTATGAATAATAATATTTTTAAGTACGTTTTTGCTTTAGTGGTAGCTGTTTTAGTAGGATATACATTTTATATTATTTCTCAAAATAAAGCTGACACATCTAATATTAGTTTAGATCAAACTTCTACACAAAATAATATTCTAACAGATTTAAGATTATCTATTGCTGAAATTGATACATTTAATCCATTATTATCTAATAATAGAAATGTTCAAGAAATTTCAAAGTTAGTATATGAACCACTAGTTACATTAGATGAAAACTATAAATTAGAATATTGCTTAGCAGAAGAAATAGGAAAAATTGATGATTATAATTATTTGGTCAAATTAAGAAAAGGCGTACTATGGCAAGATAATTCTAATTTAACAACAGATGATATACAGTTTACATTTGATTTGCTTTTGGATGCTAAAGTTAGTCCATTATATTTGGAAAACTTAAAATATGTTACTCAATTAGAAGTATTAGATTCAAATACTTTTAAAATTACAATATCAGAACCAATTCCTTTTTTTGAGTATCAATTAACATTTCCAATTATGTCTGCTAAATACTATGAAGGAGAAGATTTTTTAACAAGTGAAAAAATACCAATTGGAACAGGATTATTTAAAATTAAAGATATTAGTTCGAATCAAATTAAATTAGAGCCAAATGAAAGATATTGGGATGCTTCAAGAAAGCCTATGGCAACAGAAATAGATATCAATTTATATAATTCTATAGGAGAAGCATATTCTGCTTTTAAAAATGGTGAAATAGATTTATTAACTGTAAAAGCCAATAATATAGAAGAATATATAGGTACATTAGGATATACCAAAATAGAATTTAAAGCTAGAGAATATGATTTCTTAGCGTTTAATACACAAAAAGATGTATTAAATGATCCAATAGTTAGAAAAGCAATTAGTATGATCATTGATAAAAACAATATTATAGCTACATGTATTGGACCTGGCTATGTTTCATCAAACTGTAGTTTAGATATGGGAAATTGGTTATATACAAAAGACTTAAATGTTACTGTAGATACAAATGCAGCATCTGAATTATTAGTAAATAATGGATGGAGATTTAATAGAAATTCATGGCAAAAAACTGATGAAGTAGGCACTAAAAAAATTGCATTTTCTATTTCTGTAGATACTAGTAACGAAAGAAGAGTAAGAGTAGCAGAAAATATAAAACAGCAGTTAGCAGATTTTGGTATACCTGTTACAATTAATTATTTATCTAATAATGTATATAACAACGCATTTAATGAGAGGAATTATGATTGCATTTTAGCTGGTTTAACATTAGGATTTTCACCAAGTTTAAATACATTTTTCGGAAATAATAATATTGCAAATTATTACAATCAAGAAGTTGCAGATATATTAAATATAGTTAATAATACATCAGATGAAAGAATTTTATATGATAAGTATAATAGAATTTTTGATATTTATTTAGAAGAGGCACCTTATATAGGACTATATAGAAATACAAGTATTGTAGTTTACAATCAAAAATTAATTGGAAGTATTTCACCAAACTTGTTTAATATTTATCATAATATAGAAAAATGGTATAGACAGTATTAGAGAAAAAGTGTTCGCCAAGTATGTTTCAAAAAGTAAGGAAAATAAAGGAAAAAATAATTTAATTTTTTTAAAAAAAGTATTGACAAAAGAAAAATTAACGATATAATAAGAACATAAGTTTTACAAACAAACATTTGTTAGGAGGAAAAATAAATGGGAGATAATCAAGAAAAAAGAAAAGCATTAGATGCAGCAATGAGTCAAATAGAAAAACAATTTGGTAAAGGTTCAGTAATGAAACTTGGAGATTATAAATCAATGAATGTAGAAGCTATTTCTACAGGAGCATTAAATTTGGATATTGCTTTAGGAATTGGTGGTATTCCAAAAGGAAGAATTATAGAAATATTTGGACCAGAATCTTCTGGTAAAACTACATTAGCTTTACACGCTGTAGCGGAAACTCAAAAGAAAGGTGGAGAAGCAGCATTTATAGATGCAGAACATGCATTAGATCCATCATATGCAAAGAAAATAGGAGTTGATGTAGATAACTTAATAGTATCTCAACCAGATACAGGTGAACAAGCATTAGAAATTGCAGAAGCATTAATTAGAAGTGGTGCAATAGATATAGTTGTAGTGGACTCTGTTGCAGCATTAGTTCCAAAAGCAGAAATAGATGGAGATATGGGAGATTCTCATATAGGTTTACAAGCTAGATTAATGTCACAAGCTTTAAGAAAATTGGCTGGTACTGTTAACAAAACAAATGCAACAATTATTTTCATAAATCAATTAAGAGAAAAAGTAGGAATAATGTTTGGAAATCCAGAAACAACTCCAGGAGGTAGAGCTCTTAAATATTATGCATCTGTTAGAATGGATATTAGAAGAGTAGAAGCATTAAAACAAGATGGAAATGTTATTGGAAATAGAACAAAAGTAAAAGTAGTAAAAAATAAAGTTGCTCCTCCATTTAGAGAGGCTGAATTTGATATAATTTATGGAAAAGGTATTTCTAAAGAGGGTAGTGTATTAGACTTAGCAGTAGATTTAAATATTATCGAAAAAAGCGGTTCATGGTTCAGCTACAATGGAGAAAAAATTGGTCAAGGAAGAGATAATATCAAAAAGATGTTAGAAACAGATTCAAAATTTATGCAAGAGGTTGAAAAGAAAGTTAGAGATAATTTCAACCAAGCATTTGAAAATGCATTAGTTGAGGAAGAAAAAGATCCTGAAGAAGATATTGATCCAGAAGATGATGTAGAAGCATAAATTAAAAAATTAGCAGGACATAAATTTATATGTCCTTGCTTTTTTATATAAAATTTTAGCAAGGTTGTTTTAAGGAGATGAAATGAATTTTACAAATAATTTGGAAGAAGCAGAAAAACAGGATGCATTAAGAAACAAAATACTAAAATATATTATGTATAAAAAAAGAACTGAAGAAGAGGTCAGAATCAAATTTGCAGATGAAGATGAAAACATGGTTGAAGATGCGATAGAATATTTTAAAGAACAAAAATATATTGATGATTATTCATATGTAGAAAGAGCAATTAAAGAATATATGGCATTAAAAAACATGTCAATAAGAGAAGTAGAATATAAGATTACACAAAAAGGTGTAAGTAAAAATATAGTAGATGATTATATTTGCAAAAATAAAGATACTATGCTAAAATATGAAATATCTTCAGCTAAAACAATTATCATAAAGAAGCAAAAAAATGCTGAATATCAAGATATTAAAAACTATTTATATCAAAAAGGATATATGAGTGAAAGCATAGAAATTGCTTTTGAAGAAGTAAATAAATAAAGAATAGGATTAAATATGAATAACAAAATAATATCACTTGAATCAAAAAAATATGAACTAAGACTAGATAATTTTGAAGGTCCATTAGATTTATTGGTATATTTAATAGATAAAAATAAAATGGATATCTATCAAGTTAGCATTTCAGATATTACTGAGCAATATCTTCAATATTTAAAAGCTCAAGAAGAATTGAATTTAGATATTGCTAGTGAGTTTTTAGTTATGGCTTCAACATTATTATTAATAAAATCAAGAGGGCTTTTACCAAAAGAAATTGATGACGAAGCAGAAATAAGTGAAGAAGAATTATTAAGAAGAATTATCGAATATAAAAAATATAAAGAGATAAGTAATATCTTTAGAGAAAGAATACAAGTTTTTTCAAAAAGACTTTATAAAATGCCAGATAGAATAGAATTACCTAAATTAGAAATTGAAAAAGAATACACACAAAATGATATTGTAGAGCAATACAGAAAATTAGTTGAGAGAAACGAAAATAAGAAAAATGAAGATAGCAAAAATATCGAAAAAATTGCTGTATATGATACATATTCTGTTTCAGAAAAAGTAAAAGAAATATTTAGAGAATTAGTTAGAAAACCTAAATTTGTTTTTAGTAAGTTGTTTTCTTTAAAAGAAAAGCCAAAGGCAGAAGTAGTAACAGCTTTTTCTGGAGTTTTGGAACTTAGTAGAAGAAATAAAATTACAGCAGAACAGAAAGAAATGTTTGGAGATATTGTAATTTCAAAAACTAAGAAGAACCAACAATAAAATTATTTGTATATTTATTTAAAAATGGAAAAAAATACTAATAAGGAGTTTTAAATGAAACTATTATTAGTATTTTTTGTTTTTTTATTTTTAGGAATAATCTTTTCTAAAATCGAAGTAGAAATTAATAATATTGATTTTAGTTTAAATTCATATCATATTAAAAAATTGGAGTTAGATAATTTTGATGTAGATGTTTCTTTATTAATATTTTCTATCATAAAAATACTAAAGATTAATGTTAATAATAAAGGAGTAATAATAAATGGAATAAGGTTAAACATTAATATTAAGAAATATAAATATGATAATAAAAAGATTGCTAATATACTAAAAAAAGATAATAAAATTATTAATAATTTGAAAAATATTGACTTAAACCTTAAATATAGCACATCAGATGCATTTGCTACAGCTATGATTTTTCCTATGTTAAATATTATTATTCAAAATATAATTGCAAGGTGTAACTTTTTAGATAATAGTAATTTTAGAATTACTCCATTTTTTTATAATGTAAATTCCTTAAAGCTTTCTGCTAATTCTTTATTTGTTTTTTCGTTTTTTGAATTTATGAATATTGCAAAACAAATTGTATAATCCAAAAAATATAGGAAATAATAAAGAAAAAAGTAAAAGGAGAGTAAGAATATGAGTGAACAACATCCAATCGAAGTATTAATGGAAACAGCTATGAATAATATCAAAGATATGGTTGATGTAAATACAATTATAGGAGATCCTATAGAGACAACAACTGGAATGGTAATTATTCCAATATCAAAAGTAAGTTTTGGATTTGCTGCAGGTGGTAGCGAATTTAAAGGAGAAACATTAGATGAATATAAACGAAAAGATAAGGAAGAAGAAGTACAATATAGACTTCCATTTGGAGGTGGAAGCGGAGCTGGTATTTCAATAAACCCTGTAGCTTTTGTATTAGTCCAAAAAGATTCTATCAAAGTAATGCCTATAGAACATAGTTCAGCAATAGATAAGTTAATGGATTACGTGCCAGATATTATGGACAAAGCAAACAAAGTTGCAGAAAAACAAAGTGAAGAAATGAAAAAAGATGTTAATAAAAATAATAAAATAAAAGATAGAAAAATTAAAATACATGATGGTAAAATGAAATCTGAAAATGATGGTGAAAATGTTATGGATACAGAAGATTATTTTGATAATGAAGAAGAATAAAAGTTGTATAGGACAATTATTGTATCACAAATAAAATTCCACAATTACTGTGGAATTTTTTGCCGTATAAATAAATTTTTGTATTGAAAAAAAATATATTAAATGATAAAATTTAAACGTTATAAAATGTACATTACCAGTTAAACTAGGAGATAAAATATGGGAAATGTTGATTTAGAAGTACTTAAGAGTAACGTTAGTGATTACACATTGCAAAATGATGATTTAAATAAAATATTAGAAAGTTTAAAAGAGTCTATTATTGCAAATGGAAATTTATTAATGGATGCAAATAAAGAAGATGTAAAAGTAAGCAAAAAACAGATTAAAATTAAAAAAATGTTACAAATTGTAGACAAATACAAAGATGTAGAATTTACACCCCAAAATTCTCAAAAAATTATTATATATAAAGGAGATCCATATGTAACTTTACATGTTTGTTTACAGGCATTAACTAGGAAAACTAAGGTAATATTATTGCATGAAGCTTTTATGACAGGTGTTAATCAAATACTAATGAGTATTTTAAAAAATATTTTTAGCAAGAAAAATGTTCAAAATCTTATTTACGAAAAAAATGATTACTCATTTGATGATATCAAGAAAATAAATGGATTTGTAAAAGATATTGTTATAATTGGAGATACATCAATTTATCAATTATTAGATAAAGAGAATATAAGTTCTAAGTTTTATTCTTATAACAATATTGGATTATATTGCGAAGCAGAAGATTTAATAAAATTGCAAGAAGCTATATATATTTATGCAAATGAAAATCATTATGAAATAGAGATTTTATATGTAGATTCAGTACAAGATGCTATAGAAAAAATAAATACTGATAGATTTAAAAACACTGCAATTCTATTAACAAAAAGTACAGAAAATAAAGGATTATTTGAAAAAAGTATTAAAAATATGGATGTTTACGTAAATGATAATCCATTTAAAGAAGAATTAGGTAGAATTTACAATTATTTATAATAAGAGGAAAAGTACAAATGTTATCTAAAAAAGTAGAAGATTTAAGTATTAGAGAAATATTAATGCAACTGGGCGTTCCTACAGGAATTGAGGATATTAGAGCCGCATATAGATTCAACACGCCAAGTAAAAGATTAATTGAATTTGAGAAAAAACTAACAAATTTAGATGGTGGTTTTGATGATTTAGTAGCTATATTTGAAGAATATGAAGATATTTTTGATAAAGAAATATACATTTTCCATGTTGCTAAATTATTAGAGCAAGACATGATTGAAGGTGAAAAGGCAGAATTCTTGAATACAGCTTATAGATTAAAAATGAACAAATCACCAGAAAACCAAAAACATAATAGTTCATTAATAGCTACTGCTAAAAAGTTACTTAGTGTTTCTGATGTTGCAGATCTTACAATAGATAAACTTACTAGAAATGTATTAGTTGATTTGTCACAAGATTATATAGGAAATTCTTCAATAATTGCAAGAAGAAACATGAGAACAGAGCGCAAAATGGCAAAGATTGAAGAAATTTTTGGAACGAATAATATACTTAAAGTATTATGTCCAAGTGATTTAGCTGATATCTCAAGGTATCCCAATTTTGGAAATGTATTAGCAATTAATATTTTTAAAGGAATAAAAAATAAAAAGAAAGAACAAGAAATAAAAGATCATAACATCAATAAAACATATTATTGGAGCGAATTTAAAAAAGTTTTAAAAGAAAACATGCAATATATTGATACAGATAAAATGTTGTTATTATATGCAAGTGTTAATTTTGAAAGACAAATGGCAAAGAACCTTTCTGCAGATGAAGTGAATTCCCTAAAAGAAATAGTTGATAAAGTTTATACCCTATTAGATGATAATAATACTACAATAAGGTCATTAAGATATAAAGAAGAAATCAATTTTTTAAAACTAAAAAAAGATATAGATTCATTAAATAATAGATTTGAAGGTAGTGAGTTTTACTCTGATAAAAGGCTTTTAGATATTATAGATTCTATTCTAAATCGTAATGATTATGTAAGTAATTATTCTGAAAAGATTATTTCAGAATTATTTAGAATTGATCCAGATTGTTTGGTAAAATTTTGCCTAGTAAATGCAACTAATTTTAAGTTTTTAGTTGATAAAAATTATATAAAAGATATTGATTTCAAACAAATATTAAATAACAAATTATCAATAGATGTTATGGCATATTTACTTATAATAAATAAAATAGATTTTGCATATATTGAAAAAGAGTATGATTCTAAAGAAATGCATGATGATGATTTAAGAACATTAAAATCATTTTTGAGTGATGAAGATATAAATAGATTACTAGATGACAAAAGATTACTTAATTTATATTTTAAATCTAAAACTACTGAAGAATATGCAAAATATCTAAGAATTTATCAAATATTTAAAATAGAAGACAGAGATTTAGATTATAGAATTAAAGTCGGTAAAAAACTAATTAATTTAGCAAATGAACATATAAACAACGAAGAATTAATGAGTTTCTATCGTGAAGGATTTGTGCCAATAGAATTAGTTGCATCTTCAACAGGAAATACAATTGTTTCTCTATATGCAATTGGTTTATTAAAACCAAATGAAACAAGAAAATTGTTTGACCAAAAAATTATTACGTTTGAAATGTTTGCTGAATTTTTAAAAGACAAACAATATAATGATTTTATTAAGATATCTTCAATATTTGGATTGTTTTCATCAAAAGATGATAAAATAATTAGAAATAAACTACTAGATTATTATTTCCAATATTCAAGAAAAGACTTAAAACCAGAAGTTAAAATGAATAAATTCGCAATTCCAAATGTACAATTTGATCCTTGTAATATTTGGAACAATATTAAAGATACAGATGAAGAATTTACGCAAGAAGTTTTAAAAGATGGATTTATTATATTTAAACTTCCAAATAAAAATAAATATTTTATTCAAAAAGTGTTTGGACCTAAAAGAGAATTTATATATGGTTCAGCTGCATATATATTTGATAAAGAGTTTTTTGACACAAATAGAGATGATATTTTATTCAACAATCAAATAAGAATTGATGAAGTGGAAAGTAAACTTAAGAAGAAAGGAGTTTACAAAATTGTAAACACTGGCTGGGAAAATACAATAGAAAAATATCTTGAATTTAAAAAAGAAAATAAATACAGTGAGGAACAAGAGAGTAAAATAAAACAATTATTAAATAAAGTAATGAAATAATTTTTAAAAGAGGTATTTATGCCAGAAATATTAAGTAAAGATATACAATACATTAAAGGAGTAGGACCTAATCGTGCTACTCTTTTAAATAAAGTGGGAATTTTTAATTTAAAAGATTTAATTACATATTTTCCAAGAGAACATGAAGATAGAGGAAAAATAAAGAATATATGTGATTTAGAAGATGGAGAAGAAGCTTTAATTTCAGGATTTCCAACAGGAAGAATTAATGAAGTAAGAATCAGAAAAAATATGCTTATTTCTAAACTTACTGTTAGAGATGAAACTGGTACTTGTCAAATTACATGGTATAATCAAAGTTATTTAAAAAAATCAATTAGACAAGATATAAGATATAAATTTTATGGAAGAGTTACTAAAAAATATGGAAGACCTGAGATAATGTCACCTGTTTTTGAATCTGAAGATGCAAACAAAAATACTGGAAAAATTATTCCAATTTATCCACTTACTTATCAATTAACTCAAAATACTTTAAGAAAAATTATAGAAGAAGGACTAAAAGAAGTTAATGGACAATTAGAAGAAACTTTGCCACAATATTTACTTGATAAATATAATTTTTATGATTATTCAACAGCAATAAATCAAATACATTTCCCATCTGATTTTGATTCATTTAATAAAGCTAAAAAGAGATTAGTGTTTGAAGAACTTTTTTCAATGCAATTAGCACTTTTAAGTCTAAAAAATAAATATGAGATAAAAAAGCCTGGAATTGAATTTAGTAAAGATGCAAAAATGTCAGATGTTATATTTAAATTACCATTTAAGCTAACTAAGGCACAATTAAGAGTTTTAGAAGAAATTGATAAAGACATGGAAAGTTCTAAACCAATGAACAGACTTTTACAAGGAGATGTTGGATCAGGAAAAACTGTTGTAGCACTTATAGCTGCTTATAAAGCAGTAAAATCTGGGTATCAAGCTACAATTATGGCACCAACAGCAATTCTTGCTAGTCAGCATTTAGAGACTTTTCAAGACATATTAAAGAATTCAGGAATAACATGCGAATTATTAATAAGTGGTATATCCAAAAAGAAAAAAGAAGATATATTAAAAAGATTAGAAAATGGTGAGATAGATATATTAATAGGAACACATGCTATATTAGAAGAAAATGTAAAATTTAAAAAACTTGGGCTTGTAGTAACAGATGAACAACATAGATTTGGAGTAAGACAAAGAAGTACAGTTGTTCAAAAAGGAAATAATCCAGATGTTTTAGTTATGACTGCTACACCAATTCCAAGAACATTAGCTCTAATATTATATGGAGATTTGGATATTTCAATAATAGATGAATTGCCACCAAACAGAAAGAAAATTGAAACATATGCAGTAACAAAAGGAATGGAATTCAGAGTAAATAATTTCATAGCTAAAAATATAGAAGAAGGAAGACAATGTTATATTGTTTGCCCATTAGTAGAAGAGAACGAAGAAATAGATGCAAAATCTGTTATGGAAATCTATGAAAATTATAAAAATAAAATATTTCCAAACTATCGTGTAGAATATTTGCATGGAAAAATGAAACAAAAAGAAAAAGATAGTATTATGGAAGAGTTTAAAAATGGAAATATTGATATATTAGTATCGACAACAGTAATAGAAGTTGGAGTAAATGTTCCAAATAGTAATATAATGATTATAGAAAATGCAGAAAGGTTTGGTTTAGCACAACTGCATCAATTAAGGGGAAGAGTTGGACGTGGCGAATATCAGTCATATTGTATTTTAAAATATCAAGGAAATTCTCAAATTATCAAACAGAGAATGAAAGTTATTTCTAGCACAAATGATGGATTTGTAATTTCAGAAAAAGACTTGGAATTAAGAGGTTCTGGAGAATTTTTTGGAACAAGACAACATGGTATACCAGAATTTAAAATTGCTAATTTATTTGAAGATATTGGAACTTTAAAAGTAGTTCAAGAGATTGCAATGGAAATTATTAATGAAGATCCATTATTAGAGAAAAAAGAGAATATAAAATTAAAGAGACTAGTTGATGACAAATTTAAAGACAGAATTGATATTTAACGAATTGACAAAACGCAATAAAGATAATAAAATATATACGCATATTTTATAGAAAAAGAGGATGTTTGATTGTGAAAATATTTTTAATTTTAATTGGAACATTAGCACTTGTTTTTGGTGTTAAATTTATATATGATGCGAGGCCAATTGTAAAAAAGTATTTTAGTTTTGGAGATAAAAATGAAGCAACTCTTGGACTAAAAATATTAGGCTTTTTACTAACGATTTTTGGTGGGACTATTTTATATTTTATTTATTAGTTTTACTAGAAAGGAAAAAATATGAAAATAACTTATGAGAATGAAGAAATAGAAGTTCAAGACGGAATTGCAATAAAAGATGGGTTAAAAGAACAAATGGAAAAAAGTGGCATTAAAGATATTATTGCTGCTATTTATAATAATCAAATTGCATCTTTAAATCATCCTATTCATAAAAATGGAAAAATAACATTTATTAATAGAACAAACAAAGATGGTAGATATATTTATATTAGAGGATTATTATATGTTATGAGCAAGGCTTTTGCAGAAGTATATCCAGAAGCTTTACTAACAGTTAATTATCAATTATCTAATTCTATGTATGGAACAGTAGATAACATGGAAGTAACTGATGAAGTAATTCAAAATGTAAGGAATAAAATGTTTGAAATTGTGGAAAAGGACTTACCAATTACAAAGGTTGTAATGACACAAGAAGAAGCAGATGAGTTCTATAAAAAAGAAGAAACTTTTAGAGGAAAATTACAAACATTAGTTGATAAAGATAAAGTTTCACTATATTACTGTGAAAACTATTATAATTATTTTTATGGAACAATGCCAATTTCTACAGGATTTGCAAAAGTATTTGATTTTGTGAAATATAAAAATGGATTTTTAGTAAAATATCCAAGTCTTACAGAACCAGATACACTATCACCAAATGTAAGTCAATCATTAAAAATGGTTTCTGCAATGGAAGAATATGATGAAATAAATAAAATACTAAGAATAAATACAGTTCATAGGTTAAATAGAAAAATAAGAGAACCAAAAGGGCCAAAAGAATTAGTATTAATATCAGAAGCATTGCATGAAAAGAAAATCGCAGAAATAGCTAAAAAAATTCAAGAACATGGAAATGTAAGAATGGTACTAATTGCTGGGCCATCATCTTCAGGAAAAACTACGTTTGCAGGAAAACTAGGTATGAGTCTAAAAGTAAATGGTATTAAACCAGTTACAATATCAGTAGATAACTACTTTGTAGAGAGAAAAGACAATCCAAAAGATGAGAATGGCAATTATGATTTTGAATGTATTGAAGCATTAGATTTAGATCTATTTAACAGACAATTAGTAGATTTATTAGCAGGAAAAGAAGTAAGTTTGCCAACATTTAATTTTAATATTGGAGAAAAAGAATATAAAGGAAATACTTTAAAATTACAAGATGATGAAATCCTTGTTATAGAAGGAATTCATTGCATGAATGATAGACTTACAAGTTTAATTCCTAAAGAAAATAAGTTTAAAGTATATATTAGTGATTTAACAGTATTAAACATTGACTATTACAACAGAATTTCAACAACAGATACGAGATTAATTAGAAGAATTGTAAGAGATCATCAATTTAGAGGATATTCAGCTTTAGATACATTGCAAAGGTGGAATTCAGTTAATAAGGGAGAACAAAAAAATATTTTCCCATTTCAAGAGGACGCTGATTGTATGTTTAATTCATCTATTGTATATGAACTTGCTGTATTAAAACAATATGCTATGCCATTACTAGAAGAAATACCAGACACTTATGAAGAATATATGGAAGCAAGAAGATTAATTGCTTTATTAAAATATTTTGAAGATATGGATTCGAGTTTAATCCCTAACAATTCATTACTTAGAGAGTTTATTGGTGGAAGTATATTTGAAGAATAGAGGAATTTTTTGTAATGCCTAATTTTACTGTAATAGATGAGGAATTTGTTTGTGAAAATTGTGGTAGCCAAGTTAAAAAACTTGGCTATTCATGTAGAAATCATTGTCCTGTTTGCTTATATTCAAAACATGTAGATGTTAATCCTGGAGATAGGCAAGAAAGTTGCCATGGATTATTAAAACCAATAGGACTAGATATCAATAAAAAAGGATATGTTATTATTTTTAAATGTCAAAAATGTGGAAGTATTAGAAGAAATGTTGCAGCAGAAGATGACAATATGGATTTAATTATTAAGTTAAGTACAAATAGCATAGATGATTAGAAAGGAAAGTATGAAAAACATTAAAAAGAAAAGAATTATATTAATAATTATTATCATTATTTGGGCAGTATTAGTATTTTATTTTTCTAATCAAGGATCAGATGATTCATCTGGATTTAGTTTTTTATTTACATCTATCTTTATTAAAAATAAAGAGATGGCAGAAATTGCAGAACCGTATGTTAGAAAAATTGCTCACCTTTGTGAATATATGATAGGAGGAATATTATTTTCATTATTATTTTCAACATATGATTGGAAAGACGAAAAAATAATAGCAGTATCAATTTTAGTAGGAGCATGGTATGCAACTTTAGACGAAATTCATCAGTTGCTAGTGCCTGGAAGAGCAGGAAGATTTGTGGATGTCTATTTAGATACTTTAGGTATTACAATAGGAGTATTACTTGTATTAATAGTAAATAAAATATTAGAAAAAATAAAAAAGAGGAAGAAGTGATTTTATGTTAGATTTTAAAGAAATAATTGCTGAAAAGATTTCTAAAATAACACAATTAGATATAAATGAATTAAAAAATTATATAGAAATACCACCTAATAAAGATATGGGTGATTATTCTTTTCCATGTTTTAAACTTGCAAAAACATTGAGAAAAGCACCTCAGATAATAGCAGAAGAACTAAAATCACAATTAAGTGTCGATGAAAATATAGAAAAAATTGAAATTGTTAATGGGTATCTAAATTTTTACATTAATAGAATTTCAATGACAAGAAGCGTATTAGAAGAATTTGAAAAGAAACAAGAGTTATTTGGTTCTAATGATTCTGGAGATGGAAAGACAGTATTAGTAGAATTTTCATCTCCTAATATAGCAAAACCATTTCATATTGGACATCTAAGAACAACAGTTATTGGAGCTGCATTAAATAATATATATAAATATTTAGGATATAATACGGTTAGATTAAACCATTTAGGTGATTATGGAACTCAATTTGGTAAAATGATTGAAGGATATAAAAAATGGGGCAACGAATATAACTTAGATGAAAATCCAATTGAACAACTTATGGATATTTATGTAAGAATTAATGAACTATGTAAAGAAGACGAAAATGTATTAGATGCATGTAGAAATAATTTTAAAATGCTAGAAGAGGGAGATTCTTATTGTGTAGAGTTGTGGAATAAGTTTAAAGATTTAAGTTTAAAAGAGTTCTGCAAGACTTATGATTTACTTGGAATAGAGTTTGATTCTTTAAATGGAGAAGCTTTTTACTCTGACAAAATGCAAGAAGTAATAGATATTTTAAATACTCATGGAGTGTTGGTTGAATCAGAAGGTGCAAAAATAGTTGATTTAGAAGATAAAAAATTAGGCGTTTGCATGATTGAAAAATCAAATGGCTCTACTACATATGCTACAAGGGATTTGGCTGCTATTCTTTATAGAGCAAGAACATATAATTTTGATAAATGCCTATATGTAGTGGCTTATGAACAAAATCTTCATTTTAAACAAGTATTTGAAGTTGCAAAAAATTTACCAATTCCGGAAAAATGTAAAAATGGTTTAGAACATGTTTCATATGGAATGATAAGGCTATCTACTGGCAAAATGTCTACAAGAGAAGGAACAGTTGTAAAAGTAAATGAACTATTACAAGAGGCAATTGATAGAGTATTAAAAGTTATAAAAGAAAAAGATCCTAATATGGAAAATAAAGAAGAAGAAGCTAAGAAAATTGGAATTGGAGCGGTAATATATAACAATTTATGTAGCACAATTATTAAAGATCAAGTATTTGATTGGGATACAGCATTAAACTTTAATGGAGAAACTGGTCCTTATATTCAATATGTATATGTAAGAACAAAAAGTGTACTTGAAAAAGCTGGATACCTTCCAAAGTTTGAAGAAGTGAACATTAATATTTTACAAGATGATGCAAGTCAAAGTGTTATAAATTCTCTATATAATTTTGAAAGTGTTTTAATGAATGTAGTTCAAAAAAATGATCCTTCATTTTTATCAAGATATTTAATAGAACTTGCTCAAAATTATAGTAATTTCTATAATGAGAATAAAATAATAGATGATAATAAAGATATTCAAAATGCAAGAGTATATTTAACTTATGCTACAGGAAAAGTATTAAAAATTGGTGCAGGACTTCTTGGAATAGAAATGCCAAATAGAATGTAATATAAAAAGAATTTAGATATTGTGTCTAAATTCTTTTTAAGTTATAATAGTTTTAGATGTAATATTTTGTATTGGAACTTATTCCACGAATTTTGTTTTAGACCCAATAATATTATTGGTTTATTACATCACGAAGAGGGTGTAAAAGCCCTCTTATAAAATATAAAAGGATTTAATATGGAAGATTTTAGAATTATTAATTATGAAGAAAAATATTTTAATGAAACTATAAAATTTCTAAATGAAGTTGCTGTTAACGAATTTGGTTTTTATGATTGGAAAAATTATTTTGATACAGGTAGATTTCTACAATTAAATTCAAATAGAGATTATTTTGGAATTGCTTTAAATAATAATAATGAAGTTATTGCAACAATAGGATTAACTCAAGATTACGAATATAAAACTGCTAAATTACATAGCTTGTATGTTAGAAAAGAATATAGAAAAAATGGAATTGCATCGAGTTTATATAGCGCATGCGAAAATTTTGCCAAAGAAAATGATTATGATATTATAATTTTGCATACATATTTGGAATTTACAGAGGCAATAAAGTTTTATAAAAAAAGAGGATATAAAATTAATAATGATATAGAAAGCCAAGATGGAATATGGTATTATAAAAATATTAATAGCAATATGGTTTGGAAAGATTATTTTTTAAATTTAAGAAACAAGTATAGTATGAGAGTGAGTTCTAAAGAACCATTAGTTATTAATTTAGATGGAAAAAATATTACAAAAAGTGGTAAATTTAGTTTAGTTGATAATACTAATTCTAATAGTTTCTTTGGAATAATGGAAAAAACTGTTCAATATTTTACAAAAAAATATAATTGTATTGCGATTTTTGGTACAGATGAAGTTAGTTTTATATTTGAAAAACCGTTATTATTAATAAATGATATTAATGATAAGTCTAATAAAAAGAATGATGAAATAATATCAATGTTTTCACAATACTTTTTTGACTATTTTAATACATTAAATCAAATAGAAAAAGTATTTTGGCATGGAGAATGTTTTTCAATTCCTAATGGAAAAATAAATTCATATATAAAATATAAAGTAAGTTCTATTAAAAATGTTGTAACAACATATTTTTTAAAGAAAAATGGAGTTAAAAATGCAGGGAAAATCAAACTAGAAGAAAAAATAGAACAATGTAAGAAATATGATTATTATGAAAGTAATTTAAAAGATATTATAGATGGTGTACTTTATTATAATGGAGATAGAATTGATATTAATGAATTTTTAAATGGTAATATGGTAGTTATAAGAAAAGAAGAAAATGGAAATACAACAAACGATTATATAGATTTGTCAAGTTGGAATTAGAGAAACTCCCAGTTTTAACTGGGAGTTTTTTGCAACTAATTAACATAAACTGAATATTATATAACAGGATATTTTTAAGGAGAAAATAATGGATGTAATATTTGGTATATTAATGCCTTTTATTGGAACAGCGCTTGGTTCTGGAATGGTGTTTGTAATGAAAGATAAATTAAATGATAAGAGACAAAAAGTATTACTTGGTTTTGCTTCTGGAGTGATGATAGCAGCAGCGATTTGGTCATTGATTTTACCATCCATTGAAATGTCAATTGGAATTTTTTCGTGGCTGCCTGCAACAATTGGATTTATTTTTGGAATACTTGGATTAATCATTATAGATCCATTTATAGATAAAATAGAATCAAAATGGAAAAAAAATAAGAATTCTAATATATTAATGCTGATTATAGCAGTAACAATACACAATATTCCAGAAGGGATGGCAGTTGGAGTAGCTTTTGCTGGTGCATTAGCAACAAACTCATCGATTACAATGATTCAAGCAATAATTTTAGCTTTAGGCGTAGCAATACAAAATTTTCCAGAAGGTGCAATTATTTCAATGCCACTAAAGAATGAAGGAATGAGTAAGTTGAAAGCCTTTTTTATTGGAATATTATCTGGAATTGTAGAACCGATTTTTGCGATATTTACACTTTTACTAATAACACTTGTAATTCCTTTTTTACCTTATTTTTTATCGTTTGCAGCAGGTGCGATGTTTTATGTTGTTATTAATGAATTAATTCCAAAGATTAATAAGAAAGAGAATTATTTGGGTACAGTTGGATTTACTATAGGATTTCTAATTATGATGATTTTAGATGTATCATTAGGATAATTTATGGTATAATTGTTTTTATAAAAATAGATTTAATTATGAAGTTGACATAAACTTGATTGCTATTGTATAATATCTCAAGTGGAAAGAGGTAATGAAAGTGGATCAATTTTCAAGAACAGAATTAATAATAGGAAGAGAAGCAATAGAAAAATTAAATAGTTCAAAAGTTGCAGTATTTGGAATTGGAGGAGTAGGCTCATTTGTTGTTGAAGGATTGGCAAGAGCAGGAATTGGAAGCTTTATTTTAGTAGATGATGATAAAGTTTGTTTAACAAACATTAATAGACAAATAATTGCGACACATAAGACAATTGGAAGACCAAAGGTTGAAGTTGCTAAAGAAAGAATTTTAGATATTAATCCTAATGCAAATGTGGAAATATATCAAGAGTTTTTTATGCCAGAAAGTAAGGAGATTCTAAATCAATCTATAGATTATATAGTTGATTGTGTTGATACTATAACAGCTAAGATAGAATTGGTGGTTAGAGCAAACAAACTTAATATTCCTATAATGTCAAGTATGGGAACAGGAAATAAGCTTGATCCTACAAAATTTGAAGTAACAGATATATATAAAACAACAATATGCCCATTAGCAAAAGTTATGAGAAAAGAATTAAGGTCAAGAGGAATACCTAAACTAAAAGTAGTTTATTCTAAAGAAGAACCAATTAAATTAAAAGTGAACAATGAAAACAGTTGTAAAACAAATTGTATATGTCCTCCTGGAACTAAGAGAAAGTGTACAGTTAGAAATCAAGTTCCTGGAAGTATATCGTTTGTTCCATCTGTAGCTGGTTTGATTATTGCAGGAGAAGTAATTAAAGATATTATTGCAAAAAATACTACACAAAATCAATAAAATATGTTAAAATACTATCGTATTAAATAAAAAGGGGGAATTTATATATGTCAGGACATAGCAAATGGCATAACATTGCAGCAAAAAAAGGAAAAGCTGATGCAGCAAGAGGAAAAGTGTTTACAAAATTAGGAAGAGAATTAATGATAGCAGTAAAACAAGGTGGACCTGATCCTGCTGGAAATTCAAAATTGAAAGATGTAATTAGTAAATGTAAAGCAAACAACATGCCAAATGATACAATAAATAATGCAATAAAAAAAGCATCTGGAGCAGGAAATACAGCTAATTATGAAGAAATTACTTATGAAGGTTATGGACCAAGTGGTGTTGCTGTAATAGTTAATGCTTCAACAGACAATAAAAATAGAACAGCAGCTGATGTTAGACATGTATTTGATAAAGCAGGTGGAAATTTAGGAACTAATGGTTGTGTATCTTATATGTTTGAACAAAAAGGTGTTATAGTTATAGAAAAAGAAGAATGCAGTTTAAGTGAAGATGATTTAATGATGCTTGCAATAGAAGCAGGTGCTGAAGATTTCTCAGCAGAAGGAGAAGTATATGAAATAACTACTGCTCCATCTGATTTTACAGCTGTAACAGAAGAATTAAGCAAGAATAATCTTACTTTCTTGGAAGCAGGAGTTCAAATGGTACCAAGCAATTATATAACTTTAGACGAAAAAGATTCTGAGAAAATGCAAAGATTAATTGATAATCTTGAAGATTTAGATGATGTATTAGAAGTATTCCACAATTGGGAGGAATAAATATATGTATTATACATATATGTTAAGATGCGAAGATAATTCTATATATACAGGAATAGCTCAAGATATTAATAAAAGAATGAAAGAACATTTTTATAAAGATAAAAAATGTGCTAAATATACAGCTTCACACCAAGCTAAGAAATTAGAAGTTGTATGGGAAACTGAAAATAGAATACTTGCTTCTAAATTAGAATACAGACTTAAAACTTTGAAAAAATACGAAAAAGAAAAATTAATATTAGATAATAAACTATTGGAAAAGTATTTTAATGAAAAAATAGATGTAAATCAATATAAACCAATAAAAATAGACTTAAAGTTTTAACTTTAAGTCTTTTTTGTATAAAAAAATGAAATTGTAAAAAAATACTATAAAGATTTTATTAAGGAGAGATTATGGATAATAGTATTTTTTTTAGAACTGATATGGCAGTTGAAAGAAGGGATATATATCGAAATGCTAATAGATTAGAAAATGAAATTAATGGTATTGAATGTGAAGAAGAAAATAAAAATGATATAAAAATTACAAGAGTAAAAATAACTAATGAAGAAGGAGAAAAAGCAATTCAAAGAAAGAGAGGAAATTATGTTACAATAGATTTAAAAAAATTAAATAATATAACAGTAGAACAAGAGCAAGAAATAATTAACAACTTTTCTAACGAGTTAAAAGTTATTATTGATAATCATATAAAAAAATATGATGAAATTTTGATTGTAGGACTTGGAAATGAATTTGCAACGCCAGATTCTTTAGGAGCAAAAGTTGTACAAAATATAGAGATTACAAGACATATTAAATTATATTTACCTGAAGCAATTGATAAAAATACAAGAAGTGTAAGTGCAATTACTCCGGGAGTTTTAGGAACAACAGGAATTGAAACAATAGAGATTGTTAAAGGTATTGTTGATAACATTAAACCAAAGCTAGTTATTGCTATTGATAGTTTATGTTCAAAAAACATTGACAGAATTAATAAATCAATTCAAATTTCTGATACAGGAATTGTCCCTGGAGGAGGAGTAGGAAATAGGCAAGAAGAATTATCTGAAGAAACTCTTGGAATACCTGTAATAGGTGTGGGAATTCCTACGGTGCTAGATGCAGCTACAATTGTGATAGATACTTTAAATAATTGTGATATAAAAGTTTCAGAAAGTGATATAGTAAATAAAATGAAACTAAATAATTTTAATTTTGTTGTTACTCCAAAAGAGATTGATTCTCTAATTGATAGTATGACAAGTATTGTATCTGAAGGAATTAATATTAGTTTATAAATTATTATTTTTCTCTTGTATTTTTTTAAAATTTAAGTTATGATTTTTATATACTTAAGTTGAAGGAGAATTGATATGAATAAGGTAGAGAAAATAATAATTATCGCAGTAGTAATTGCTTTATTAATAATACTAATATATTCTGTTTTGAATAAAGGAGATAAATATGTTTATTATAGAACAAAGGCTGGTCAAGGAGCCAATGTATTAATTGAAGATGAAAAAACATTTAAGAAAACTGCTTCTAATACAGGAATTGGATTAGAACTAGAAAAAGTTAATGATTTTTCTAAAGTAGAAATGGAAAGCGTTTTTAACGAAGAATATTTTACTACAAAAAAAGTTGCAGTTATATACACTTATGAAGATACTTCCAAAACATATATGTATTCAGTTGATGATGTAAAATATGATAAAGAAAAAACATCAGCTACAATATACTATACAGATAAAGCAGGAGAGTATTTAGGACCTTTTAAGAATTCTTGGTATAATTGCATGTTAGTTGAATTAGAAGGAACTGTTACAGAAGTTTCGTTCGTAAAAAATCAAAAATAACATTAAAATAACATTTAGGAGTTTTGCAAATAGCAAAACTTCTTTTTTGTATAAAACAAACACATTAATGGGAAAATATGAATAATATAAAATATCAAATTTATAAAAGAGGTAGATGATTGAGAACAATTTGTATAAAAACCATTAGTGAAGACAAAATTGATTTTTTAATAAAAAAGCTAGAGAAACTACCAATTAATATATATATTTCTTATTATAGATTTAGAGTATATGATAATTTAATTATTCATTATCTTGAAAGTGAATATATAAATGAATTTTATGAAACTATATCAGTTGTTTTAAAGAAATTAATTGAGGTATTTTATGAAGAAAATTATTTGAAAAAGCAAATAGACAAAAACTATTTTTATCTAACAACAATTGAAAGGAAATATATCTTGGAAATTACTAAAAAAGTTTTGGAATTACCTGATGAAAAAATAGGATTTAAAAATGAACTATTAAAAGATACTATAAAAAAATATCTTTTGGAGAATAAAAAAATTATTATTGAGGGATTTGTTAATTTTCGCATAAAAGACTATAAAGAACTTTTAGAGAAAATAATTGAAGTATCTGTTTTTAGTTATTTGGATTTAACAACACTATAAAATTTACTATTGAATAATAATAACAATTGTAGTAAAGTATAAGGAGAAAGAAGGTATATATATGTTAAAAGAAAAATTAATGGATGATTTAAAAATATCTATGAGAGAAAAAAATGAAGTTAGAAAAAATACTGTACAAATGGTAAGAGCAGCAATTCTTCAAATTGAAAAAGATAAAGGAATCACAGTTGATGATGATAAAATTATTGAAATAATTGCAAAAGAAGTTAAAGGAAAGAAAGATGCAATAATTGACTTTGAAAAAGGAGGAAGAGATGATTTAGTGAAACAAACTAATGAAGAGATTAGTATTTTACAAGAATATCTTCCAAAACAATTAACAAAAGATGAGATTGAAGAAGTAGTGAAAGAAGTTATTGCTAATGTTGGAGCTACTTCTATGAAAGACATGGGAAATGTCATGAAAGAAGCGAAAACAAGAATAGGTGCGGGAGCAGATGGAAGAACAATAAATGAAGTAGTAAAGGAACTTTTGAGCTAAATGTCAATTTTTGTTTTAAAAATAATAGCATGTGTTACAATGTTTTTGGATCATATAAGATACTTGAATCCAATTTTTAATAAGCCTATAATTTCTTATGTTGGAAGAATTGCGTTCCCACTATTTGTATTTTTTCTAACAGAAGGATATGTTCACACAAGAAATTTAAAAAAATATTATAAAAGGTTATTGTTATTTGCTGTCATTTCACAAATACCTTTTATGTATTTTAGAACTTTAGTTGGTGAATGGAAAATGTTAAATGTCATGTTTACTCTAATATTAGGATTAACATGTATTACCATATATGATAAGTTTGAGAAAAAATATTTATCAATTCCTATTTGTATACTAATAATTTATTCTGGAGAGATAATAAATGTTGATTATGGATGGTTTGGAGTAGCTTTAACATTTATTATGTATTTGTGCAGAAATAATAAAATGTTATTATCAGCAGTATATACTGCGTTATTTTATACATATTTTACTTATTATAACTTTAGTGTTGCGAAAAATTTTACTTATTTTATGGCTCATTTAATACCATTAGTATTTATTTTCTTGTATAATGGAAAAAAGGGAAAAGATATAAGATATTTTTATTATTTCTTTTATCCGGTTCATATGGCTCTTATATATATGATTAGTTGCATATAAATAAAAAAAAGCTTTCCCAAAATAAGGAAAGCTTTTTTATTTTATTATGCAAATGCTTGACGAGATTTTTTGAATGATAGTAAATCTGTAATCTCTTTTGATTTTTTGATTTGCTCTTGAGCTTGTTCTTGAGCAATTTGTTTTTTCTGTCTATCTGCCATTGTTTCACAAATAGCTTTTTGATAAGCTAAGTGAGTATCTTGGGCAATCTTTGCCCAATTATATTCTGTTTTTACTTTTAATTTTGCATTTTTTGAAACTGTATCACAAAGTTTTTGATCAAATAATAAAGTTAATATTGAATCAGCAAGAGAATTTGGATTACCAGCATAACTCTTCATTCCATTTACACCATGTTCTACAATCTCATTTAAACCACCGATATCTGAAACAACAACAGGTGTACCAGAAAGCATACCTTCAAGTGCAACAATACCAAATGGTTCATATGTACTAGGAAATACAGCTACATCAGCACATTTATACATTTTTTGAACATCTTTTGATCCTAAATAACCAGTGAAATAAACTTTACTTCCTAATCCTAAATAATTAACTTGGTTTCTTAGTTCATCTATCATTCCACCTTTACCAGCAATAACAAGTTTTGCATCATTATAATATTGTAAAACTTTTGGCATTGCAGCAATAAGTGTTTGAATTCCTTTTTCATATACTAGACGACCCATAAATAGAATAATTTTTTCATTATCCATTGCATAACGTCTTCTAAAATCGTAATCTCTTTCAATATCATTAAATAAATTTAAATTAACACCATTAGGTACAACATTTATTTTTTCATATGGAAGGCCGAATAATCTTTGTAATTCATTTTTCATATAATTACTATTAACAATTACTTCTGAAGATTCATAAGTAAGCATCCATTCTGTATCATTAATATATTTTTGTAAATCAGTTCTAATTCCACTGTTTCTTCCAGCTTCAGTTGCGTGGATTGTTGAAACAAGAGGAGTATTATAAGCATTTTTTAAAGTTTTACCAGCATAACATGTCATCCAGTCATGTGCATGTATAACATCAAAGTTTCCTTTTTCAGCAATTATTTCTCCAGCTTTTGCTATCATATTAAAGTTAAGTTGCATAATCCAGTCAATAAAATTATTTGGAGAAATCATAAAATTATCTACTCTGTAAACTTGAACTCCATTATCATCTTCGAAATAAGGTACATTACCATCTCTATATGTTACAACAGTTACTTCATGTCCATCTTGGATTAGTCTATGTGATAAATCATGAACTACTCTTGAAATTCCTCCGACAACCCTAGGTGGATATTCCCATGATAGCATTAAAATTTTCATTTAAAAGTACTCCTTTCAGTATCTTTAGTTAGTGTATTATATACAAAATAATAAATTAAAAATCAAATTTGTTTTGTCAAGTCACTTTTTCATTCATAAAAAATGCTAAAACGCAGAAAAAATAAGACTTTAGCCCATAAACAAATTAATATTTTCTTAATATATTATAATTAAAAAGATTGGAAAAGTAAACATTTTTTGACAAAAAAAACCTTAAAAGTGTATTACATTTGTGTTACAAAAATGTAATAAAAAATAATGTAAAAAAATAAATTATTTTTGACAAATCCTATTGCAGTTTTTTTTCTTTATAGATATAATTATTAATATTATTGGAGTTAAATATAATATTTTCAGAAATACTAAGGAGGAGAAAAAGAGAATGCTAATGAATGAAGAACTTGAGAATCGTGAATTTGAAGACTCAGAAAAAACGGATAACTTCTCAAACTTTATATCAAACGAAGAAGAAAAAGATGAAACATCAGTAAAAAGTGTAGCAACAAAAAAACAATATGATAAAAAAGATTTAGAAGAAAAGCTAGAAACAATTGTTGGAACAATTGAAGAAACAAGCACCACTACTGATGAAGTAACTGAAGAAACTGTAATAGAGAAAATTAAAAATTTTATAGCAAAAATTGTAGCAATGCAAGAAGAAGCGCAAAGAGAAGAAGAAGAACTTCAAAATGAAAAGAATGCATTAAACATAGAAGATATCGAAAGAAAAAGAGAAGAAGAAAGTAAAAAGTATTTAGTAGAATACTATGATTTACCATATAGATATAATGAAACAACAGTAAAAATATTAGCTCAAACTCCAAAAAAATTATTTGTATACTGGGATATTTCAGATAATGATAGACAAAAATATGTAGATACATTTGGAGGAGAATTCTTTAATAAAACATATCCTGTATTATTAGTATATAATGAAGATAAAAAATACGTAAAAGAAGTAGAAATAAATGATTTTGCAAATAGTTGGTACATAGACATAGATGATCCAAAAACAAAATATACGATTCAATTAGGAAGAAAATTAAGAGATAGATCAATTGTTGATATGCAAAAAGTAAAAGAGCATAATATTATTTTAAAAACAGATTATTTACCTTTTGCAGATTCTAATACTCTTGAAGCACCAAATGATCATGTACTATTAGAAAGTTTACCAAAATTTATTATATTTAGAAATGTAAAAACAGGTGAAGAAATAGCAAAAGATTTAAGAAAATTCAAAGATATATTCGGTAAAAGATATAGTGTTAAAGACTTTTACAATAATCATTACGAAGATGAATTATCAGAAGGTATGTTTGATATGGCTAATCCATCATCAAGACTTTCAAGTTCAACTTTTAAATAAAATTAAGAGTGCCATGGGGGCGGACTCATGGGCACAATTATAAAATGTGTGCCAAATAGTCCGTCTTTATGGCACTTATGCGTCGAAAGGGAAAAATTAATGAAAAATGTTAAAGGATATGTTAATTTCATCTTACATGCTCATTTACCATATATACATCATCCAGAAGATGATACATATTTAGAGGAAGAATGGCTTTATGAAGCAATTTCAGAATGTTATATTCCTTTGATTTTAAACTATAAGAAATTGGAAGAAGAACATGTAGATTTTAGAATAACAATGACAATGACACCACCTCTTTTAAATATGTTAGATAATAAATTACTTCAAGAAAGATATATAAAATATCTAGAAAAACATATAGAACTTTGTGAAAAAGAAGTAAAAAGAACTGTATATGATGCAAGACTTAACAACTTATCAAAGTATTATCTAGATAGATATAAAAATGATTTACATGTGTTTAAAGACGAATACAAATGTAATTTAATTACAGCATTCAAGCATTTTCAAGATGCTGGTTATTTGGAAATTATTACTTGTGGTGCAACTCATGGTTATTTTCCTATATTATATGTAAATGAAAAAACGGTTAGAGCTCAAATTGCAGTTGGTGTTCAAACATATGAAAAATATTTCGGAAGAAAGCCTAGAGGAATTTGGCTTCCTGAATGTGGTTATGTTCCAGAAGCAGATAAATATTTAAAAGAGTTTGGAATACAATATGCAATTGTTGAAACACATGGTGTTTTATATGCAGATCCTACACCAATTTATGGAACATATGCACCAATTGTTTCTCCAGAAGGACTAACAGTATTTGCCAGAGATTTAGAGTCTTCAAGGCAAGTTTGGAGTTCTATCAATGGATATCCTGGAGATTTTAATTATAGAGAATTTTATAGAGATATTGGTTATGATTTAGATTATGAATATATAAAACCTTATGTTGCAGCAAATGGAGCAAGAGTTAATACTGGAATAAAGTATTATAGAATAACAGGAAAAGATTGTCCAAAAGACTATTATGATGTACAATGGGCAAAGGACTCAGTAGAAAAACAAGCAGGACATTTTATGGACTGTAGAACTGCACAAATAGAACATTTATCATCTTATATGGAAGCTCCTCCTATTATTACATGCCCATATGATGCAGAACTTTATGGACATTGGTGGTATGAAGGACCATATTGGTTATATATATTGTTCAAAAAAATATATTATGATGAATGTAACTTTAAACTAATTACACCTAGTGAATATATTGATATGTATCCACAAATGCAAGTTTCTACTCCATGTAGATCAAGTTGGGGTGCAAACGGATATAGTGAAGTATGGTTAAATCAAACTAATGATTATGCACATAGACATCTTCATAAAGCAGGCGATAGAATGTGTGAGCTTGCAGGAATGTTTCCAAACGAAGGGGATACTTTAAGAAGACAAGCATTAAATCAATGTGCAAGAGAGCTTCTTTTAGCACAAAGTAGTGACTGGTTGTTTATTATTACAAATGGAACAATGGTAGATTATGCACATAAAGCTATAAAAGATCATATTGGAAGATTTACAAAACTATATTATCAAATTAAAAATGATAAAATAGATGCAAAATATTTATTAGATGTTTTTGACAAAGATGATATTTTCCCAGAAATAGATTACATGATTTATAATTAATATTGGAGGATGTTTATGAATGTTTATGATGAAGTAAATGGTTTAGCAAAAGCAATTAAAGAGTCTAAAGAGTATTTAGAATATAAACAAGTTAAAGCATTACTTTTAGCAAATCCCGAACTAAAAGAAAAAGTAGATGAGTTTGAAAAAATTCGCTATGAAGAACAACTTTTAGCACTTCAAGGTGAAAAACAAAGTGAAGAAAAAATGAAAAAGCTTCAGGAACTTTATCAGATTCTTGTAAAAGATAATATGGTAAAAGATTATTTTGATAAAGAGGTAAGATTTAATGTTCTTATTGCAGATGTAAATAAGATTATAGGTGATGCAATTAAAGATGTTCTATAATTAGAGTCTCCTTTATAGGAGACTTTTTTAATTTTGGGAGTTATTATGGAAAAAATAAAAAGTTTTTTGTTAGATAATAAATTTATATTACTTATAGCATTTTTTACAGTATTATTATTAATGCTGCCAAACTTGCAGAAAGATTTAGTATTTGGTGATGATTATGCATTTCATCTAGCAAGAATACAAAGTGTTTCTGATTCAATAAAACATGGAGTTTTTCCGGTAAAGATAAATGCCTCATTAGTAAATAAATTTGGTTATGCTTCATCTATGTTTTATCCAGATTTCTTCTTATATTTACCAAGTTTATTAATTCTAGTTTTTAGAATAAATGTAATTACTGCATATAAGATTTTTGCATTTATCGTTTTATGCTTTATGTTTTTAATTATATATAAATCAATGCTTTATTTAACTGAAGAAAGATATTCTGCAATTTTTGGAACGATATTTTTCATGCTATCAAAAGTAATGGTTTTAACAATTTATTCAAGATTTGCATTAGGTGAATTTTTAGCTTTTCCGTTTATGATAATGTCGATTATACGGAATGTATGATTATTTATATAGAGATTTTAATAAACCACAATATATATTTTTAGGATTTTTAGGATTAATTAATACACATATTATATCAACAATAATTACATTAGTTATATGTTTGATAATGATTATGTTTGGAATTAAAAAAAGCATAAAAAATATTAAAAATTTAGTGAAATTAGTAGTATTAGCAGTAATAGTTTTGCTTATATCATCATATTTTTGGATGCCAATGTTAGAACAATTATATTTTCAAAAGTTTAAATTATCTAATCCTTGGAAAACAGCAAGTGATGATACATATACATTGTTTAATTATTTAGGAAATTGGAAGTATAGTATAGGATTTTCTGTTTCAATAGCATTACTGCTATTACTTTATGGAATACTTACAAATAAGATAAGTAAAGAATCAAAAATATTTTTTGGCTATTTTGTAGGAATTTCAGTATTTCTTTTAAGCCCTATTATTTGGAAAAGATTAAGCTATTTTTTAAATTTTTTACAATTTAAATGGAGATTAATAAGTATTTTAACTGTAATTATTACATTATCAATATCATTAGCTTATAGAGATTACTTAAAAGATTCGAGTGATAAGAAGAATAAAAAAATATTAATTATTTCTTTTATAATTTTATTTTTATTAACAATATATAACTATCATTTTGAAGACACAATCGATTTTAAGATGGATGAAAAATTTGTTTATGCTAATATATATTCCGGTACACAATCACTTGGAATAGGTGCAGAATATATGCCAATTGAACTTCAGGATGCATATTCTTTATATAAAATTAACCCTAATTCTGCATATACAAGTACTAACTATACTATTGATGACGAAATTAAAGGTGTAAAATATCCTAATCTTAACTTTATTTTTAATAATTCAGGAATAGATCAGAAAGAAATAACAATACCATTTGTTTATTATTATGGCTATGTAGCTAACATTACAACTAAAGAAGGAGAAACATATCCAATTGAAGTTTCAAAAGATAAAAATGGACTCGTAAAAATACAAATACCTAAAAATTTAGAAGGTGAAATTCGTGTATGGTATAATGGTACGAAAATACAAAAAATAAGTTTAATAATATCAGTTGTTTCTATTATAAGTACTATAGTTGGATTATTTATTATCAAAAGAAGAAAGAGATAGTTTTATCTCTTTCTTTTTGCGTGAAAATATTTAAAAAAAACTACCATTTATTTATGTTTTAGTATATAATATTGTCGAAAAAATATATTTTAGGAGTAAAGGAATGAATAAAAAATGGGAACTTTATTGCCATGATGAATCGAAAATAAAAGAGATTTCAGAAAAATATCATATTCCAGAATTATTAGCTACAGTATTAGTAAATAGAGGAATAGAAGATATCAATTTATTTTTAAATCCAACAAGAAATGATTTCCATGATCCAAATTTAATGCCTGATATGAAGCAAGCTGTTGACAGAATTATAAAAGCAATAGATAATCAGGAAAAAACAATTATTTATGGCGATTATGATGTTGATGGAATTACTAGTATTACTGTATTAAAAAAGTTCTTGAAGGAACGAGGTTTAGATGTTGGCTATTATATACCAAACAGATTAGATGAAGGATATGGATTAAATAAAGATGCAATAAAAAGTATTGCAGAAGAAGGTTATAAACTAATTATTACAGTTGATTGTGGAATATCAGGAACAGAAGAAGTAGATTATGCTTATAGTTTAGGAATGGAAGTGATAATAACAGATCACCATGAACCACTTGATGTTTTACCAAACGCATTAGCGGTAGTAGATTGTAAAAGAAAAGATAATAAATATCAATGCAATTGTTTAGCAGGGGTTGGTGTAGCATTTAAATTAGTTCAAGCTCTTTCTATTAAATTAGAATTAGATGAAAAAGATTATTTAAAATATTTAGATATTGTTTGCATTGGAACAATTTCTGATATTGTACCATTAATAGATGAAAACAGAGTTATTGCAAAACTTGGATTAAAATTGATTGAACAAACTAAAAATCCAGGAATAAAAGCTTTGCTAAATGCAACTGGATATAAAGAAATAAATTCTAATACTATTTCATTTGGAATGGCTCCTAGAATAAATGCATGTGGTAGAATGGGACATGAAATAGATGCTCTAGATTTATTTTTAACAGATAATATAGTGCAAGCAAATGATATTACATCAAAATTAAATGATTATAATAAACAAAGACAAGAAATAGAAAAGAGAATTTTTGATGAAGCGATTCATAAAATAGAAAACGAAGAGCCAAAAGACTGCAATGCAATTATATTAGGCGCAGAGAATTGGCATCATGGAGTAATTGGAATTGTTTCATCAAAAATAACAGAGTTATACTATAAGCCAAGTATATTAGTTTGTTTTGAAGGAGAAGATGGCAAGGGCTCAGGAAGAAGCATTCAAGGTTTTGATTTACATGGAGCTTTATGTAATACAAGTGAATACCTAGAAAAATATGGTGGACATGAAATGGCTGTTGGGCTTAGTTTAAAAAAGAAAAATTTTAAAATTTTCAAACAAAAATTTGAAGAAGAAGCAAAAGCAGCTAATATTGAGAAATTTGTTCCTGTTATTAATGTAGATAAAGAAGTTACATTAAAAGATTTAAGCATAGAACAAGTTAATAGTTTAAAATTACTAGAACCATTTGGAGAGGCAAATAAAAACCCAATTTTCTTATATAAGAATTTAAAAATAGATTCTATAAGAGCTTTATCAGAAGGAAAACATTTAAAATTAACTCTTAAAGATGGAAGTACAATTATTAATGCAATTGGATTTAATATGGGAAAATATTCAGAAGAATATTTAATTGGTGACAAAATAGATGTTTTAGGATATCTTGAAACAAATATGTTTAATGGAATTGAAAGTGTACAAATTAATATAAAAGATATCAGAAAATCTTACTAATAATTAGAAAGGATAAAGAAATGCCTGAAGAAGAGAAAAAAGAAGTAACAATTGAAGATCTTATAACTAAGCAAAAAGAAAATTACTCTAATGCAAATATAGATTTAATTAGAAGAGCTTATGAATATGCAAAAACTAATCATGGTGACCAACTTAGAAAGTCAGGTGAGGCCTATATTATTCATCCTCTAAATGTTGCATATATTTTGGCAACTTTAGGTTTAGATGATGAAACTTTATGTGCAGCTCTTTTACATGATGTTGTAGAAGACACACCTGTAACACATGAAGAACTTACAAGGGACTTTGGAGAAACAATTTCTGAAATGGTGGCTGGAGTTACAAAACTTAGTCAATTTACATATAATACTCAAGAAGAACAGCAAGTAGAAGATTATAGAAAAATGTTCTTAGCTATGGGAAAAGACATAAGAGTAGTATTAATTAAATTAGCTGATAGACTGCATAATATGAGGACATTACAGTATTTATCAAGAGAGAGACAAATTGCAAATGCTACAGAAACCCAAAATTTATTTGCACCTCTTGCCAATAGATTAGGTATTTATTCTTTAAAATGGGAACTTGAGGATTTAAGCTTTAAGTATTTGAATCCAGAAGCATATAATGAAATAATTGAAGGATTAGATAAGAAAAGAGAAGAAAGACTAAAGTTTTTAAATGAGATTCAGTCAAATATTGAAAAAGAGCTTGAAGCTCAAAATATTAAAGCAGAAGTTACTGGAAGAGCAAAACATATTTATAGTATTTATAGAAAAATGCAGAGGGATAATAGAACTTTAGATCAAATTTATGATTTATTTGCTCTTCGTATTTTAGTTGATGATATTAAAGATTGTTATGCTGCTTTAGGTGTTGTTCATGAAATGTTTTCACCAATGCCTGGAAGATTTAAAGATTATATTGCTGTTCCAAAAAAGAATATGTATCAATCAATACATACAACTCTTTTGAGTACAACAGGAACTCCATTTGAAGTTCAGATAAGAACATGGGATATGCATAGAACAGCAGAATTCGGTATCGCAGCACATTGGGCATACAAAGAAGCAAGTAACAAAGGAACAAAAGAAAATGTAGTAGTAACAGATGATAAACTAGCATGGCTTAGAGAAACACTAGAATGGCAAAAAAATACAGAAAACCCAGATGAATTTTTGAATACGTTAAAAACGGAACTTTTTGAAGATGAAGTATATATATTTACTCCAAAAGGTGAAATTAAAGTTTTACCAAAAGGAGCAACACCAATTGATTTTGCTTATAGCATTCATGAGCAAGTAGGACATAGAATGATTGGTTGCAAAATAAATAGTAAAATGATGCCTATTATTACTCCTCTTAGAAATGGTGATATTGTTGAAATAATGACATCAGAGCAACCAAAAGGTCCAAGTAGAGATTGGTTAAAATTTGTAAAAAGTTCTTCAGCAAAAACAAGAATAAATCAATATTTTAAGAGAGCTCAAAGAGCTGAAAATATTGAACGTGGAAAAGAATTAATAGATAGAGAAGTAAAGAAAATAGGAATAAAATATGCAGACATTGTAAAACCAGAGTGGTTAGATGTTGCAATGGAAAGATATAAATTTGCTACTTTAGATGATATGTATGCAAGTATAGGATTTGGTGGAATATCTGCGAATAAGATTATAGCAAGACTTCTTGAAGAATACAAGAAAGAACATCAAGAAGAAGATTTCGAAGCGAAAATTGAAGAATTATCTAAAGCAAAACCCGTTAGAAATAGACCTTCTAAAAATGGAGTTGTAGTAAAAGGAATTGATAACTGTTTAGTAAAACTTTCAAAATGTTGCAATCCTTTACCAGGTGATGAGATAATAGGATATATTACAAAAGGAAGAGGAGTTTCTGTCCATCGTACAGACTGTGTAAATGTTAAAGATTTATTAAATGAAGAAAGCAGAATGATTGATGTGTATTGGTTCGACGATGTTAACGGCTCTTATAAAGTTGAAGTTGAAGTATTAGCAAATGACAGAAATGGTTTATTAAAAGATATTATTAAGCAAATAGAAAATGCAAAAATAAAACTTACTGGAATGAATTCAAGAGCAACAAAAGAAGGAGTTGCGATTATTGATATTTCTATGGAAGTTGAAAATATAGATGAATTAAACAAATTAATTAATTCATTTAGAAATGTAGAAAGTGTATATGAAGTAAACAGGAAAAGAGGATAGGAGAATACAAATGATTTTAAAAAGAGTACAAGTTAAAACAACACAGGTTAATTTATTAACAAATAGTTATGTAATTTGTGATGAGGATAGTAAAGAGGCAATGATAATAGATCCAGGTGGAGAGCCTGAAAAACTTGCTGAAGTATTAGATATTTTAGGCGCAAATTTAAAATACATATTTTTAACACATTGTCATGCAGATCATATAGGTGGAGTTGCAGAACTAAAAAGATTAAAAGGTGGAAAGATTTTAATAAGTAGAGCAGATAGTGAGGGATTATATAATGAAGAAGTTAATTTAGCTTATTTTATTAATATGGAAAAACCTGAACTAGAAGCTGATTCAAGATTAGATGATAATGACTTAATTCATATTGGAAACATTGAATTTAAGGTAATCGCCACACCAGGCCATACTAAAGGCGGATTATGTTTGTACTCAGAAAAAGAAGGATTAGTATTTACCGGTGATACAATGTTTTCAGGAACATGGGGCAGAACAGATTTACCTACAGGAAGTTTTGAAGAGATTATTAATTCAATAACAAATAGATTAATGATTTTACCAGATGAAACAATTGTATATCCTGGACATGGAAAAATAACAATGATACAAGATGAAAAAAATATTTATTTAGAATTGAGAGGAAAAGATTTTTAGGAAAGAAGGAAAATTTTATGATACAAAAACCAAAAGGAACAAGAGATTTATTACCAGATGAATCTTACAAATGGAAAGAAGTTGAAAACAAAATACAAAAGCTTTTTGAAAGTTATGCATTTAAAGAAATTAGAGTTCCTGTTTTTGAACACACAGAATTATTTTTAAGAGGTGTTGGAGAAACGACAGATGTTGTTCAAAAAGAAATGTATACATTTGATGATAAAGGTGGAAGAAGTATTACATTAAGACCTGAAGGCACAGCAGGAGCGGTTAGAGCATATTTAGAAAATGGAATGGGAAGTAATCCGAGCCCTACTAAAATATGGTACAATATGGCAATGTATAGATATGAAAATGTGCAAAAAGGAAGACTAAGAGAATTTCATCAAATAGGTGCTGAACTTATTGGTTCAGAAAGCTATTTAGCAGATGTTGATGTTATATTAATGGCTAATAATATTTTTAAAATATTGAATATTCCTAATATTAAACTAAATATTAATAGCATAGGATGTCCAAAATGTAGAGCTGAATATCAAAAAGTATTGAAAGAATTTATAGGCAAAAACTTAAACGAATATTGTGATACTTGCAAAACAAGATTTGATAAAAATCCAATGAGAATACTTGATTGCAAAGAAAAGAAATGTAAAGAATTAAATGTTGGTGCTCCAATGATGATAGACTACTTATGTGATGAATGTAAAGAACATTTTGAAAAAGTAAAACAAGGTTTAAGGGAAAACAATATTAATTATGAAATTGATAGTACAATCGTAAGAGGATTGGATTATTATACAAAAACTGTATTTGAATTTGTAGATGAAAAATCAGGATTAACAGTTTTAGGCGGAGGAAGATATGATGGCTTAGTTGAAGAATTTGGAGGACCATCTACGCCTGCAATTGGATTTGCCACAGGAGTTGAAAGACTAATGGAAATGTATAATGAGTATAATCCAGATTTAAAAGACAAAATTCCAGATATTTATATTTTATCAATGGGTCAAAGAGCAAATCAAAAAGCTTTTGAACTATCAGAAAAACTAAGACTTGAAGGATACATAGTTGAAAAAGATATTATGGAAAGAAGTTTTAAGTCTCAAATGAAATATGCAGATAAAATTATGGCTAAAAAGCTACTAGTAATAGGAGATAATGAATTAGATACAAATAGAGCTAAAATAAAAAATATGCAAACTGGAGAAGAAATTGATGTTGATTTAGAATTAGAATCAATTAAAAATTTATTGTAATAAATAAAAAGCCTCTTAATAAAATTGTTAAGAGGCTTTTCTATGTTTGTTATAAAATTAAAAGATATAATTAATAATATAGTAAAAATAATAATTCTACTTATAGCATTTATTATTTTTTTTATATTCGCTAAAAAAGTTGAATTTAAAAGAATATTTCCATTTAATATAAATGTTTTGAATAGGACTGTTTTAATTTCTGATTATAAAGAAAATATTTCAAATGCTAAATATCGTGGAAAAAACAAGTTATTATTATCGAAATTGGCAATTTTTTCTCTAGAAAAAGAAGGAGAAACTATAAAAAAGGAAGAAGTATCTGAAGAGAAAAATATTATAAAAGAAGCCACGAATATAACAAAAGTTAGTATTTTACCACAAATAGAAACACATGTTATAGAGGAAAACAATATACCAGATAATTATACAAATATTTATAATACAGTAAAAATTAAAAATGAATCAGATTACAAATTAACAGAAGAGATTCTAAATGATAATTATGATTTGTCAAACAAAAATGATATTATTATATATCATACTCATACGTGTGAGAGCTACACTCCTACAAGTGAAAACTACTATAGTCAAACTGGAAACTATAGGACTACAAATTCGAACTATTCTGTTGTAAGAGTTGGTAGTGAATTAGAAAAAGATCTATCATTACTTGGATTTAATGTGTTACATGATAAAACATATCATGATTATCCTGCATATACTGGTTCATATACCAGAGGACTTTCTACAATTAGTAAGATACTTTTACAATCTAATGCTGAATTCATAATAGATCTTCATAGAGATGCAATTCGGAAATTTAAGTTCTTATGCTCCAACAGTACAAATTGGAGATGAAGTGGTTGCACAGTTGATGTTTGTAATTGGAACTGATGGAGGAGATTTAGAACATCCTGATTGGAAAAATAATTTAAATAATGCTATTAGAATTCAAGAAAAAGCAAATGAAATGTATCCAGGTCTATTTAAACCAATCATTTTAAGAAATTCTAGATATAATCAACATGTAAGAAAAGGAGCTTGTATTATAGAAGTAGGAGCAACAGGAAATACACTTGAACAAAGCGTTGCAAGCATGAAATATTTAGCGAATATTATAAATGAAGTCTTAAAAAATTAAAAGCAATTGAAACATAGTAATCAATTGCTTTTTTTATTATTTAATTTCTACAACTTTTTTTGTATAATCTAAATTTGCTATTGGGTCTTTTTTAAATCCCATAGTGTAAATGTTTGTTGCCAAAATATCTTTTTCTAACATCGATTTTAAATTTGAATTTCCAGGAGAATCCATGAATTTTTTTACTGAAACTATTATATTTAATTTTGGATTTGCAGCAGCAATAGCTGAAATAATTCTTTTTCCATGTTTATTAAAGCCTAATACTCTAATATATGGAGTAACTTTTTTAGAGCTAGATATATCCTTTTCTGTGATACCTAATAATACATATAATAAAATTCTTTGAATACGGCTTTGCGTATAACGTTTAGATTTTATCCCATTTATTAAATCTTTAATATTAGTGCATTGATTAGCAACTTCTTTAATTTTATTTTCTAATCCTTCACTTACATCAGGGAGAGATTTTATTTCTGCTAAACTCATTTTCCTTAAAGTATAGATAATTTGTTTTTCAAAAACAGAAATATCTTTAACAATTTTTCCATCTTGTATACGATTTTCCAAAATTTCATATGTTTCTAAAGGAACTACATAATGTACGTTTTTCTTGGCTTTAATCATTGTTCTTATGGCAGTAGCACTTGCAATTCCTTTTTTCACATTTGTGCTATTATAATCACTATAATCTCTTTTTATAGTTAAAGGTGTGATATTACTTTTTTGTCTTTTTAATGCTTTTAAATATTCAACTCCTAAAATATTATTAGGATTTGTAAGAATTTCAGTATATTTTTTGGAACTACCAAAAAATTGTGAAATAGCAATTTCTCTTGCTTTAGGATATGAAAGGCCAGAACGAAGCTGAGCTTTTATTAGTGCAGAAAATTCCTTTGGTTCATTATAAAGTATATCAGCAATATCATTCATAGCATTTATTTCACCAATTTCACTTCCAAAAGATACATAATCTACAACTCCAAGACTGTTTAATAATTTAATAGCACCATCTGCAAAGTTTTCAGCACTAGATAATGCATAAACCGTGGGAAGCTCTAAAACTAAATCAACTCCGTTTTTTATTGCCATTTCTGCTTTTGTCCATTTATCTACAATAGAAGTATCACCACGTTGTATAAAGTTACCACTCATAACGGCAACAGAAAAGTCAGTTTTTGTTAATTTTTTAGATAATTCTAAGTGATGTAAATGACCATTATGAAAAGGGTTGTATTCAGATACTATTCCTAAAATTCCATCCAAAATATATCACCACCATTATTGTATTATTCATAAATTATTGATATAATATCATATATTCGTGAAAAAAACAAATTAATAATTAATAAGTGTAGGAAGGTTTTTATGAAAGAAGTTACAATATATACAGATGGCGCATGCTCAGGAAATCCAGGCCCTGGAGGATGGGGAGCAATTTTAATGTGTGAAGGAAAACAAAAAGAAATATCAGGAGCCTCTAAACAAACAACTAATAATATTATGGAAATTACTGCTGTTTTAGAAGCTTTAAGATTGTTAAAAGTTGAATGTAATGTTCAAGTATATAGTGATAGTGCATATGTTGTAAACGCCTTTAATCAAGGATGGATTGAAAATTGGATAAAAAATCATTGGAGAACAGCTAATAAAGAACCTGTTAAAAATCAAGATCTTTGGGAAGAATTATATAATCTTACTAAAAAACACAATGTAGAATTTATAAAAGTAAAAGGACACAGTGATAATGAATATAATAATAGATGTGATTATTTAGCTACTAGTGCCATAAAGAATATAGAATAAAGGAGAAAAAATATGATAGGTTTTTATGCTGGATCTTTTGATCCTTTTACAAATGGACATTTAGAAATTGTTAAAAAAAGTTCAAAATATTTTGATAAAGTAATTGTTGGAATAGGCGAAAATTCCGAGAAAAAACGTAGAGTTGATAGAGAAAAAATGAAAACAGCAATTGAAAAAACATTAGTTATTGAAGGAATATATAATGCAGAGGTTATTACTTATAATTCTTTAACAACAACAGAAGCAAAAAAATATAATGCAGATATATTAATTCGAGGATTAAGAAATGGAACAGATTATCAATATGAAGAAAATATCGCTGCATTTAACAAAATAAATTCCAGAATTGATACATGCTATCTAAGAGCTGAGAATTTAGGATACTTATCTTCAAGTTTAGTAATGGACTTATATGCTCATGGTGAAGATATCAGTAAATATGTCCCTGAAGAAGTAAAAAAAGTTGTAGTTGAGGGTTAGAAATGATAATAGGAATAACTGGAACCTCAGGGTCTGGAAAGACTACTGTTGGAAATATTTTGTCAAAAAGAGAAGATGTTTTTGTGATAGATGCTGATTCTGTTGCTAAAGAATTAAATAAACCAAATACTTCGTATATGAAAGCAATTAGAAGTAGTTTAGGAAATGACTTTTTCTTAGAAGATGGTAATTTAGATAGAAAAAAACTTGCTGATGAAATTTATTCAAATAATAATTCTAGGGAAAAATTAAATTCACTTACATTTAAATATGTTGTTGATGAAATATTAGAAATAATAAAAAATGATGTAGATGAAAATAAAAATTATATAGTGCTTGATGCGCCACTACTATTTGAGTCAGGACTACATAATTTTTGTGATTATACAATTTCTTTAATTTCTGAATATGAAACTAAAGTTAAAAGAATTTGTGATAGGGATAATATAACTGAAGAAACAGCCAAAAAAAGATTAAGTATTCAGCATGACGATAATTATTATATAGAAAAATCTGATTATGTTATAAATAATTATGCTGGATGTAATTTAGAATTAGAAATAGAAAGGATTATAAATAAAATAGAACAAATATGAAAGTTTCAGATTTTAATTACGAATTACCACAAGAATTAATAGCTCAACATCCTTATGATAAAAGAGATGAAGCAAGATTAATGGTGTTAGATAAAAAAAATAAAACGATAGAACATAAAGTATTTAAAGATATAATAGATTTTTTAAATCCAGGAGATTGTTTAGTAATTAATAATACAAAAGTTATACCAGCAAGATTATTAGGCCTAAAAGATACAGGTGCTAAAATAGAATTTCTTCTATTAAAAAGAATAGAAGAAGATACATGGGAAGCTATGGTAAGACCAGGACATAAATTAAAACCTGGAACAAAAGTATCTTTTGGAGATGGAATATTAAAAGCAGAAGTTTTAGATGTATTAGATGGTGGAAATAGAAAAGTAGTTTTTGAGTATGATGGAATATTTAATGAAGTTTTAGATAAAGTTGGATTAATGCCACTTCCACCATATATTACAGAAGCAACAAAAGAAGATCAGAAAAAATATCAGACTGTTTATGCCAAATATGATGGCTCTGCTGCTGCACCTACTGCGGGATTACACTTTACTAAAGAACTCTTGAAACAGATTGAAGAGAAAGGTATTTCAATTGCAAATGTGACATTACATGTTGGTATAGGAACATTTAGACCTGTTAAAGTAGAAAATGTCGAAGAACATGAAATGCATTCAGAACATTTTTATATCAAGAAAGAAGATGCTGATAAAATAAATAAAGCAAAAGAAGATGGACATAGAGTAATAGCAGTTGGAACAACTTCTTGTAGAGTATTAGAATCTGTTAGTGATGAAAACGGAATGATGACAGAATTCGAAGGAGATACAAGCATTTTTATATATCCAGGCTATAAATTTAAATGTATAGATGGATTAATTACAAATTTTCATTTGCCAGAATCAACACTGATAATGTTAGTTTCTTCTCTTGCTGGAAGAGAATATATATTAAAAGCATATAATGAAGCTGTTAAAGAAAAGTATAAATTCTTTAGTTTTGGCGATGCAATGTTTATTAAATAAAGGAGAAATGATGGAAGCAATTACTTATGAATTACTACATATAGATAAAAACTCTGGTGCTAGAAGAGGAGTTATTCACACACCACATGGAGATATTCAAACACCAGTATTTATGCCTGTTGGTACACAAGCAACTGTAAAAGCAATGACACCTGATGAATTAAAAGAAGAAATAAAAGCCGAAATTATATTAGGAAATACATATCATTTATTTTTAAGACCAGGCCATGAACTAATAAAAGATGCCGGAGGGCTTCATAAATTCATGAATTGGGATAGGCCAATACTTACTGATAGTGGAGGTTTCCAAGTATTTAGTTTAGGACAAGCTGGACTTAGAAAAATTGCAGAAGATGGAGTAGAATTTCGTTCTTATTTAGATGGAAGTAAAAATTATATGAGTCCTGAAATATCGATAGAAGTACAACAAGCTCTTGGCTCTGATATAATGATGTGTTTTGATGAATGTTGCCCATATCCATCAACATATGAATATACAAAAAAATCCATGGAAATGACAACTAGATGGGCAGCTAGATGTAAGGAAGCATGGACAAATCGTAATATGCAGGGATTGTTTGGAATAATTCAAGGTGGATTTTATAAAGATTTAAGAGAAAAAAGTAGTAAAGATTTGATAGCTATGGACTTTCCTGGATATGCTATTGGAGGAATTAGTGTAGGAGAACCTAAACCTGAATTTTTAGATATATTAAGATATACAACTCCATTAATGCCAGAAAATAAACCAAGATATTTAATGGGAGTTGGATCACCAGATTATTTAATTGAAGCAGCACTTGCAGGAATTGATATGTGTGATTGCGTATTACCTACTAGAATTGCAAGACATGGTACTGCAATGACAAGTTCAGGAAAAGTAGTAGCTAGAAATGCAATATATGAAAGAGATTTTTCACCTCTAGATCCTGAATGTGACTGCTATACATGCAAAAATTATACAAGAGCTTATATAAGACACTTAATAAATACAAAAGAAATATTAGGCATAAGATTATTATCAATTCACAATCTAAGATTCTTGACTAAATTAATGGATAGAGTTAGAATAGAAATAGAGCATGATAATTTATTAAACTTTAGAGATGAATTTTATAAAAAATATGGTTATACAAAAGAATAACGGAGGGGACTATGAATTTAAACGAGAGTGACGAGTACAAAGTAAAAATTGAGAAGAATCTAAGGCATAGACGAGGAGTAGCATATTCTATTGGATTATGTGCTGTTCTAGTTGGACTTTTAATTGTTTTGATATATGTAATTCAATATCAAGATTCTGTTACAATGAAGTATTTCGTAAATGATAGACAAGTAGCATCATTAGAAGGTGTTATTAAAGATTTAAGCCAGAAATCTGGAGAACATGATTATTATTTTGATATACAATCAATAGAACAGTTAGTTTATGGTGATCAACATTATAAACAAGGTGAATATAAAAAATATAACGAAAATATAGATAGTTGTTATATTGAAAATCCATGTGAAATTATAGCAATAACAGCCGAAAAAAATTATTACACAAAATATACACAAATTACATCAGATGTCACAATTGCTGGATTTCCAATAACATCAAAAACAAATAATGGATATTCAGAAGATTTCTTTATTGAAAAACCAGTTAAATTAATAGATAACAGACTATATGTTAGTATGGATGATGTTGGAACAATGTTTAACATTCAAATTAATTGGGATAATCCATATAGATTTAAATTATATACAATGGATGTAATTGTTGAGTCTGCAAAACCAATAGTAGCTAGAGCTGGTTACCAAAATCTTAGTGGATATTTTGAAAATTTGAAAGCAATTTTAGATGGATATGCAATTGTATCTGATCCACAAAACCCTGAGTTATTCGGTGTATTATCATTATCAACAGGAACTGAAATTTTAGGAACAAAATATAAAGATATTAGATATGTGCAAAATTTAAAAGAGTTTTATTTAACAGCTGAAAATGGAACAATGGGATTGGCAGATTCAACAGGAACACCTTTCATTCCTGTTCAAAGTAATTATACAAGCATTTCAATATTAGACGAACAAAAAAGATTATATTTAGTAGGAAAAGATAGACAATATGGTGTTGTTGATAAAAAAGGACAAGAAATTATTTTCGTTGAATATGATCAATTAGGTATTGATATTTCAAAATTTGAATATGATGATTTAACAAATGGTAATTTATTATTTGAAAAATGTATTCCTTTTTTCAAAAAAGAGGCTGATAAAACCACTATTACTAACATTAACAGTAAGGACAACACCAATATAAAAGGAACATATGGATTATTGGATTTAGACGGAAATGTCATACCAGATATTTCATGCGATAGTTTTGGTTATATTTCTTTAAATTCTAGCTCAAATTCAACAAGAGATAGAAGTACATTAATTATACCAGAATCAATGGGAATAAAAGGAATTATTTATAACAGAGGAGATAGATATGGTATCTACATTGTAGATGGAAATGAAAATACTCCAAATATTCCGGCTTCATTCGCAAAAATTTATGTTGCTATTAAAGATGGACAAAAAGATTATTATTTAGAAACAATAGATAATCAAACAATTCGTTTAGCAGACTATTTAGCAGATAATGGATATGTAAAAAAACAAACTTCCGTACAACCAGCACCAACTACTTCTAATGAACCAACAAATACAGCAATAGAAAACACTGTAGAAACAATAACTGAAGAACCAGTTTCATCACAAGAAATAAAGAATGAAGTTGGTACAGAGCCAGCAATGGAAGAAGGAGTTTCAAATGAAGTAGTTACTGATAGTATTGAAGAAAATGTAGAATCAAATGAAATTATTGAAGAAAATAACATTGTAGAATAGAGTTTTAAAAGAATAAAAATGGCTTCTATAAATATAATTTATAGAAGTCTTTTTTGTTTGGAGGGAAAAATGAAAAAATATTTAAAAGGAATTTCTATATCTTTGTTTTTATCACTTAGTATGATTTTTGTTCTATCTATTCTGGTTAGTAATACTAAATTTAGTGAAAGTTTGATTAAACCAGCTACGATGATAATTACTTTTATTTCTATTTTTTGTGGTGCGTATTCAGTATCAAAGACGAAAAAAGAAAAAGGAATTGTAAATGGAATTACTATGGGAATAATCTATGTAGGAATATTATATTTAATATCAGTAATATTAAATTATGGCTTTTATCTAACATTGAGTTCTATTATAATGATTGTAATCGGCATGATTGGTGGACTAATAGGAGGAGTGATTGGTGTGAATTTTTAAAATTTATTTTTTAAATAAAAATATGTTGATATTTTTATAATTTTAATATACAATTTACAAGAAAAGCGAATGATAGCACTTTACATAAATATTATACAAAGGAGGGAGTATGGTAACTTTTGAAGATGTTGTTAATAACATTGAAGTGAAAGAATTAATAAATAATGCTCAAAAACAACTAGATGTTTTAGGATATACAGAACATTCTTATAGACATGTTAATATAGTAGCTGAAAGAGCAGCATATATATTAAGAACTTTAGGCTATGATGAACATAGAATTGAATTAGCTAAAATCGCTGGATATATGCACGATATAGGAAATTCTGTTAATAGAGTTGATCATGCACATACAGGAGCAATTTTAGCTTATCAAATTTTAAAAGATATGCAAATGGATGCATCAGATAGAACAGAAATCATGATGGCAATTGGAAATCACGACGAATTAACAGGTACAGCTGTAAGTGATATATCTGCAGCGATAATATTGGCAGATAAATCTGATGCACATAGAAGCAGGGTTTCAAAAAAAGATAGAAGCCTATTTGATAAACATGATGAAGTAAATTATGCTGTAACTAGTTCAGAATTAAAAATCGATACTGAAGATAATAAAGCTATCTTAAATTTAACAATAGATACTAATATTTGTCCAGTCATTGATTATTTTGAAATATTTATGGAAAGAACTAAGATGAGTAAAAGAGCAGCAAAATATTTAGGATTATGGTTTGAATTAATAATTAATGATACAAACTTATTATAGGAGGTAGTTATTTTGGAAAAGAAAGTAAGAGTAGTAAAAACAATAGTAATTATATTAGTAGCAGTACTTTTATGCCTAATTGCTTTTGTAGGATTATTTGTTAAACGTTATGGTATATGGACTAATATATTACCTGATTATCAATATGGAATGGAATTAAGCGGATTTAGAGAATTACATTTTGTATTAGACAATTCAGAAGAGGAAAAAGAAGTTTTTCTAGATAAAAATGGAAATTACATGGGAGATGTAAAAGAAACAAGTACATCAGATAGTTCAGGAGTTTCTGTATCTATGGTAGATGAAAATGGTGAGGCTGTAGAAAATCCAGAAGAATTGCTAAATGGAGTTACAGATGATGGAACAGAAACAGAAAGTGAATTCATAAAAGAAAAAAGAACTGTAAAAGCAAATCCAGATGAACTTAGAACAATTAATAATTTTGAAAAAACAAAACAAATTATTCAAAACAGATTAAATAAAATAGATTTTAATGAATACAATATTAGACAAAATAATATTACAGGTGAATTAGTAATAGAATTACCTGATAATGAAAATCTTTCATTAGGTGAAGCATTAATTACTACACCAGGAAAAATAACAATTATAGATTATCAAACAGGAATGATATTATTAGACGATTCTCATGTTAAAAGTTCTAATATATTAGGAGCTTCAAATGAGAATGGATATCAAACATATCTACAATTAAAATTTGATAAAGAAGGAACTAATATTTTAAGAGATATTAGTAATAAGTATAGAACAGTTGTAGATGAAGCTGGAGAAGAAACAACAACATATATTTCTGTAAATCTAGATGAATCTACGCTTATATCAACATATTTTGGTGATGAAATAACAAATGGTACTTTACAAATACCATATGGACAAGCAATAACAGATTATAATGAGTATATTGCATTTGCTGAAAATTCTTCATATTTATCTAATGTAATTAATGGTGATAGCCTACCTTTAAAATATACACTAAGTTCAGATAACTATATTAATACATCTGTAAATACAAAGACTCTTTTAATAGTAGAAATAATATTTACTGTTGCAATTTTAGTCGTTTCATTAATAATGATTATAATTTATCGATTAGAAGCAATTAAATTTGTTGGAGCTGGATTAATCTATATTTCTTTAATTGCTTTAATATGCAGATATACTAATGTAGCTATAACATATAATGCATTAATAGCATTTGTTTCTGTAATAGCAATGAATTATTATTTATATTTTAAAATCTTAAAAGATATAAAATCAGGAAAAGGTGCTAAAGAAGCACTAAAAACAAATTTGACAAAACTATTTTTAGCAATTATTCCGGTAGCAATTATAGCAGTAATCTTTATATTTATGTCTAGTATTGTTATTAGCAGTATAGGTATGCTTTTATTCTGGGGATTAGTGTTACTAGCTTTATTAAGTTTAATTGCATTAGTATAGTGAATAAAGGAGAGAAAACATGAAATTAGATAGTTTAAAAAAGATATTATTATTAGGATTAATTTTGCTTATTATAGCTGGAACAATAGTAATTGCATTAAAAGGTTTAAATGTTTCATTACTATTCCACGAGCATGAATCAATATCACTTTTTATTGGAAAAGAAATAGATGTAAATGAATTCAAAACTATTTGTAAGGATGTATTTGGAAATAAGAAATTTATTTTAAGAAAAATTGAAGTGTTTGGTGATTCTATTAATATTAATGCTGATTCAATTACAAACGAAGAATTGGAAGCATTAGCTAATAAAATAAATGAAAAATATAATCAAGAGTATAAAGCAGAAAATATTCATGTAACAACAATTCCAAATATAAGAATTAGAGATATCATAAGACCATATATTAAACCTGTAATAATCTCAGCTGCTTTGATATTGGCATATATGATAATTAGATTTAGAAAAATGAATATTTTAGAATTACTTGGAAAAGGATTTTTAACTATTGCATTAACTGAAGCAGCATTATTAAGCGTTATTGCAATTACTAGAATACCAGTTTCTGCAGTTGTTATTAATTTAATGTTTGTTGTAGCAATGATAGAATTAGTTATTTATAATTATAAAACAGAAAAAAATTACAATTAGTAAAAAAGACTTGATTTTTTCAAATAATTGTAGTAGAATAATTATGCTCTAGAAGAGTAATACCATAAACTTGGTTTATAGGAAATCCTTCTTTTACTCAGTTTATGGCAAATAAAAATTTTATAGGAGGTAAATGTTATGACAAAGGAAAGAAAACAAGAATTAATCGCACAATATAAAAGAGAAGAAAATGATACTGGTTCACCAGAGGTTCAAATAGCTCTTTTAACTGAAAGAATTTCTGAATTAACAGAACATTTAAAAGTTCATCAAAAAGATAATCACTCTAGAAGAGGATTATTAAAGATGATCGGAAAGAGAAGAAATCTATTAAACTATTTAGCTGAAAAAGATATAAATAGATATAGAGATATTGTTAAAAAATTAAATTTAAGAAAGTAATTATGAAAAAGCAGGTAATTTATTTTACTTGCTTTTTTTATACTAATATAGTAAAATATTTGTGGTTATTTATTTGGATAGTAGCTTGTACAATATCTAGTAAAAATTAGACATTGTAGAGGTTACAGTTCAAATAAATAATAGAATTATTTGAGGAGGAATGTAAAATGTTTAAAAGTTACAGTATGGAATTAGCAGGAAGAACTTTAACATTAGAAACAGGAAAAATGGCAGGGCTTGCCAATGGAAGCGTTTTAGTTAAGTATGGAGATACAACAGTATTAGTTAATGTAACAGCTTCTAAAGAACCCAAAGAAGGTGTGGATTTTTTTCCACTTTCAGTAGATTATGAAGAAAGATTATATTCAGTTGGAAAAATACCAGGTGGATATACAAAAAGAGAAGGAAAACCTACAGATAAAGCAATATTAACAGCGAGAGCAATAGATAGACCAATTAGACCTTTATTTCCAAAAGATTTTAGAAATGATGTAGTTGTTAGTTGTTTAGTATTATCAGTAGAACAAGACTGTTCACCAGAAGTATGCGCTATGATTGGTACATCAGCAGCATTATCAATTTCAGATATACCTTTTGGAGGACCTACAGCATCAGTTGCAGTTGGATATGTTGATGGACAAGTAGTTATTAACCCAACAGAAGCTGAGAGGGAAGTAAGTAGATTAAATTTAACGGTTGCAGGAACTGTAGATAAAATAGCAATGATTGAAGCAGGAGCTTATGAATTAACAAACGAAGAAATGCTAAATGCAATAAAAACAGCTCATGTAGAAATTAAGAGAATTTGCGAATTCATTCAAAAAATGAAAGATGAAATTGGAAAACCAAAATTCGAATATACACCTTTTGCAGTTAATGAAGAATTGTATGAACTTCTTTCAGAAAACTTTGGAGAAAGAATGAAACAAGATGTTCAAACTCCAGATAAACCAGAAAGAGATGAAAAAATTTCTAAATTAACAGAAGATGTAAAAGCTTGGTACGGAGAAAAATTTGGTGAAGAAAAATTAGAAGCAGATAAATCAGCAATTGGAGAAGCAATTTACAAATTAGAAAAGAAAACAGTTAGAAAATTAATTTTAGATGAAGGCAAGAGAGTTGATGGTAGAGGAATATATGATATAAGACCATTATCTTGCGAAGTAGGTTTAATCCCTAGAGTTCACGGCAGTGCATTATTTAATAGAGGAAGAACTCAAGTAATGTCTATTGTTACACTTGGAATGAAGAGTGAAGAACAAATGCTAGATGGTATTGATACAGAAGAATCTAAAAGATATATGCATCAATATAATTTTCCAGGATATAGTGTTGGTGAAGCAAAATCATCAAGAGGACCTGGAAGAAGAGAGATTGGTCATGGTGCATTAGCTGAAAAAGCATTAGTTCCAGTACTTCCAACAGTAGAAGAATTCCCATATTCAATAAGAGTAGTATCAGAAATATTAAGTTCAAATGGATCTACATCACAAGGAAGTATTTGTGCATCAACACTTTCATTAATGGATGCAGGTGTTCCAATTAAAAAACCAGTTGCTGGTATTTCTACAGGATTAATTACTGATGAAAATGATCCATCAAGATATGTTGTTATAACAGATATTCAAGGAATCGAAGATTTCTTTGGAGATATGGACTTTAAAGTTGGTGGAACAAGAGATGGTATTACAGCTATTCAAGTAGATATTAAAGTTGATGGATTAAGTTATGATATTATAGCAGAAGCTTTTGACAGAACTTTAAAAGCTAGAACATATATTTTAGATGAAATTATGGCACCTCAAATTGCTGAGCCAAGACCAGAAATTTCTAAATATGCTCCAAAAATCATTAACATGAAAATTAATCCAGAAAAAATTAAAGATGTTATTGGTTCAGGTGGAAAAGTTATTAACAAAATCATTGAAGACACAGGTGTTAAAATTGATATTGAAGAAGATGGATCAGTATTTATTTATTCTGAAGATTTAGAAGGAGCTAGAAAAGCTCAAAGTATAATTGAAGAAATTACAAGAGAAATTGAAGTTGATGGGATATATACTGGAAAAGTTACAAGATTAATGAACTTTGGTGCTTTTATTGATTTAGGTGGTGGAAAAGAAGGATTACTTCATATTTCTAAAATATCTAAAGAAAGGGTAAATAAAGTTGAAGATGTATTTAAAGTTGGAGATGAAGTAACAGTTAAAGTATATGAAATTGATGATCAAGGAAGAATAAACTTAACAAGAAAAGATTTATATTCAGAAGAATCTTCATTATCAGAAGAACCACAAGAGCAACAATAATTTATTAGGACTTAAGATATTTATTTTATAAATGTTTTTGATTGAAGTTTTTTAATTGAAAGAAATTGGATTAGAAACAATAAAAATGAAATGAGGAAGGAACATCTCTGATGAGAAGCTCATTTCATTTTTTAATTAGTCCTATGAAAATTTCTTGATTAAAAAAACAAAAAGAGAAAAAATACTTATAAAATATGAAGAAATATTTATAAAAAATTCATAAAATTTGCATAAATAAGAATCATAAAACTGAATATAATAATTATTATAATTATGTTACGAATTTATTAATTTTTTCTTAAAAACTTGCAATTATTTCCACAAAATGCTATAATTACAAAGTATGGAAAAATATAACATATGAAAAAAGGAGAAGAAAAGTGAAATATTTATATCTTTTGCAACAAGCATTAATATGGATAATAACTATTTACTGGGCATACCAAATAATAGTTAGTTTTTGTTCACTAATTAAATTAAAAGACAAGAAATTATTAATCGAAAAAGATCATAAATTTATGGCTATTATACCAGCTCATAACGAAGAAGCTGTTATTAAAAACTTAGTTGAAAGTTTAAATAATCAAGATTATCCAAAAGAATTATATGATGTTTATGTAATAGCAGATAATTGTACAGATAGAACTGCAGAAATTGCCAAAGATGCAGGAGCAATAGTTATGAAGAGATTTGATGATCTTCATAAAACAAAAGGATTTGCATTAAATTGGTTTTTACAACAAAAAATAGAAGAAAATGCAGATTATGATGCTTTCTGTGTATTTGATGCAGATAACATAGTAGATAAGAATTTCTTAAAAAATATGAATAAAAAACTTTGCCAAGGAGAAGAAATTGTTCAAGGATATAGAGATATCAAGAATCCTACAGATTCATGGATTGCATCTGGATATGCAATATTCTATTGGATGATGAACAGATTCTATCATTTAGCTAGATACAATTTGGGATTATCACCATTAATAAATGGAACAGGTTTTATGGTGAAATTTGATTTAGTGAAACCTAATGGATGGCAGACAATTACTTTAACAGAAGATATAGAATTTTCATTAATAAATATAGCAAAAGGAAGAAGACTAGGATGGGCTACAGACGCAATTGTTTATGATGAACAACCAGTTCATTTTGATCAAAGCTGGTCTCAACGTTCAAGATGGACAGTAGGGCATTTACAATGTATGAAAAATTATACAAAAGACTTGGCAAAAGGAGTAATGGAGAAAAAAACATTAATGAATTTTGATGGTTTATTATACATGTTCGGAATTCCAATGATGTTATTAACATTTTTACTATTAGCTGTAAATGCATTATTATATATGGGAAATGATATGACTTTTGCAGATCTTATGGGAAATTATGCGAGATACTTAATAGCAACATTTATTTTACCAGTTATTACAGGAACTGCTATTATGGCACTTGATAAAAGAAAAATAAAACCTATGTTATTTGGAATTCTATGTTATCCTTTATTTTTAGGTTCATGGATATTAATTAATATAAAATGTATCATTAAACCAAATACAAAATGGGAAAAGATTGAGCATGTTAGAGACATTAATATTAAAGAAGTTAACAATGCTTAAAAATTAATAAAAATTTTGAAATTAGGGGATGGAAAATTTTAAGATTTTCTATCCCTTTTTACTTGTAAAAAAATGAAAAAAATGATAGTATTATTTCATGCATTTTATGCATAAAATTAAATTAAAATAAATTGACAGAAGGGAATAAGGCATGGATGATTTCGAGAAAGAGCTTCAAGATATTGTAGGAAAACAAAATCTATTTATAGATGAGCCTATGAGTAAACATACATCATTTCGAATTGGTGGAATTGCTGATTACTTTGTTAAAATAAATTCAGTAGAAGAATTAAAGAGTGTCCTTGAATTTGCAAATAAAAATAAGTTACCATTTACAATTATAGGAAATGGTACAAATCTTTTAGTTAGAGAAGCAGGAATAAGAGGACTAGTATTAAAAATTAATTTTAATGATTTTAAGATAAAAAAAGTATCTGATGATATATTAATAACTGCAGAGTCTGGAATGAGCTTAGCAAGCCTTTCTTCTATTGCTTTAAAAGAAGAAATCCAAGGCTTAGAATTTTTATCAGGAATTCCTGGTACAGTTGGTGGAGCAATTAGAATGAATGCAGGTGCATATGGTAGTGAAATAAAAGATTTTGTTGTTAAAAGTAGAGTCATGACATATGATGGAAAAATAAAAACATTGCAACTTTCAGAACATCAATTTGAATATCGTAATAGTGTATTTTCAAAAATGAATTGTATAATAATTGATACAACTCTTAAAGTAAAAAAAGGAAACAAAGATGATATAAAAGCAAAAATAGATGAATTATCAGAATCTAGGAGAAAGTCACAACCATTAGAGTATCCTAATGCAGGAAGTACTTTTAAAAGAAAAGAAGGAGTTATTACTGCAAAATTAATTGATGAATGTGGTTTAAAAGGATATAGTGTTGGAGATGCTGAAGTATCTACTAAACATGCTGGCTTCGTTATCAATAAAGGAAAAGCAACAGCTGAGGATGTATTAAGTGTTGTAAATCACATAAAAGAAGTGATAAAAGAAAAATATAATATAGATTTAGACTTAGAAATTTTGGTATTAGGAGAGGAAAAATAATGAAAGCATTTTTAGAATGGTTTAAAGCAAGTACAAAAGTAAAAAGATGGTTTCTATTAATATTATTTGGTATTGTATTAACTTGTTATGGTATAGCAAAAATACTAGTAACAGAAGAACTAACTTTTTTTGAATTAGGAAAAACAGTTATTATATTTGTAGTAGGATTTGTTTCAATAATTGTTAGTGTTGTATTTATACAAAAAAGAACACTAGAAATTATTATAGAAGCAAATAATACTTCAACAGAAAAAGGAAAAAAGGCACAACTTAATTTAAAATCTTTAATCTTTAATAAAAAAGTATATGAAGAAGGACCAAAAGTAGTTGTAATAGGCGGAGGACCTGGACTAAATACTGTTATTGAAGGATTTAAAAAATATACTAATAATATTACTGCAATTGTAACAATGTCAGACTATGGAAATTTACCAACAAAATCTAGAAGAGCATTAGATATGCTTCCTTTAAAAGACATTAAGGATTCTATTATAGCAATGTCTGATAAAGAAGATATAATGAGAAAATTATTTGAGTTAAATTTCCAAAACGAAAGATTAAGAGGTTTGAATTTTGGAGATATATACTTAACAGCTATGAATGAGTCATATAATAATATATCAGAAGCAATTTTAAAAAGTACAGAGGTATTAAACATAAATGGACGAGTTATGCCAGTTACTCTTGATGAAATTACAATATGTGCTGAATTAACAGATGGTACAACAATAAAACAAAAAGAACAAATACCAGAAGCGGTATCAGAAAAAGTTGAAACAATCAGTAGAATATATATTTCTCCATCAAATTGTAGACCATCACCAGGCGTAATTGAATCTATTGAAGATGCAGATGTTATAGTAATTGGACCTGGAAGTTTATATACAAACGTATTACCAAATCTTTTAGTTAAAAACGTTTCAAAAGCAATTAAAGATAGTAAAGCAATGAAATTTTATATATCAAATATAATGACAGAACCCGGACAAACTGATAATTATTCTTTATCTGAACATTTAAGAGTAATTCAAGAACATGTTGGTACTGGATTATTTGAATATTGCTTAGCAGATACAGGAGAAATAATTCCAGAATTTGTAAGAAAGTATAATAAAGAAGGCGCAGATATAGTAGAAATAGACTCTAGAAAATTAACTGAGTATAATGTTAAAATAATACAAAAGAATATGTCTTGTGTTAAGAATGATAAGATTAGACACAATCCAGACATTATTGCTTCAACAATTATTGAAATGATTTGTAATGATTTGAAATTCCATGATATGCAAAATGATACAGAATATCTATTATTACAGTCAGTTCTAAAAGAGCAGAAGAAAATTCAAGCTGAGCAAGAAAAGAGATTAACACGTATTTCAAATAATAAGAAGAGAAATATGGTTAAAGTTCCAACAAAGAAAATAAGTAAATTTAAAGAAAAATATAAGGAAAGAATAGAATCTATTCAAAATACTGATGCAAAAACAGCAGAAAATAAGAGAATTGCAGAAGAAATAGAAAAAATGGAAAACAATAAAAGAAATGAACAAGGACAAACTTTAACAAGTGATCCATATAGAACTTATCCAGCAAGAAGAAATCACAAAAATAAAACAAAATAAATTCTAAGGAGAAGTACAAATGAAAATTAGTAAAAAACAAATTGAGTTAAAAGAATGTTTAAACAAGGAATGGATTTTAACAAATGGAACTGGAGCATTTTGCTCATCATCAGTTTTAGGTGCAAATACCAGAAGATATCATGGACTATTAGTTGCACCACTTAACCCACCAGCTTTAAGACATTTATTAGTTTCAAAAGTTGATGAATCTGTTGAAATAAATGGAGAGAATTATAGCTTATTTACAAATGTATGTAAAGATTATGTATCAGAAGGATATAAGAATTTAGAAAGTTTTGAAAAAGAATATTTACCAGTATTCACATTTAAATTTAAAGATGTAAAAATAATAAAGACTATTTCGATGATTTATGGAAGAAATACTGTAGTTATACAATATAAAATTAAAAATGGAAAAAATGATGCAAAGCTTACATTAGCTCCAATTATTAATTTTAGAGACTTCCATCAAATGACTACAAACCATGAATTTAATTTAAAACAGATTATTGATAAAAACAAAGTTAGAATTGAAGTAGATGGAAATGGTGCAAATCCAATTTATTTATTCTGTAATAATGGAGAATACCACGAACATTTTAATGATACTTTTAGAAATATGTTTTATATTAAAGAAGAAGAAAGAGGATTTTACGCAGAAGAAAATCATTCTGTTCCGGGAAGATATGAAATATATTTAAAACCTAAAGAATCAAAAGAAATAACTTTTGTAGCTTCATTAGAAGATAATACCGAAGAAATAGATAGTAATACTGTATTTGAAGATGAAATTAATAGATTGAAAACTATAGTTGAAAATACAGGATTATTAAAACAAAAATCAAGATTATCAAAAGAAGAAAAAGAATATAATGATTTTATAACTAGTTTAGTTATTTCTTCAGATAGTTTCATAATTAATAGACCAGCATTTGGAACACATTCTTTAGTTGCTGGTTACCCATGGTTTTTGGACTGGGGTAGAGATACAATGATTGCATATGAAGGAATATTTCTTATAACAAAAAGATTTAATTTAGCTAGAGAAATACTACTTACATTTACAAGGGATATTAAATTTGGATTAGTTCCAAATGGATATTCAGGTTTTGACAATAGACCATTATATAATAGTGCAGATGCGTCATTATTATTATTTGAACAAGTAAATAAATACTTACAATATACAAAGGACTATGATTTTATTAAAGAACATATTTATGATAAGTTAAAAAATATTATTAGTCACTATTGCTCAGGAATTGATTTAGATGATAATAATATATATGTCGATGAAGATGGACTATTATGTTCTGGAACAGAAACAACACAAAATACTTGGATGGATGCAAAGATTGGAGATTTCGCAGTTACTCCAAGAAATGGAAAAGTAGTAGAAATAAATAGTTTATGGTATAATGCATTAAAAACATTAAGCCATTTAGCTTCAAAATTCGGAGATAAAGAAACAGAAGATACTTATAGAAAAATGGCAAATAAACATCAAAAAGTGTTTACTGAAAAATTTTACAACAAAAAGAAAAAATCACTTTATGATGTTATTGGAGATGACAAAATCAGACCAAATCAATTATTTAGTATATCAACTACTTATCCAGTTATAAAGCCTTCGTCAGAAATTGGAAAAGCTGTATTAAAAACATGTAAAACTAAATTATTAACAAGATATGGATTACGTACTTTAGCTAAAGGCGAAGATGGATATATTCCATATTATGAAGGAGATAGTTATAAAAGAGATACAAGCTATCATCAAGGAACTGTATGGGTATGGCTAATAGGTTTATATCATGATGCTTTAAAGAACGTTATTGATGACGAGAAAGATAGACTTGAAAAAGAAATATTAATGATTGATTATGAGAATTTACTAGAAAACGTATATCATACATTTAAAACTGAAATTAATAATCCAGAAGGAATTGGAAGTATTTCAGAATTATACAATTCTCAACCTCCATATAAACCAGGTGGTACTTTTGCTCAAGCATGGAGTGTATCTGAAGTAATAAAAGTAGTAACAAAATTAAATTAGTACAAAAGAGTGAACAATGGATTGTAATTCAATAAATTGTTCACTTTTGCCGTAAAAGGATATATTCCTTTAAATAATAGAGGTATAAAATGGAAAGTGACACAGTTTTTTATAAAATAATAGATGAATTATGCAAAGAAAAAAATATAAAACAAGAAATGTTATCTTTTGATTGGATTAGACAATTAGAGAAAAATGGTAAAATTAGAAACTTAATTAAATATCAATTTGACTTAAATAGTGCAAATTCATTTAGAATAGCAGGTGATAAATATGCTACATATGCTTTACTTAAAAAAAATAATATTCCAGTTATTGAACATAGAATGATTTTTAATCCTGAAACAAGAGAAAAGTATTATGACAATAAACTTATTAATAATGCTATTAATTTATTAGAAACAAATAAAAAAGTAATTATAAAAGCAAATCAGTCTTCAAAAGGTCAAGCAGTTTTTTTATGTGAAAGCAGAGAAGAAATTATGCAAATGGTAGAAAAAATGTTTAATGAAGGTAAAGACTCTGTAAGTGCATGCCCATATTTAGATATAGATTATGAATATAGAGCTGTTTACTTAGATGGAGAAATCTTATATATTTACAAAAAGCAAAAACCTTTTGTTACTGGAGATGGAAAAAATAACATTGGAACATTAATTGCTCAAAAATATGGTGAAAAAGCTGAATTAGAATTAATAAGAGAATTAGATTTAGGTAATATACCAAAATTAAACGAGAATATAGTTGTTTCATGGAAACATAATTTATGTCATGGTGCAACACCGATTATTATAGATGAGAATGATTTATATTATTCAAAAGTAAAACAAATTGCGCTTGATTCTGCTAAAGCAATTGATATTAATTTTGCTACAATAGATATTGCATTAACTAATAACTCACTTTATGTAGTTGAAATAAATGCAAGTGTATGCATGGATAAATTTGCTGAAAATACACCAAATGGATATGAGATAGCTAAAAGAATTTATGAAAAAGCAATTGATAAGATGTTTAATTATTGATATAATCATTTTGTTAATAAATATAAGGATAGAAAAATGAGAAGAATTGAAATTAGATTAATGAGTCTTATTGGGATAATAATAGCAATATTATTAGTTGTAATAGGTTTAACAAAAGTAGATGCAAAAACGATAGAAGAAGTTCAAGAAGTTGCTGAAATTTCAGAACCTATAGTAGAAGAAGTTGTTATTATTGAAGAAACAGAACCTGAACCTCAAACAGTTGCAATAGAAGATGTTGAAATTTCAAAAGACATGGATTTAACTGTTACAACTGGTTTATCCAAAGAAGATTTTGTTAAATTAATTAGTGAATTAAAATATGATACATCAAATTTCTTTAAGGAAAATGCTGAGACAATCTATGATTTATGTCAGGAATATAGTATTAATGAGATTTTCTTTTGCGGATTAATTGCAGAAGAATCTGGATGGAATATTGCATCAAATCATAGAAGAACTCATAATTATATTAGTTTAATGAGTAATGGAAAACTAATAAGTTATGGTTCTGCCGAGGAAGGTTTAGAGGTTGCTGCACAAAAATTACATAATAATTATTTGACAAGTGGTGGAAAATTCTATCATGGATCAACTTTATCAGGAGTAAAAGTATGTTTTTGCCCTGCATCTGATACATGGGTTGACAAAACTTTTGGTAGAATGAAACAAATATTAAAGTAGCATATAAAATAATATTAAACTAGAATTAGGAGATATAGTATATGAGTTACTGTCCAAATTGTGGAAAAGAGTTTTCAGAAGGTCAAAAGTTTTGTGGAAATTGTGGTACCAAAATTGAAGAGCCTACTAAAGTGGAAGATGGCAATAGTAGTGAAAATATAAATAATATTTCAAATGGCAATAAAAATAGTGGCTGTATTTGGATAATAATTATAGCAATAATTATCATCTTATTATATGCTGCTGGCCAACCAAACAACAATGCTTCTAATAATATATCAAATGATGATATTATTGAGAATTCATTTACAGCAGATACTCAAGAAACAAATACGAGTGTAGTTAAAGAAGATGTATTCCCACCAGAAGCTACAATTGAACATACATATAATGGATTAGTATATAAATTGCCAGGAGAATACTATTTTTATAAAACAACCCCTGAAAATGGAAACACTATATATTGTACAGAATTACAAAACAATGAAGAATATATATTTGCAATAGCTAGTAAAGAGGCAACGATTACTTTAGATGAATTAGTAAACATACAAGATTGGAACATAGAAAACATGACTATATTGAATGAAAAGGAAATAAAAACTGAAAATATAAATGGTATTACATGGTATGTAAAAGGTATAGAATATAAATCGGATATTAACGTAGAAGAAAAACATTATATGGAATACTATTATTCAAAGTTAGGTAACACGAGTTATAGATTAACTTTTGAATATGTTTGTATAACTGATGATAATTTAGATTTATCTAAAATGCTTCATTTTTATAATATAAAACAATCATTGAGAGTTAATTAATGAAAAGTACAGATAGAATCTGTACTTTTTATTTTTAAACTATAATGAAAACAGAAAAAACTTGACAGTTTGCAATAATACATATAAAATAATAGAGTAGGTTAAAATACAATATAAATTATATAAATATTTAATTATGAAAATTTATGGAATAATTTTGTTGTACATTGAAAATTTAATAGAAAAGAGGGGTAAAAATTATGCAAACAGTTCTAATTGTTGTTGCCACTTTTCTTATCTCAGCTGTAATTTTCATTCCAGTAGGAGTACTTATTAGAAAGAAAATTGCAGAGTCAAAAATTCAAAGTGCAGAAAACGAAGCTAAAAGATTAATTGAAAGCGTAAAAATAGAAGCAGAAAATATGAAAAAAGAAGAATTAATTAAAGCTAAAGAAGAAGTACTACAAATAAGAAATGATTTAGACAAGGAGATTAAGGAAAGAAGAGGCGACATTCAATCTCAAGAAAGACGATTAATTCAAAAGGAAGAAAACTTAGAAAAAAGAATTACAGTTTTTGATGGCAAAGAAAAAGAATTAGAAAGGAAAATGGCTGAAGCAGAAGCTAAGAAAGAAGAACTTGCTGATTTATATGCAAAAGAATCAGAAGAACTTCAAAGAATTTCTGGATTGTCAGAAGATCAAGCAAAACAAATTTTACTTAGCAATTTAGACAAAGAAATTACTCAAGAAAAAGCTAACATGATTAGAGATTTAGATGCAAAAGCTAGAGAAGAAGCTACTAAAAATGCAAGAGAAATTGTTAGTTTTGCAATTCAAAAATGTGCTGCAGACCACACTTCAGAAACTACTGTCTCAGTTGTATCACTTCCAAACGATGAAATGAAAGGAAGATTAATAGGAAGAGAAGGAAGAAATATTAAAACATTAGAAACACTTACAGGAATAGACCTTATTATAGACGATACACCAGAAGCTGTTATCATTTCTGGATTCGATCCTTTAAGAAGAGAAGTTGCAAGAATTGCAATTGAAAAATTGATAGAAGATGGAAGAATTCACCCAGCTAAAATAGAAGAAATGGTTGAAAAAGCAAAAGAAGAAGTTGCTGAAACAATTAAACAAGAGGGTGAAAGAGCAGCAATGGAAACAGGTGTTAACAACTTGCATCCAGATATCATAAAATTAATCGGAAAATTAAAATACAGAACAAGTTATGGTCAAAATGTTTTAAATCATTCTATAGAAGTTTCAAACTTAGCAAGAATTATGGCAGAAGAAATTGGAATAAATCCTAAAATTGCAAGACGTGCTGGTTTACTTCATGATATAGGAAAAGCATTAGACCATGATATGGAAGGAACTCACGTTGAACTTGGTGTAGAAGTATTAAGAAAATATAAAGAAAATGAAATCGTTGTTAATGCAGTTGAAGCACACCACGGAGATGTTGAGCCAAAAACACTTGAAGCTGTTTTAGTACAAGCTGCTGATGCAATTTCAGCATCTAGACCAGGAGCTAGAAGAGAAACATTAGAATCTTATATTAAGAGATTAGAAAAACTTGAAGAAATTGCTAATTCATTTGAAGGTGTTGATAAATCATTTGCTATTCAAGCCGGACGTGAAATTAGATTAATAGTAAAACCAGAACATGTGTCAGATGCACAAATGGTAGTTATGGCTAGAGATGTTGCTAAAAAGATTGAAAGTGAAATGGAATATCCAGGACAGATTAAAGTTAACATTATAAGAGAATCTAGAGTAATAGATTATGCTAAATAATAAAAAAAGAGATAGATTTTTAAATCTATCTCTTTTTTATTATTTTCTTGACACATTATTTTTAAAAAAATATAATTATTTTATATTAATAATAGGAGAATGACTGATGAAAAAAATAAAAATTTTTATTGTTTTAATATTAATATTATTAGTTTTATTTGCTTTCTATAAAAGAAATAGCAAAGAAATTAATGTTTTTGTTGAAGCAAAAGATGATGTTGCTCCAACAATTATTCTAGATAAAGAAAGTATAGTAATTGCAAAAGGCAATGAATATAGTGCAAATATAAAGGCAACAGATAATGTAGATGGAGACATAACAAATAAAATAATTTCTTCTGGAGAAGTAGATACAAATATTCCTGGCGATTATGAAGTAAAATATACAGTTTCGGATTCTTGTGGAAACAAGGCAGAAATAACTCAAAAAGTAGAAGTTAGAAATGAATTAAAAATAGGTTTACCAGTACTTATGTATCATTTCTTTTATATGAAGGATGATCCAAATTATGCAGGAAAAACTCCTGATAATAATTTAATAATGGTCGAAAAATTTGCTGAACAAATGGATTATCTAGTTCAAGAGAATTATTATTTTCCAACATGGCAAGAAGTAGAAGATTATATTGATGGAAAAATTAATTTACCAGAAAAAAGTGTTGTAATAACAGATGATGATGGTAATTTTACATTTTTTGTTTTAGCTGTTCCTGTTGTTGAAGATAGAAAAATACCAACTACTTCTTTTATAATAACAAGTTGGTATGAAGAAAGATTAGATGAAAAATATGAATATATAAATTATCAATCACATTCAGACAATATGCATAAATCAGGAGCAAATGGCAAAGGTGCAATTGTAAATTGGACATATGATGAGATTATAAAAGATTTAAATAATTCTAAGAATAAAATCAAAAACCATACTGGTAATAGTTGTACTGTTTTTTGTTATCCTTTTGGACATTATAATGATACTGCAAAAAAAGCTTTAAAAGATGCAGGTTATAATCTAGCATTTACTGTAGAAGGCGGTAGAGTAAAACCTGGTGCAGATAAATTTGCACTTCCAAGAGTTAGAATAAATGGAAATACTACAATGAATGAATTTAAAGAAGCTGTAAAATAAAACGATCATTGATCGTTTTATTTTTTTTATTAATATTTATTGAATAAATAAAAAAAATATATTAAAATTTAAGAGTGATAAAGTATGATGGAGGAATATATGAGCGAAACTTTATCTGTTTATAGAAATGAAAATAAATACATTCTTTCTAAAACTCAAGTTAATGATTTAAAATTTAAACTTGATAAATTATTAACAAGAGATGAGCATTCAAAAGAAAGTTATATTGTTAGGAGTTTGTATTTTGATTCAATAAATGATATAGATTTTAATACAAAATTGGCTGGAACAGAAATCAGAAAGAAAATTAGAATTAGAACATATGATCCACAAATGGATAAATGTAAACTAGAAATGAAACAAAAAAATGGTAATCTACAGCATAAAATAAGTATGTGGATTAGCAAAGAAGATGCTGAAAGCTTAATACATTTAGACTATAGTGTTCTTACAAAATATTTTGATCAAAATGAAGATGCAATTAATTTTTATAAAGTAATGACACTTGGATGTTATAAACCAGTTGTATTAGTGGAGTATGATCGATTAGCATATATATATCCATTAAATGACACAAGGCTTACAATAGATATGAATATAAGATCATCAGAAAGTAATTTTAATTTATTCGATGAAAAGCCAATTTACACACCAATTTTAGAAGGCCAAACATTACTTGAAGTAAAGTATAATAATAAGTTATTAACATTTATATCAAATGTTTTAAAAAAATATAATTTAACAAGATTCTCTGTTAGCAAATATTGCTATGGAAGAAAAATATTTTATGATTTTAATTTTTAGGAGGAAATATGACAAAGGAAGAAATTTTTAACTATTTTTTAACAAATAGTGCTAACTTTGGTACAGAATCTATTTTGTTTAGTATGCTTGCCGGTGTATGTATATCAATATTAATATACATAACTTATTATATTACATATAGAGGAGTAAATTATAATAGCAAATTCAATAATTCATTAATTGTAATATCACTTATTTCTAATGTAATAATGCAAATGATTAGTAGCAATATTGCTATATCCTTAGGAATGGTTGGTGCCTTATCAATTGTTCGTTTTAGGACAGCAATCAAAGATAGTAGAGATACAGTTTTTATTTTCTGGGCAATCACAGAAGGATTATGTGTTGGATCACAAAATTTTAAACTAGCTACTCTAACATCTTTAGTAATTGCAGCTATATTCATAGTATTAAGTTTCTTGCCAACTTTAAGAAACAAATATTTATTAGTAATAAGAGGTGGAGAAGAAGAAATAAAGGCTGATAGCGTAAATAGAGTATTAAGACAATTCACAACATTGGCAAAACTAAGAGCAGCTAATAGAGATGAAGAACATCAAGAAATGATTTATGAAATAAAAACTAAAAAAGAATTAGATCCAGAACTAATAACTAGATTAACAGAAATTAATGGAGTAAAATCAATAAATTATGTAGTTGAATCAGGAGAGAATGTTGGATAAAAAAACAAATTTAATTATTAGAATAATATTTTTATTAATAATTGTTTTTATATTAGCACTAATTTCAATTCATTATTATATAAATGAAAATAAGGATTTAAATAGTGTTTTACAGCATTTAGTAAGCGATAATCCAATAGTTTTCAATTATGAAAGTGGATTTTATAATGAAACAATCAATTTAGAATTAAGTTTAGATAAAGCATTTCATTCAGCAAGCGATGCTAAAATATTTTACACATTAAATGGTGACACCCCTAATGACAAATCCACAGAATATAATGAGAGTATAATCTTAGAACTAACAGATGCAGCATCTGTTTATCCTATAAAAGCAATTGTATATTATAAAGGCGAACACACTGAAGTAATTGAAAATACATATGTTGTAGGAAAAGGTTTAGAAAAAGGTACAAATTTACCAGTAATAAGTATTACAATAGATTCAAATGATTTGTATGATGAAGAAACAGGTTTATTTGCATATGATAATATACTTAATAGATCAGATTCAATGAAAAAAGTAACACATATGGCATATTTTAACACAGACGGAAATTTACTAATAGATCAAATTGTTAATGCAAAACTTACAGGACAAGAATCAGCATATAAACCAGTAAAATCTTTTAAAATATATGTTAATAAAGATTATAATGACAAAATCAGATATACATATGGTGGTGAAATTTCCAATTTTTCTATTATTGAGAAATACAAAAATATAAAACTTCGTTCAGGTGGACAAGATACAACTAATGGAAATGTTAGAAATGCTGTAATAAGTAGACTTAGTAGAGAAAGTAATTTCGATTGCTATGCAGATATAGATAAAGCAATATTATTCTTAAATGGTGAATATTATGGCATTTTTGATATACAGCAGAACTTTTCTAAATCTTTTTTAGGTAATAAATTTAATATTGAAGATAATGACAATATAAAAAAAGCTAAAGGTACTGATATGGAGGTATTAGAGAATCTTAAGATATTAGATTTATTCAAGACTGATTTAAATGAAGAAAAAAATAGAGAGAAGCTAGAAGAACGCGTAGATATTGATAATTATCTACTATATAATGCCATTGAATTATTAACAAACAATTCAGATTGGCCTGAAAATAATATTACTGTTTGGTGGTATAACGGCACAGATAAAGATTTAAATAATAAATACACAGATGGAAAAATAAGATATTTGTTATATGATATGGATATAACTTATTTTAGAGAAGACCATCATCCATTTGGAGAATGGGTAGTTGGTGTAGATAAATTTAAAGAATTATTTGATAAAAAATATTCTTTCTCATTTATAATGGAATCAAAATATTATAGAGATAAATTTATTACAATCGTTTCAGACTTAATTAATACTACTTTTAATTCTGATTATATTATGAAAGTAATAGATCAAGAATATGAGAAAATAGATGCTGAAAACAAACTTCGTATGGATGAGGCTTCTTATGAATATGCCAAAAATAGTATTAGGGATTTAAAAGAAGTAGCATATGATCAATATAAAATGCTTATAGCAGATATTGAAGAAAACTATCATATAAAATCAAAGTATAATCTTTATATTAAAAATTGTGAAGGAACCACTATTATATGGAATAATATGATTGTTTATCCAGGAGAAACATATAATAATAAATATTATAAAGGTGTTAATTTAGAATTAAAAGTAAATAGTAATCCAGGATATAAGTTTGAATATTGGCTTGTAAACGGAGAAAAAATATATGATTCTATTTTGAGTATTAATAATTTAAAATTTGATGATAATATTGAAATAGAAACTATTTGTTCAAGAAATAACGATACTATTATAATTAGTGAGATAAGTGCAAAAAGTGACTCTGATTGGATTAGAATTACAAATGTTAATGAAGAACCTATAAAACTTAACCATTATTATTTAACAGATGATATACAAAATTTGATGAAATTCAGACTTCCAGATATAACACTAAATAATAAAGAATTTATTACGATTAATGGTAAAAAGAATTATTATGCAGTTGGAGACTATATTTGTAATTTCAATTTGAATACTACAGAAATAGTATATTTATATGATAGAGAGAATGATACAATAGTAGATAAGCTAGAAATTCCAAGAATGTCTAAACATGAATCTTATGGTAGATATTTAAATAGCACAGTTTTCAAATTTTATAACAATTCTAGAAATCAGAGAAAAAATTTAAAGTAATAAAAAGTTGTCTATAAAAATATAGACAACTTTTTTTGTTAAACACTTGACATATCTGGGGGTTGAGCATATAATAGCTTTAGTTTCAGCAATAAGGAGGATTTAGCTTAGAAAATGTCTAACAAAATTTATATTTTTGACAACAAATATGCAAAGTTTTCTGATGAAGAACTAATCGAAAAAATTCGATTAGGTGATTTAGAAGCGCAAAATTATTTGTTGGAAAAATATAGATACTTAGTTAGCATGAAAGCAAATCGCTTCTTTTTAATTGGCGCTGAAAATGATGATATGCTACAAGAAGGAATGATTGGCCTTTTCAAAGCAATTCAATCATTTGATTTAGAAAAAAACAATTCTTTTAAAACTTTTGCAAACTTGTGCATTGAAAGACAACTAATAACCGCTATTAAAACTTCAAATAGACAAAAACATATTCCACTTAATTCATCTTTTTCATTAAATGTATCTGCTTTTGATGAAAATGATGATACAACAGTAATGGACGTATTAGATACAAAACTTGTAGAAGATCCACTAGATACTATTACGAAAAGAGAATATATGCAATTTGTAGAAGAAAGAATTCAGGAAAATTTAAGTTCATTTGAAAAACAAGTTTTAGAAAAGTATATACAAGGAGAGAGTTATGTTGATATTGCTGAAAAACTAAACTCTCCTGTAAAATCTATAGATAATGCAATTCAAAGAATTCGTAAAAAAGCAATTAAATGTTTCAATAGTAATGAAGATTAGTATAATCTTCATTATCTAAATTATGCCCTCTTAGCTCAGTTGGTAGAGCACTTCCTTGGTAAGGAAGAGGTCAGCAGTTCAATTCTGCTAGTGGGCTCCATAAAAATGAAATAGGATTAGGAATTAAAGTTTGCATAGAAATAAGTAAACAACTTAAGGATAGAAATGTTTTATAATAAATTAAATAATTCCCAGTATATAATTTATACTGGGAATTATTTAATTTTCTCTTGTATATGTTTTTTTATCATTTTCATTTAATAGTGTAGTTTCATTTATTATAATAAATGAAACATTTTTTTCATTTTCGTTTACATCTTCTTTTTCACTTTCAGGTGGTCCTGGTGGAGCATATGCTTCGGAAAAAGTTACTTTTAATTTATTTCCTTCCACAATATACGTCCCTTTATAAATTGCTAGTGTATCACGTGTTACATTGCCATTTGAAAAATAATATATAGCTCCGCTATCAGAATATTCAATAACATCATTCTCACAATATTTTCCTTCAACAAATTTTATACTAGTCTCTATATTTTGATTTTTTATAGAATCTTCAGATGATTTATTTTGATCTGAATTAGAATTATTTGTAATATCTTTAGAGTCATTTAAAGAACTAATTGTTTCAGAAGTACTATTTATCTTTTCATGTAAATCACTTACAGTTTCATTTAAGCCGTTTATTTGTGCTTGTAAATTATCTAATTTTTTTATTTCAGTATTCTTATCATTATTAAGTTTATAAATAAGTACTCCCATTACAATTATTGCAATTATGGCTAGTATTAGGAAAAAAGTTGATAAACTTATCTTTATTGCATTCTTTTCTTCCATTTTCTCACCTCGCTTTATTTTGTAAATAACTTATATAACCATATTTTATCAATTATGCTATTTTTTTACAAGAACATTTGAAAAAAATTGAAAAAATATAAAAATTGTGCTAAATTAAAAACAATAAATTGAATTATATAAGAGTAATTGAAACAAAGTATGCCATTTTTTCGTATACCTATTTTGCAATCGCTCCACAAAAGTCTTACAGACTAAAGTAGCTTGTAAGCTTTTTTACACATGTTAATTTTAATAAAAAATAATATCAATAAACATATATTTATGATAAAATAAAATAGTATTCTAAATAGGGAGCTTTTGTTTATGGATTCAATAAAAAATCTAAAGAAAAAAGCTAGAAGTATAATGTTGAAAAACTATTGGTTATTACTTTTCACTTGTATAGTAGTAGCCTTTTTTGGAGTTGAACTTGCTGATTCATTAAATGTATTTTCTATTAATCAAACAGCAATTCAAGACTTAATTGATGTTTCAATTGTAATTAATGAAGGAAAATTTGACCAAGTAAGTAAACAAGTCTTTGATGAACTTGAAGAAACTAGAGTAAATACATATACAGACACAATGAGTAGGAATAAAGGCGTTTTTGCAGGAATAATAAATTCAGTTTCTAATGGTGTAATGTATTATAAAGTTATCCAATTTTTTAATACATTTTCAGGTTCAAGTAATATCTCACTAGAAATTATACTAATAGTAGTTACAATTGTTTATTTAGCTATATGGTATTTTATTAAGAATACTTTTAAAGTTATATATAGAAGAATATTTTTAGAGTCAAGAATTTACAAAAAAATATCAATAAATAGATATGTGTTTTTTTTAAAGATAAGAAAGAATATTAGAGTTGCAAATGCGTTATTTATAAAATTAATACTTTTAGTTTTATGGAGCTTTACAGTATTTGGCTTATTCATAAAGATGTATTCTTATAAATTAGTTGAATTCATCTTAGCTGAAAATCCAGATATTAAACCAATTGATGCGATTAAATTGTCTAAAAAGATGATGAAAGGACATAAATGGGAGGCATTTAAATTAGATTTATCATTTTTAGGTTGGGAGTTAATAGCATTAATTACATTTGGATTATCTAAAATATTTATATCTAATATGTATAGAATAGCGACACAAACAGAATTCTTTGTAGAAGTAAGAAGGTTAGCTTTTGAAAATAATGTTGATAATATTAATTTATTAAATGATAAATATTTATATGAAAGGGCAGACAAAAATATTATTAATGAAAAATATGCTGATATAAAAAATGACATGGAAAATAACTCATATGCAATTCCAAAAATGAAAGGAATTTTAGTATTTATAGAAAACATGTTTGGAATTACATTTGAAGGAACAAAAGCAAATAGAAAATTTGAAGAAGAACAAATAGCAAAATTTAATCACGAACGTTATCTCGAAATTCTAAATGGGGAAATTTATCCAGATAGATTATTTTCTATAAATATTCACGAAACTAAAAACAATTTAGGAACAATTAACTTTTTAAAACGTTATTCAGTTTTAACATTATTATTATTGTTTTTTGCGATTTCATTTGTTGGTTGGGTTTGGGAGGTTGTATTAATATTTATACAATCAGGTGTATTAGCCAATAGGGGAGTTTTAATAGGACCCTGGATTCCAATTTATGGTTATGGCAGTTTAGCTGTATTAATGTTTGGTTATAGATTTAGAAATAAGCCAATTAAGGAATTCCTTTTTATAATTATTATTTCTGCAATAATAGAATACATGACATCTTTTTTGTTGGAACTAAAAACAGGATTAAGATGGTGGGATTATACGGGATGCTTTTTAAATATAAATGGAAGAATATGTGCAGAAGGCTTGCTAGCTTTTGGAATTGGTGGGCTAACAGTTGTATATATTATTGCACCAATTTTTGATAATAAATTAAAAAAATATAATAATTATTTATTATCAATAATATGCGTAATTTTATTAATCTTTTTTGGAATTGATAATATTTATTCAAATAAAAGCCCACATATCGGAATAGGAATAACAGAAACAAGAGAAGAAAACATTAAAAAAGTAAAAAGCGGAGGATATAATGAATAAGGAAATTATTAATTTTTATATATTGACAAATAAATTAAAACAAAAAATTCGTACAGGCTGGATGGAAATAGGAATTTCAGAAAATAGATTAGAATCTGTTGCTGAACACATTTATGGTTGTTTAATGTTAGCAATAGCTATAGATAGTGAATATGAATTAAATATGAATATGTATAAAGTTTTAAAAATGATAGCTATGCATGAGTTGGAAGAAACAATTATAAAAGATTTTACATTAAGAGATGGAATTACTAGAGAAGAAAAATTAAAATTAGGAAGAGAAGCTGTCTATAAAGCCACAGAAGGATTAATAAAAAAAGAAGAAATACGCTCATTGTTAGATGAATTTAATGAAAGAAAAACAAAAGAAGCTGTATTTTGTTATCACATAGATAAAATTGAGTGTGATTTTCAAGCAAAAATATATGATTTACACGGAAGTTTTAAACTAGAAAAAGCATTAGAAGATTTAGCATACTTTGGAGATGATGCAGAAAGAGTAAGAAGAGAAGCTAAAACCGCTAGTGATGTTTGGATAGAGTTTGATAAAAAAAGATATGAAGATGATGAATTATTTAAAAAACTAATTATTGACATACAAAACATAAAAAACATATAGGAGGTAGTTATGGCAAACATTAATGATTATTTACTTTGGCGTGGAGACATCAAATTTTCAAATGACTTTCCTTTAAATGAAGTAGATGCAATGATATTAGGCCGTTTTTCTTATTTAATATTTAATAAGATCAAAATGGAAAATAAAGAAACAATAGAATCAATATACAATAAAATGAAAGATTTTAATAATGATGAATTTAGATATAATGGTGATAAAGAATTAATTACTAATTTAGCTAAAAGTACACGCTTCAAAAATATGATGGTAACTGATTTCGTTGAAATTAAAGATAGGGATATTGAAAAACAATTTGGAGCAATTACAATTCATTTACCAAATAACGAAATGTACATATCCTACATAGGCACAGATAGTAGTATATCTGGTTGGAAAGAAGATTTTAATATGTCTTTTATGGAAAGTGTACCTTGTCAAATTTCTGGAAAAGAATATTTAGAAAATATTTCAAAAAAATATCCTTTAAAAAGAATAAGAATAGGTGGACATTCTAAAGGAGGAAATGTTGCAATATATTCAGCTATAACAGCATCTAGCATTATTCAGAAAAGAATTATAAAAGTATATAATTATGATGGGCCTGGTTTTAGTAAAAACATTATTGAAAAATATGAAAACAATGAAGTTGTTTCTAAAATAGAAACATACTTGCCACAAGATTCAATAATAGGAAGAATTTTGTATCATAAAGAAAAGAGAACAGTTATATTAAGTATAGAAAAAGGCATTTTACAACATGATATTTTTTCTTGGCAAGTTTTGAGAGATGATATAGTTAAACTTGATAAGAATACTGATAGCAGTGAAGATATTGATAAAACAATCACAGAATGGCTAGAAGCCACTACGTATGAACAAAGAAAAGCTTTTATTGATGGAGTATTTGAACTATTCTATTCAACAGAAGCAAATACTTTTGGAGAAATGTCAAAAGATTTTTCTACTAATATACATATTGTAATGAAAAAATATAAAGGATTTTCAAAAGAGGAAAAAGATACTATAATAGAAATGATAAAAAAAGCAATTAATTTCTATTTAAGTAATGTTAGTGAAAGAGAAAAGAAAAAAATTAACATATTAAAAGAAGAGTATACTTTAAGAGGAAGAGCAAAAATTGAAGAATTAGAAAGAAAAATAAAAAATAATAGGAGAAACTAAAATGAAATTAATATCATGGAATGTTGCTGGTTTTAGAGCATGTTTAAAAAAAGGATTTGATGAGTTTTTTAAAAATATTAATGCAGATGTTTTTTGTATTCAAGAATCTAAAGTGCTTCCTGAACAGTTTGAATATTTACCTGATGGTTATGAAATGTATTTAAATTCTGCTGAAAGAAAGGGATATTCTGGTACATTAGTTTATTCTAGAATAAAACCATTAAGCGTAACTTATGGTATGGGAATAGAAGAACATGATCATGAAGGAAGAATTATTACATTAGAATTCAATGATTTTTATTTGGTAACAGAATATGTACCAAATGTAAAAAGAGATTTAAGTAGATTAGATTATAGAATGATATGGGAAGATGATTTTAGAAAGTATTTGAAAAATCTTGAAAAAAATAAACCAGTTGTAATGTGCGGAGATTTAAATGTTGCGCATAACGAAATTGATATTAAAAATGCAAAACAAAATATTGGAAATGCTGGTTTTACATATGAGGAAAGAGGAAAATTTACAGAACTTTTAAATAGTGGATTTATAGATACTTTTAGATATTATAATAAAGATGTTGAAAAATATTCTTGGTGGAGTTATATGGGGGCGGCAAGAGAAAAAAATATTGGATGGAGAATAGACTATTTTGTAGTATCTCAAAATATCATTGATAAAGTAACAGATACACAAATATATGATAATATAACAGGAAGTGACCATTGTCCTATTGGAATAGAGATTAATTTGAAATAGTTGCATTATTTAAGAAAATCCTATATAATATACAATATTTAATAAACTGGAGAAGAATGATGTTATTAGCACTAGTCGGAGTAACAGGGGTAGGAAAAACATATTATAAAAATAAAATAGCAGAAGAATTAAATTTTAAAAATGTAAATACTATTAGAACTAGAAAAAAAAGAGCTGGTGAAGTTGCTGGAAAAACGGGATTATTTATGACAGAAGAAGAGGTAAACGAGCTAGATAAACAAGGAAAGATTGCATATAAATTCAAAGTTTTTGGTGGAGAATACGCATATTTATCTGACGAGATTTATTCTAAAGATAATATGGTATTTGAGATGCACTATACTACTATATATGATTGGAAAAAAGTAAGACCGGATATAAAAACTATTTACATTTTGCCTAAAAATATTGAAATTGCAAAAAATAAAACAAGAGAAAGAAATTTAGAACCTGAAAAAGAAAAAGAAAGACTTTTAGAAATCGAAGAACATTATAATAGAATAATGAATGATGAAGATTTAAGAAATCAATTTGATTATATAGTTTATAATAATTATGATGAGAATTCTGAATTAGAAATAATAAATTTGGTAAAAAAAATAATACAAGAATAATGAAAGGATTTTGATATGTCAAAAAAGTTTTTTACAACCGATGAGGACTATAATAAAATAATTGAAAAAGCATTAAAAGAAGAATATGGAGATACTATAATTAAAAATATTAGTTTAAACCCTACTGGATGGACAAATATTGTTTATGAGGTTTCTACAAATCAAGGTGATTTTTTCTTTAGATTTCCAAGAGATCAATTTTGGGAAAGGACAATTGTGAAAGATTATCAGTTTGCAAAATATATTAAAGGAAAAACAAATTTTAGAACTGTAGAACTAATATTAAAAGAGAATGAAGGAAGACCTTTTTCAATACATAAAAAAATTCATGGAACTCCACTTGCAGAAAAAATGAATGATTTAAGTGATGAAGATGTAAAGAAGGTATGTAGTCAAATTGCTAAGTTTATGCACGAGATGCATAGCTTAGATTATAATCCAGATGAAATATTTTCAATAGATAATATAGGTCTTAATTTGCAAGACTTCATTACTGAATTATTATCATTACATGTTTCTGATGAAGATATAAGATTTTGGAGTAAGGACAATTTTAAAATAGCATCAGATGATTATTGTTTAGTGCATGGAGATTTAAACTCAAGCAATGTATTACTTGATGATAATAATAATGTTACTGCTATTATTGATTTTGGCTTTGGAGGATTTGGAAACAAATATTTTGATATTTCTAGAATAATAGGTAGATGTCCTGAAAACTATAAATCTGAAATTGTAAATAGCTACGAGCAATTTGAAAGAGCTGATTTAAATAAAGAAGAAGTAGACAGAAATATAAAAATATGGAGTAACATAGATAATGGATATATCAATTATATGAGATCAGTTAAAATAATATAAAAAAGAAATTCTTTTAAGAATTTCTTTTTTTGACAACTTTATTTCTGCTGAAGAAGACATAAAGGAGATGTTTAACAATGATAATTAATACTGGAATGAGAACAGATATACCTGCTTTTTATTCTAAATGGTTATTGAATAGAATAAAAGAAGGATTTGTGTATGTTAGGAATCCATATTATAAAGAACAAGTTACAAGATACAGTTTATCACCAGATGTTGTAGATTGTTTAGCGTTTTGCACTAAAAACCCACACCCTTTAATTAGTCATTTAAATGAACTTGATAAATATAATCAATTTTGGTTTGTCACAATTACACCATATGGGAAAGATATTGAACTTAATGTGCCTGATAAAAAATTAGTCATTGAAGATTTTAAAATATTATCTAATCACATTGGAGTGGATTCTGTTGCTTTAAGATATGATCCAATTTTTATTAATGAAAAGTTTGATGTTAAAATGCATATAAAATGCTTTAAGAAATTATGTGAAAATCTTAAAGGTTACACACATGATTGTACAATTAGTTTTCTAGACTTATACGAAAAGGTAAAAAGAAATGCTCCAGATTTAAGACCACCTAATGAAGAAGAACAAAGGCAAATTGCAAAAGAATTTGCTGTAATTGGAAAAGAGAACAATATTACAATACATGGATGTTGTGAAAAAGAATTTTTAAGAGATTATGGAGTTGACATTACCGGATGTATGAGTCAAGAAATTGTTGAAAAAGCAATCCATAATAAATTACACATTCAAAGGAAACAAAGTCAAAGGCCAATATGCAATTGTGTGCTTGGAAATGATATTGGAGTTTATAATACCTGTCCGCATTTATGCAAATATTGCTATGCCAATGCTAATTCTGCATTAGTAAAAGAAAATGTAAAAAAGCACAATTCAAATTCACCATTCTTAATTGGCAATCTAGAAGAAGGAGATAAGATAACAGAAGCTAATCAAAAAAGCTGGATAAAAGAAGAAAGCAGTCAAATTAGTATATTTTAATAAAAATCTCGTTTTAAAAGCGAGATTTTTTGTTGCCATATATTATAAAAAATGATAAAATTCAAAAGAATAAAAATTAGAGGGAGAAGATATGAAAATATTAGTATTAAATTGTGGAAGTTCTTCACTAAAATTTCAATTGATTGATATGGAAACTGAAGAGACATTAGCAAAAGGAAATTTTGAAAGAGTTGGTGGAATGAAAACCACTTTAAAATTGAATATTAGAGGCGAAAAAACAGATATAATGCATATAGCCAGAGATTTTGATGAAGCAATAGCGTTTGTGCTAGAAGTTTTACAAAAACCAGAAAATAATTTAATAAAAAGTTTAGATGAAATAGGAGCTGTTGGACACAGAATTGTACATGGTGGAGAAAAGTTTAGTAAAGCTGTAATAATAGATGACAATGTAATATCTGAAATTGAAAAATGCATAGATTTAGCTCCATTACATAATCCAGCTGGTTTAGCTGGAATAAAAGCAGCTAGAAACGCTCTTCCAGGAGTTCCAATGACAGTTGTTTTTGATACTGCATTTCATCAAACAATGCCACCAAAAGCATATTTATATCAAATACCATATCGTTATTATACAAGTTATAAAATTAGAAAATATGGATTTCATGGTACTTCACATAAATTTGTTGCGAACAGAGTAGCACAGATATTGAATAGGAAAATAGAAACTATCAAGATAATTAATTGTCATTTAGGACAAGGAGCTTCTGTTTGTGCAATAGATGGAGGAAAGTCAATAGATACAAGTATGGGATTAACGCCACTTGCTGGCATACCAATGGCTACTAGAAGTGGAGATATTGATCCTGCGATTATTCCATATATTATGAAAAGAGAAAATTTACAACCAGAAGATGTTGAAGAAATATTAAATAAACAATCTGGAGCCTGGGGAATATCAGGAGTATCTGTTGATTATAGAGATATTGAAGATGGTTTTAATATGAATGATCAAAGATCTATTTGGGCACTAGAGAGTCAAAGCTATAAAATAGCTCAATTTATAGGACAATATATTATTTCATTAGGAGGGTTAGATGTATTAACATTTTCAGGTGGAGTTGGAGAAAATGGAAAAGAAACAAGAGAAAGAATTTGTAAATACTTAGAACCATTTGGAATAAAATTAGATCCAGATGCTAACAATGTAAGAGGAAAAGAAAAGTGCATATCTTGTAATGATTCAAAAGTAAAAATATTTGTTATTCCTACAGATGAAGAACTTATGATTGCAAGAGAAACTTATGAATTGGTAAAATAATTTTTGGGGACACATTCTAATTTTTGAAATGTGTCCCCAAAATTTAGCCTAAAATTACGTATGAATAATATAATAAGAATACTAAAAGTAAAATAAATCCTTCTTTTTTGTCAATTTTTCTGTCATTAAGTGAAAATATAAAAAGTAAAAATCCAGAAACAAATAATATGGCTAAATCAATAGCGTTAAATGTAACATTATTAATTCCGCCAAATACTGCAACAGGAAGTGCTAAAACTATACCAATATTAAATAAATTACTACCAACAACATTACCAATTGCGATATCATATTCACCTTTTCTTGTAGCAGAAACAGATGTTACAAGTTCAGGAAGAGATGTACCAAGAGCTATAATTGTTAATGCAATCATTCTCTCACTTACTCCAAGATAAGTTGCAATATTTGAAGCACTATCTACAACAAAATTACTACCGAATATAATTCCAATAAGACCTATTAGTATAAACAAAAATGATTTAGGAATAGAATATATTTTTGCATTTTCTGAAGATTCATCAGGATGATTTCTCATTAATGATATTAAATAATAAAGAAATACTGTGAAGAACAATATAATTGTAATTGCATCTTGTCTACTAAAAGAGTTGCGAGTAGATTCAAAGATGGAATCGTTTATAAGAAGAATCAAAATGGTAGAAATTAGAAGTACAATAGGCAATTCCTTTTTTACAGTATTATTTTTTACAGTTAATGGATGAAATAACGCTGAGATACCAATTATTAGTAATATATTTAATATATTGCTACCAAAAACATTTCCTAGTACAATTTCACCACTGCCTTTAAGCATTGATTGGACACTAACTGCAAATTCTGGAGCGCTAGTTCCAAAAGCAACTATTGTTAATCCAATAAATATTGCTGGTACTTTAAAATTTTTAGCAAGTGAAGAAGAACCATCTACAAATACATCAGCACCTTTAATTAAAATTATAAAACCTATTATTAATAATATAACACTCAATATCATATAAAACCTCCAATAATAAACTATTTTATAACAAATATAATAAAAATTCAATTATTATATAGATATGATATTTATAAAGGAGTAATTACTTGAAAAACAAGCAAAAAAGATGTATAATATTAAGGTAAATAATATATTTTGCAATAGATGGAGTATAAAAAATATATGGGAAATGTGAAAAAAATAGTTAAATGGATATTTTTTGGATTATTAATTCTATTAGCTTTTTTTACAATATTATTCTTATTAGATAAAGCTTTAAAAGCTTTAGAAAACAAATATGGAGAAAGTAAAAAGTTTGAAGCATTAACACCAGTTGGAGAATTAGTTACAGATAAAAACAATAATGAACATGAATATATTGAAAAAAATAATAATAAAGAAAACACTAATAGTGTTAATGCAAATAATAGCAACACAAAAAATACTAATTCTATTTTAGATAAGATGGCAAATTTAGAATATGAGCCAGTATATATGGATGATGTTATTTTATTATATGATGGTAAACAAAGTGGGAAAAGTATCTCAGATTTAATTGACAGATTAATAGAGAATACAGAACAAACACTATTTTCTTATGTAGGCATAACAACAAAAGGAATTTCTAGCGCAGATAAAAGTGTGTTTTTTGAAGATGCAGATTCATATATTTCAAGTTTAAATTCTATAAAAAATAGTATAAATAAAGAATCTTATTACAATGTGTCGTTTAAGTATAATCCTTTGGGTACACATGTTACTGAAATAATAATTGAGCCAAAGAAATAAAAATAGACAAGAATAAATCTTGTCTATTTTTTTATGTTAAATTTTATAATTTTATTAAGTCTAGGGTAAGCCATAGAATATGAATTTGAACTGCTTTCAAATAATATGTATAAATCATCATTTATTCTAAACAATCCTTCTGCCATTGGTGGAAGTTTTATTTTTTTATCAAGATTGCTTTCATTAAAATGATAATATGGAATATCTTGCCCATTTAATGAATAATATTCATGTTCATCTTCTAATACATTATTATATATACTTAATCCAGACTTTATTAAATATGTAAAAGAACTTGTAAAAACAAATTTATTATCAGAAGTAATTGTCATTCCTTGCACCATTTTTGGAAGTGAAATTATACAATATGGTTTTTGATAATCAATATATCCTTCTGTAGAATAATTATATCCCATAAGTAGGGGGTTATTATCAGGAACTTTGTAGAATGGATTTAAAAAGAAATCTCCTATCCATAAACTATCATTATTATACATACAGAAATCACCTCTAATTGGTAATTTAGTATTCTTTAAACTTTTAATATAATCATTTTCTGTAGAGAATGCTTCTTCTAAACTATATTCATTTACTTCATAATCATTTGTGATCCAGATTGTATTTTCATCAGTAGTTATTCCCCCAACATGATTTGTATTATTACTATCATCAATTTCAATTAATTTTAAACTTTTTAATAAATTTCCAGTTTCAAAATCTGTAATATATAACATACTAACATTGTGTTTACTATTATAAGATGTTTGCAATACAATATTATATTTTTTTGAGTACGCAAGACCTTGAGGGACATAATTTGAAGTGTTACCTTGGACTTTGAAAGTTTCTATATAATTACTTTTATTTATTAGATATGAAACATATAATCTTATATAGTTTAAAATAAACAATAGTAGAATCATTCCAACAATAATTAATACAACTAATAAAAGTGATTTTAAAATTTTCATAATTTACTCCTAATAATTATTTTATAAAATAATTATAAATGATTTAATAAAATAAAACAACAAAATATAAATTATATGATATAATTTGGAAAGTGGAGGAAAAATAAATGTGTATTAAGTTAAATAATAGTGGACCTGCAAGATTCATGTATACAGTAATTGCAATATGTTTAATAACATCAATAACTTGTTTTATATTATATTATGGAAATTATACTGAAAGCAAAGCGGTTTTATATACAGGAGTTGTAACATTTACAATTATGTATCATTTTTGGATTAGAATTATATTGGGAAATGTTTCAAAACTATTCAGAAAACACATTAATTATAAGCAATGGTGGTTTAAGGAACATAGTTTTGAAAAGCCATTATATAAATTTCTAAAAGTAAAAAAATGGAAAGATAAAACTTTTACATATAATCCAGGAGATTTTGATTTAAAGGAAAAATCTTTAGATACTATTGCAAATATAATGGCAAAATCTGAAGTTGATCATTGGATTAATGAAGTAATTTCTATATCAACAATGTTCTTTTCACTAATATGGCCAAAACTTACTGTAGCTTTTATTGTTTCCGCAATAGCTGCAATGATTTTCGATAGTCAGTTCATAATAATTCAAAGATATAATAGACCAAGAATATTAAAAGCATTAGAACACCAAAATAAAACTCAAAAGAAAGCAGAAGAAAAAGTATAGATGGAATATATAAATAGAATAAAAGATTTTTTTATAAAACACAAACGATTAATACTATTTTTTGTTAGTATAATATTAATATTAGTGATAATAGAAGATGTCTTAGATGATGATATAATAAATTTTGATGAAAAATGGTATAGCAGAATTGAAAAATATTTAATAAGAGATTCATATACAAAACTAGCTAAAATAATTACTCAATTTGGAGGACCAATTTTGCTAGTTATTATTTCAATAATATTTTTGATTATTTTAAGAAATAAAATAGGAATTAGTATTTTTATTAATTTATTTTTAGCTGCACTTTTGAATTTTACTTTAAAAAATATTCTTCAAAGACCAAGACCAGTAGAACACAGAATAATTGACGAAAGCGGATATAGTTTTCCATCCGGACATTCAATGGTTAGTATGGCTTTTTATGGATTTTTATTATATTTAGTTTTTAAATATGTTAAAAATAAATATTTAAAATGGTCTTTGATAATAGGAATACTTATATTAATAATAAGTATTGGCGTAAGTAGAATATATTTAGGAGTACATTATACAAGCGATGTTATTGCAGGATTTTTAGTTGCTATTTCTTATTTAGTTATTTTTACAAAAGCAATAAAAGAAATTGTTTTAGATAATGAATAATCAAGGAGGAACAATGATACCAGATAAATGGAATATTAATACATATAAAATCTTTATAGAATACCTTATTTCTATAAAAGATGAAAAATATAAAGAATTTCATAGCTCAATTGTTATTGATTCAAAATATGAAATGATAGGGATAAGGCTCCCTAAAATGAGAGAAATTGCTAAAGATATTTCAAAAACTAATATAGAAGAATTTCTAAATGTTGCACAAGATAATTATTATGAAGAAGTTATGATACAAGGATTAGTTATTTCTTATATAAAAGATGAGAATACATTTTATAAATACTTTAAAAATCATATAAAGAAAATAGACAATTGGGCTTTATGTGATACATTTTGTTGTTCAATAAAACTTGTAAAAAAATACGAAAATAAGTATTTTAATGAAGCATTAAAAATGGCACTAAATAGCGAAGAATTTGTATCACGTGTTGGGCTTGTAATGATATTAGCTAATTTTGTAAATGAAAAAAATCTTAATAATATTTATGAGACATTAAACAAAATAACGAGTGATAAATTTTATATTAACATGGCAGAAGCGTGGCTTATCTGTGATTTATATATAAAGTTTCCTAATGAAACTTTGGAATTCATTAAAAACAACAAACTAAATAAATTTACACATAATAAAGCTATAAGCAAAATACATGATTCATATAGAGTAAGCAAAAATGATAAAGATTATTTAAATACTTTGAGGAGAAAATAGATGAAACAAAAAATTTCAATTGCTTTGAATACTATAATTGTTATTTTTTCAGTTATTGGAACTGTTTTAATGTTATTAGGTATTCAATTTATGGGACCTGAAGACGGCTTTTCTGCCAAAAGAATAGAAATGTTTAGATTCTATACAGTAGATTCTAATGTATTAATGGGAATTGCTTCATTGTTTTTTATAATATATGAACTAAAATTAATAAATAAGAAAATAGATAAGATACCAACAAAGATATATATTTTAAAACTTATTGCTACAGTTGGAGTTACACTTACATTTTTGGTAGTAGTTTTATATTTAGCTCCAATTGCTTCTTATGGATATTTTTCAATGTTTAGAAATGCTAATTTATTTTTCCATCTTCTAGTTCCAGTCTTAAGTATTATAACATTTTGTTTTTTGGAAAAGACAGAATCATTAGAGTTTAAGCATACTTTTATAGGAATATCTACAATGATACTTTACACAATTTTCTATGCAACTAATATTTTAATACATGCCGAAAATGGAAAAGTATCACCAATTTATGATTGGTATTGGTTTGTGCAAAAAGGAGTATGGAGCATTGTAATAGTTATTCCAATAATATCTGGATTCACATATTTAATTAGCTTGTCGTTATGGAAGATAAATAAATCAAATAATAAAGTAAAATGTAACAGAGATTGAAATTTTATGTAAAGTATGGTAAAATAATAACATCCACTTTTGTGGAAATAAAATGACATCTGCGCATTCGCAGAAGAAAGCGAGGAGAGTATGTCGGACATTGCCCGGTGGGAAGAATCTATGAGAGAAGAACTCATAGATCGCTTTAATGTGATATTCCCACAAGAACAGCTCAGGAAGCAACACTACGAAAGGGTAAGAGAAGGAGTTAATTCAGAAAGAGAAAAAGTTGAGGTACCAAGCAATCGAAAAACTACTTGCGAACAGGTTTGGGAGTTCTGTTTTAATAAGGCATTTTACCCGGAAACTTTTGAAGAACTGTACAAGCGAGTTACTGAAGAAGTGATTAGTGTCTTCGAGTACATGGAAGTCTCTCTTGACGAAGCAATTGAAATCCTGACCGACTTAAGTTACGAGCATGAACCATCACCTGTAGGAAATTCTATCAGAGTACTCATCGATGAGATGCCAGATATCTTAATTCAGCAACTGATCGAGAGATACAAAGAAATGCTGAACTACGATGATGGAATTTACACGGCACTTATCTGGATGCTAAACGACGAAGAAAGCTGAGGGTACAAAATGAGTAACGACATCAATAATCTTGTAATGCGGAGTCTAAATGGTAATAACGAATTGGCTGATAAGTTATTAGAAATTTTTCCGTTTGATGATATCAAGAAAGAACTTCATGACAAGATCAAGGCAAAAACGAAGTCGGCCACTGAGAGCATTGAGGTTGATGAATTCAGACAGCAGACTACTCCCATGATCTGGGATTTCTGCTTTGAAAAAGTATTCTTCCATGAAGCAGTGAGAGAAGAATACCTCAACGCTTTTGAGGCAATCACTACGATGTTTAGAGATTATAAGTGCTCGCAAGAAAGAGCAATTAGTGTTCTGGATACAGTGTATAAAGTATCAGACAGGGAGAAAGGTGTTATTGCAGGATTATCGAGTGACCTTCCTTCTAATACCGATATCATGATGGTATATATGGTACAATGCATTGTTTCCCGGATGGTGGAATTGCCTGACAGAGCAGTAAGCAGACTGATTGAACGATATATGGTGATAACTGAATCGTCAGATGGTTTCTACAACGCAGTTCTTCGAATCGTAAACGAGAAGCGTGGAAAATGACATATTCCAATCGACAATCAATTTGAGAAAATTCAATATTGATTGCAAAGGGAGGATGCTAGGCATCCTCCCTTTGTTATTGTATTTTTGATATAGCTGTAATATAATATTAAATGATGAGGAGATATTATGTACCAATTTTTGGATTTAAAAAAATTAATAGAGTGTTCAACAGAAAAATATAATAAAAAAATATTATATGAATTTTCAAATATTACTTATAATAAATTTTTAAAAGAAATTAATTATTTGGGAACTTCTTTATTAAACATGGGACTTAAAGGGAAAAGAATAGCTATTCTATCTGAAAATAGATATGAGTGGGAAATCTCTTTTTTTGCTATTGCTTGTGGAGTAGGGATTGTTGTTCCATTAGATAGAAGTTTACCCAAAGGAGAAATTGCAAGAATATTGAAAAGATCTAGAGTTGATTTAGTTTTCTCTTCTAAAGAATATGAGAAGTTATTAGAAGAAATAAAAATGGAAAACAACTGTTGCCTTTATAAAATTGTTTCTTTTGATTCATTGCAATACAAAAATTTATTATTAAAAGGTAAAAAATTAACAGAAAAAGGAGATAAAACATATATTTCCACAAAAATAAATAGTAATAAAATATGTGCTATTTTTTATACGTCTGGAACATCAGATAAATCAAAAGCTGTTATGCTTTCACACAAAAATGTCTGTACTAATGTTCAAAATGTAGCAAAAGTATTTGAATTAAATTCAAATGATAAAGTGTTATCAATATTACCATTAAGTCATGTATTAGAAGGAATATTTTGCATGCTTCTATCAATATATAATGGAGCGACTAGAATTCATTGTAATAAAGTAGAAGATATAATGGAGTATATATTGAAGTATGAAATTACTTTTATGTGTGGAGTTCCATTTTTATTTGAGATTTTAAGTAAAGATTTAAGCATGATAAAAACACAAATTCCTAAAATTAATATGTTTATGAGTGCAGGTGCATCATTAAATGAGAAAATAATTAAAAGGTATGAGAAAGCTGGTATAAAACTTGTACAAGGTTATGGAATGACTGAATCTGGACCAGTAATTACAATAGAAAATAAAGAAAATTGTAAGATAGGTTCTGTTGGAAAAAAGATTCCTAATATTCATTTGAAACTGTTAAAAAAAGATAAAGATGGTATAGGAGAAATTGCTGTTAAAGGAGAAAATATTTTTATAGGATTCTTTGAAAATGAAATTGCAACAAAGGAAATGTTAAAAAATGGATGGCTATTAACAGGGGACTTAGGAAGAATAGATTCTGATAATTATTTATATATTGTTGGAAGATTAAAAAATGTAATTGTTTTAACAAACGGAAAGAAAGTTTATCCAGAAGAAATAGAATACTTAATTAATCAGATTGATGGCGTTAAAGAAAATCTGGTATATTGCATTTCTTATGGGCCAAGCGGATATATGATATGTACTGATATAGTATATGATAAAAATCATTTTAAAAATATTAAAGAAAAAGAGATAAAACAAATAATTAATCGAAAAATTGAATATATTAATGAAATACTACCAGGTTTTAAAAGAATTAGAAGAGTTAAGATATCTAATAAAGAGTTGGAAAAAACAAGTACAGGGAAAATTAAAAGAATTCAATATTTTGAGAAAAAATAGAACTTGCTTGAAAAAAAATATAAATTATGCTAAATTATATAAGTATTAATAAGAAGTAGGAGAATATAATGAAAATAGGAATTGTTGGTTTACCAAATGTAGGAAAAAGTACTTTATTTAACAGTATTACAAAAGCAGGAGCAGAATGTGCAAATTATCCGTTTTGTACAATTGAGCCAAATGTCGGAGTAGTTGCTGTTCCAGATGAAAGATTAGAAAAATTAGCAGAAATGTATAATCCACAAAAAGTAACAAATGCAATAGTTGAGTTTGTTGATATTGCAGGACTTGTAAAAGGGGCTAGTAAAGGAGAAGGGCTAGGTAATAAATTCCTTTCACATATACGTGAAGTAGATAGTATAGTTCAAGTTGTAAGATGCTTTGAAAATACAAATATTGTTCATGTTGATGGTTCAATTGATCCAATTAGAGACATTGAAACAATAAATCTTGAATTGATTTTTGCAGATTTGGAGACAATAGAAAAAAGACTAGATAGAGCAAGAAAATTATTGAAAGCAGATAAGAAGTATCAATTTGAAATTGATACTTTAGAAAAAGTAAAAGAACTACTAAATAGTGGTAAATGTGCTCGTACAATTTCTTATACTGATGAAGAAAAGGACGTTTTAAAAGAAGCATTTTTACTGACATTAAAACCAGTATTATATGTTGCCAACATATCTGAAGATGACTTAAATGATGTTTCTGCTAATCAAAATGTTAATAAAGTAATTGAATATGCAAAAAAAGAAGATGCAGAAGTAATTCCTTTATGTGTAAAAATTGAAGAAGAATTAAGCGGATTAGATAAACAAGATAAACAAGAAATGTTAGAGGCATTAGGATTAAATGAATCTGGATTAGATAAATTAATAAAAGCAAGCTATAAATTATTAGGATTAATGTCATTTTTAACTGCAGGAGAACCTGAGGTAAGAGCTTGGACAATTAAAATTGGCACTAAAGCACCACAAGCTGCTGGGAAAATTCATTCTGACATTGAAAGAGGTTTTATCAAAGCAGAAGTAATTTCATTTGATGATTTAATGAACTCTGGAAGTATGGTTCAAGCAAGAGAAAGAGGCTTGGTTAGATCAGAAGGAAAAGACTATGTAATGCAGGATGGAGACATTGTTTTATTTAAATTTAATGTATAAAATATTACAATAATATTACAAAATTACATTTACATTACAAATGTACAAATGGAAGAAAAAAGTATTGCATTGAAAAATGCTATATGTTAAAATACGAATAGATGTTAAGAGAATAGGGAGAGATGAGAATTATGTTAAGTTCAAAGAAAATTTTAGTTAGTTTAGTTGTTATAACACTTTTAGTTGTTACGTTTGGAAGTATTAATTCATTAGCTACTTCTATTACAGCAGATGTAAATTCAGGTAACTCAGTTGGAACGATTACAATTTCAGGAAATACAGCAGCAAGTGGTACACAAACAAATACTGCTGAGAATAATGTAGTAAATAATACAGCAAATAATACAACAAATAATGTAGTAAATAGAATAACAAATTCAAGTTCATATAACACAACAAATACAAATAGTGTAAAATCTTCATTACCATATGCTGGAACAAATTCTAGTGTTATATTTGTTGTTATTGCGCTTGCAATTTCTGCTATATATGCTTATAGAAAAGTATCAGATTATAATGTATAATTAAATGAATTTAAAATATTTTTTGAGGTACACCATCTGGTGTACCTTTGATTTTTTTAGAAAAATGCATAAAATATGTTGATGTTTGGAAAAATATTTGATATAATGCAAACATTAATATGAAAAGTATACAAAAGATGCAAATAAAATTTATTTGTGTCTTTTTTTGTTTTAATATAGAAAGGAATGAGAGAGTTGTTATTAAGTAAAGCGTTTGAAAAGAAAAAAATAATATGTTTTATATTAGCAATTTCAATAATAGTAGGTCTTTTAACATCTGCTTTTTATCAAAATAAAAAAAGTGTAGCAACAGCTAATATTTTATTTAAAAATAACAATTCTCAAAATGAATTTGTTTTAACAAAGAATTTATTTAATACTTATTGTGAAGTCTTAAAAAGTAAGTCTACTTATGAGGAAATTATATCAAATCCAAATTTTGCATACGAAAAAAGTGATTTAAAAGCTATAAGAACCAAAGATTCAAATACAATCAGAATAGAAGTAAAAAATCAAAATCCTAATACTGCAATAGCAATTTTACAAATTATATTAAAAAATTTTGATAACAGTATAAAAAATATATATGAAGACATAGAAATAGTAACTATTGAAGAACCTAATATAGACAGAGAAATTAACGATAGAAATGTTTTTTTAATTTTATTTATATTTCTTATACTAGGAATTGTAATTTCAATTATATATATTTATGTTTTAATAATTCTAGAGAAGAAAATCAATACTTTGAAGGAAATAGAATCAGATATAATGCTAAAACCACTATCTGAAATTCCGTTAAACAAAAATAAAAATCAGAAGTTACTTAATGAAGAAAACAAAAATAGTAAATATTTAAAAGAATTTGATAATTTAAAAACAAATATTCAATTTTTGAATTTTAGTGATGATAAAAAGAAAACATTTTTAATAGCAAGTCCGTCAAAAAATGAAGGAAAATCATATATAGCTGCTAATCTAGCAATTACTTATGCACTTGCGGGTAAAAGAGTAATTTTAATAGATGCAGATATGAATATTGGAATGCAAAGTAAATTATTTAATATTCCTAACAATCTTGGATTTTCTAATTATTTAGCAAATTTAAATGAAAATGGGATAGAGAGTAATGAATTAATCAATAAATATATAAAAGAAACCTCAATTAAAAAATTGAATATTATTACATCTGGAACAATACCACCAAATTCACAAGAATTATTATCAAATAATAAAATAGAGCAATTGATAAAAGACTTAAATGTGTTTTTTGATATCATAATCTTTGATGGTACATCTATTTTGGATAAGGCAGATTCTCTTATATTATCTAGACTTATTAGTTCTACTTTGCTTATCTCTACGAGAGGAAAAACAAAAAAAGAAGATTTATGGAGAGCTAAAAAAGACATTCAAAATGTTGGTGGTACAATCTTAGGAGTTGTATTAAATAAAACAAAATTAAAAGAAAATAAGTCAGAGTCAAAAGCCAGAAAAATTATAAATTTTATAAAAGACAAAATCAAAAAGCTTTTAGCTAAAAAGGAAATAAAATTACTTCCAGAAGGAGAAATGCACGAGAAGTCAGATAATACAGAAAATATTGAGCAAGTAGAACAAGAAGAAAACGAAGAAGTTTTAACTGAAACTTTACCTGATAAAACAGAAAACAAATCAGAAGATAAAGTAGAAAATCATAATGATAAAAAAGATGAAATAATTATTGTTGATGATTATGGTATACAACAAGAGTTTTCACTTGAAACAGATAATGATGAGACCCAAGAAAATAACGAAGATAATGTTGTAGATCAAGCAGTGTTAGATGAATATTTAAAAGATGAAAATATTTTACTAATTATTGTTGATGCTGAAAGAGCATTTTGCAGAATGTTTGGTAAAAATTGTTTTATAGAAAAACCAATTAAAACTATTAGTGCAGATAAAAACGGAAATAGTCAATATTATTCAAAAGAGTTTCTTAGAAAATGTCATAATAAATTCAGAAATACGTATGCTTTATCAGATGATCAAATTAAGAGAGTTGATGTTTTGATATATTCTATTTTGAGGGAATATGATGATTCATTATGGACTGACAAGAGAATTGAGTCTTATAAAGCAGAATCATATGTGCAAATAATGGCAAGTACTTATGAAAGACTTATTGATGAAACAGAAGAAGAATATAATCTTCGTTGTAAAAGACTAAGAAAATTAGCATTAGCAAAGTCTAATATTGATATAGAATATAAATTAGACAATTTATGGAAATTTAATAAAATGAAGCTAAAAGATAAGTTTATTTTACAAAAATATGCTAAAGAAATTGAAATTGATTATGAATTCAAAACAGATTTTGAAATTAAAAAGAGTAGAGAAAATATTGATTTCTATAATAAAATTTTTGAAGAGACAAATCATTTTGATGATTCAGCAGGAAAACATAGTGCCGAAGAAAGTGTAACAGAAGAATTATTAACTAAAATTAAAGAAAAGAATATGCAAGAAATTATTAACTCTGATTCTGAGAACAATGAAGCTTTAGCAGAAGAGCTTAAAGAAAAACATAAACAGTTCAAAAAGGAAAAAGAAAGAATTGATAAGATTGAAAAACGAAAAGCAAAAATAGAAAAAGAAAAGGAAAAGAGAAATAAGAAAAGAGAAGAAAAAATACGTTCTCAGCAATTATTAAGAGAGCAGAGAGAATATGAAAAGGAAAAGCAAAGAGAAGAAGCAAGGATTGAAGAAGAACTATTAACAGATAACCTTTATCCTAAAACAAAATTTAACAAAGATTTATAATGAGATTAATTTTATTTAATCTCATTTTTTATTTTAAAAAACTTGAATTTGTTTTTATATATTTATATAATATAGTCAATTAATTTAGGAGGTTTGGATATGGAAGAAAATGGTAATCTTGAACGAATTGATCAAGACTATATCGCAATAAATTTTTTAGAAAGAACAGATAGGAAAAAAGATTTTGCAATAGATGTTGATGGTATAGCTCCACTAGAAGATTATATTAGAAGAAAACAAGAAAAAGAAGCAGAAGAACAAGATGTTGAAGGACAAGAAGAAATGCAAACTTCAGGAGCTTTAGTTATTCCTATAACATTTGCAAATGGTGATACAATGGATTTAGTAATTGGAGAAGATTGGCTAGAAATTGCAGGAATATATTCAAGTAAAGATGGACAAACGACAGAAATTCAATTGTCACCTGAAATACAAAAAAGTATTTTAAGAGAATCAACAGGAGTTCAAGGAAAAATTGATGCTAGTATGATTATCTCTACATTGACACCTGGTACACTTGAAGAGCTACAAAGAAGTATTGTTGATGAAAACCTCGTGCCACAAAATAAGGAAGAATTTGCTCAAAGAGTAAATAGTAAATATCCTAATCTTGTACAAGTATCAGAAGATACAGAAGTAACACCAGAAGAAATGGAAGAAAAAGAAGAGGAAGCAGAAGAAAAAGTTGAAACTTTGCCTGAAGAACTTAGAGATAGAATAGCAAAAGTATGTGCAGAAAATGGATTAGATATAACTTTATTAAGAGAAGCATTAGAAGCACCACCAAGAGATTTGAATGAGCGCCTAGATAATACTGGATTTCAACCTAATGGTTCAAATGTGTTTTTGCTAAGATTTGGAAATAAGGGATTTGATGCCAATGGAAATGATAGAATAATAATGGTTCAGGATTCATTACAAATTGATGAAAGGCAATATGATAGTATGATGACTGACTATATGATTGAACATAGAGGAGAAGATCCTGCTAAAGAGAAAGGACATAGACACACAATAATTTATACTGATATAGATGGTAATACTACTACTCAAGAACTTCATAAAGAACCTAGAGATTTAACATATGAAGAAAAAGAATTAATACAAAAAGAACTTGAAAAATTACAAGAAGCAGCAAATGGTGTCAAAAATAATCCTAATATTTCTAAAGAAGATAAAGAAAAATTATTTATGCAAATAAATGATAAAAGAAAAGCTTTGTTTGAAAGATATGGAATATATCCAAATCTTATTATGGAAGAAATGGAAGCAGATCAAGACACTTTAGAAGAAAATGTTGGAAAAACTGAAGAACAAGATGAACAAGAAAGACCAGAACCAGATATAGATAATGAGGATAACGGAGAACATGGTTTTCCAGAGTTAGGGGAACGTGGAGGATTTCCTTTTGGAAATCATAGATTATTTTAAATAAAGGAAGTAGAATATGGGAAAACTATTTGTAATTGACGGAACTGATGGAAGTGGAAAACAAACTCAGTTTGATTTATTAAAAGAACATTTAACAAAAGATGGGATAGACTATAAGACAGTAAGTTTTCCAAATTATGATAGTCCATCTTCATCACTTGTTAAAATGTACTTATCAGGTGAATTTGGTGAACACGCAAATGATGTTAGTCCTTACATTGCTTCAACATTTTATGCAGCAGATAGATATGCCACATATATGAAGGATTTAAAGGAATATTATGAAAATGGTGGTATTATTTTAGCAGATAGATATACAACAGCTAACATGGTACATCAAACAGGAAAAATAAAAGATGAAAAAGAAAGAGAAAAATATTTAAATTGGTTATTTGATTTAGAATTTAATATCTATGGATTACCTGTTCCAACAGAAGTGTTTTTCTTAAATATGCCACCAGAGAAAGTTAAAGAGCTTATTAAAAATCGAGAGAATAAATTTACTCATTCCGAGAAAAAAGACATTCATGAAAGAGATGAACAACACTTACAAGATGCTTATAGTGCAGCATGTAGTTTAGTTGATAAATATGGATGGAATGAAATAAAATGCGTTATAAATAATGAAATAAGAACTAGAGAAGATATTCATCAAGAAATTTATAAATTAGTTCAAAAAGAAATACAAAAGAAATAAATTCGAGGTAAATTATGCGAGGTAAAATAGTTAACTTATGTTTAGGATTCTTAAATTTACTTTTTGGCAGTTTAATTATTTTATATACAGTTAAAGTGCCACAAGACAAAACATTATTAACTGTTCAAGAAGGCTTTGTAGTAAAGTATATATTAATGAGTATTTATGCTGTAATGTTCATTATTGCATTTATTGATTTATTACAAAGTCATAATCACAAATCAGATACTGTTTTTAATGTTGGATATGTAATCGGAACATTTGCTATAAGTTTTATATTTATAAAGCAACCATTTATAGGCGCTTTTAGTATCATATCTGGTATAATTATTTTGTTTAAAAGTTTAAAAGAAAATTTGATTGAAATAGATAGTACATTTGCAATATCTGTTTCAATAGTATTAATGGCCAGCGTAGCTATTATTGGATTTTTCTCATTTAATTATTCTTATTTTGGTCAAAGAATAAAAAATAGAGAGAATAAGAATGAGTTAAAATATAAATCAGATTATTTTAAATATATTACAGAATTAGATATAACAGATGTTTATATTAATGTAAAACGAGATGGTAAATTTGGATACATTAATCAAAGGGGAGAAACTGTAATTGATTTTAAATATGATTATGCTAGCCCTTTTGTTAAAATTATAGCATATGATAAAACCTTTTATATTGCAATGTTTTGTGAAGATGGATCAACATATATTAAGCTGAAAAATGGAAGAGATGTATTATCTTACCGTTCAGAATCTGCAGATGAAAATATAGAAGCAAAAAAAGAAGAATTGGAAGATATATATTATAATACATTAAAGCAAGAGAACCCTATAGAATATGAGATTCCAAAATACTCTGTTGTAAAAAATAGAGTACCAATATATCCAGATAATGAAGATGAAAATATAAAAGTATTTAATTATAATGCAGAATACAATATTGTTGTTTCTCAGTCAAGCATGGGAAAAAGTGATATATACGAATTAGTAAAAAAAGATAATGATAGTATTAGAATAACATTAGATGCAGATAATTTAGATTATGATGATAATTATTTATATCTGTTTGAAAATGGTTATATTCCATTTTATGAAGTATCAAAAACTACACAAGGTTGGTTCACAAATTATGGCAAGAAAAATGAAATGACAGGAAGAGCACAAATTTTAGAATATTTTTATGATAACAGGATAATTTTAAAGAATTTTAAGGATAATTCTATTTATTTTTCAACACCAACTGGAGAAAAATTATCTGATAATTATTATGATATTTATATTTGTGGTGATGGAAGATATATTGTAAAAGATGATGATAATTTCTTTAAAGTCATTGATAATGACTATAATCCAATATTTGAAAAGAAGTATGCTGTTATTGATACACGATTCGTTTCACAAGGATTATATTTAACATTAAACTCTGTTGATAATATAAAATTTGATGATTATGGATATGCAATTATGAACTGGAATCTAGTTAATTATGCAGGCGAAGAAATAGCAACAAATATTGAATATATATATGATATGGATTTAAAAATAAATAAAGTGAAAAACATAGATGAAGACAACTATCTATTGTTTGTAAATCAGCTAAAAGAACTAAATGGTGACTTTGTTGGAAATAAGTTTTATTTAAAAAAATAAAGTAATTAATTATTTAAATTTTAATAAAATGGTTAAAATAAGATAGAACTTTTAAAGTTCTATCTTATTTTTTAGGAGGATATTTTAATGAATACAAATCAAAAACAAAAAATTAATTGTTCAGTTGTATCTTGCAAATACAATGATGTAAATTCAAAGATTTGTGAATTAAGTCAAATCGAAGTAAAAGCATGTCCAGGTTGTTCAAATGGAACTGCTGAGGAAGAATCAATGTGTGGAAACTATAAGCATATTGATTAAAATTACTTGACATACTTTGTTATTGAATATAAAATGTTAGAAGAAATAGAGTATTTAAAGGAGGAATTTATTATGCCACTAGTAACAACAAAGGAAATGTTTGAAAGATCAATGAGAGAGCATTATGCAATAGGTGCTTTTAATATTAATAATATGGAGTTTATACAAGCAATTACAGATGCTGCGAATGAATCAAAATCACCTGTAATTCTACAAGTTTCATCAAGTGCGATTAAATATGCTAGAATAAATTATTTAATGAAAATGGTTGAAGCTGCTGTTGAAAGTACTAATATTCCAATAGCTTTACATTTAGACCATGGACCAGATTTCGAAACATGCAAAATGTGTATTGATAGCGGATTTACTTCTGTAATGATAGATGCTTCAAAATATGATTTTGAAGAGAATGTAAGGATCACAAAAGAAGTTGTTGATTATGCACATAGTCATGGAGTAGTAGTTGAAGCAGAACTTGGAACATTAGCAGGTGTTGAAGATGAAGTTAATGTTGCAAATGATGATGCAAGATATACAAATCCTGATCAAGCTTATGAATTTGTTCAAAGAACAGGATGCGATTCTTTGGCAATTGCAATAGGAACAAGCCATGGAGCATATAAATTTAAAGGAGAAGCTAAATTAAGATTTGATATTTTAGCAAAAGTTAAAGAAAAATTACCAAATACACCTATAGTATTACATGGAGCTTCAAGTGTAATTCCAGAACTAGTAGATATGTGTAACAATAATGGAGGAAATATTCCAGGAGCAAAAGGTTGCCCAGATGAAATGCTAAAACAAGCAGGAGAAAATGGTGTATCTAAAATTAATGTTGATACAGATTTAAGATTAGCAATGACAGCAGAGATTAGAAGAGTATTTAATGAGGATCCATCAATATTTGATCCTAGAAAATATTTAGGACCTGCAAGAGACACAATTAAAGCTACAGTTTCTCATAAAATAAATGATGTATTTTGTTCAGCTAACAAAGCATAAAAGAAAGGCGAACTCTTTAATGAGTTCGCCTTTTTTATTTTAATATTCTTCTTATTTTCATTTCTGCATCTTTTTTTGCAATAACTTCACGTTTATCAAAAAGCTTTTTGCCTTTTCCAATTCCAAGTTCAATTTTTACTTTGTTTCCATTAAAATACATTTGAAGTGGAATAATAGAAATTCCTTGTTGTTTTATCATTCCAAATATTTTTTCGATTTCTCTTTTATTTAATAATAATTTTCTTGTTCTTAGCGGATCTTTATTATAGATATTACCAAATTCATATGGACTTATATGCATTCCTATAATAAATGCTTCACCATTTTTTATATTCACATAAGTATCTTTTAAATTAACTTTTCCAGTTCTAACAGATTTTATTTCTGTACCAGTTAAAACTATTCCAGCTTCAATTTTTTCATTAATTGTGTAATTATGATATGCAGTTGGATTCTTTGCAATTATTTTTTCCATATTAACTCCTTAAATAAATCATATTTAATATAACATAATTTTATGATTTAAGCAAATAATAAGAAATATGAACCAAATTATATTTTTAAATAATAGATGTAAATTTGTGTTTAAAATACAATTATTTATTTCACTATTATTAATAATATCAATATTATTAATATATTATTATAATTTGAAAAATTCTGAAGAGCTTGAAAGAATTTCTGGTTTGATAAAAAACAATGCTAATATATTAGACATATATCATATTAAAAACGACAGCTATTTTGGAAGATTAATAATTGAAAAGATTGGACTAGATTATATTGTATTCGAAAATTTTTCAGATGATTTGTTAAAAATATCTCCATGTAAATTTAGTGGCCCTAGTTTAGGAGAATGTGGAAACATTTGTATAGTAGGACATAACTATGAAAATAAGAAATTTTTTAGTGAAATTGAAAAACTAGAAATTAATGATGAAATTCTAATAGACAATTTAAAAAATAAGACATATAGATATATCGTTTATGAAAAAAATGAAGTTGATGCAAATGATTTTTCAATAACTAAAAGTAAAAAGAAAACTGAATTGACACTGGTTACATGTAATAATACTAATAATAAAAGAATTATAATTAAATCATTTGAAAAAAAATAGTGTTTTTGATTGAAAAAAATGTAGATAAAATGTATAATATAAATAATTTTGGAGGAGATAAGAAATGAAAAGTTTAAAAAAAGTAATTATTTTTTTGTTTTTAGTTCTAATAATAGTTGCTGGATTAGCAGCATATGCATATTTTCAAACTGACTTACTAAAAACGCCATATCAATTATTTGATAAATATTTTAACAATACTGTAGAACAATTAACAAACTACAGTTTTAAACCATATGATGAGATAATTAAACAATTAATGAATAGTAATTCAGAGACAGTAGTTTATTATCCAGATTCGACAAATACATTTTTAAAAACAACGCTTGATACAGATACAGATGGTAATACATCTGCAGTCGTTGAGTATAAAATGGAAGGTGCAGAGGAACCTCTAAATGTTTATTTTGCCGGCTCAAAAGATGCAATTGGAATAAAGATAGAAGAATTATATGATAAATATATAACTATTGAAAATAGAGATTTAAACAAAGCTTTGGAAAATTCAGAAATTTCTATAGTAGATGAAGATGCTGTACCAGAAAGCATTCCAACTCTAACTGAAGATGATATGAATACAATAAAACAATTATGTGTTGAATATAAAGAAAAATTAATATCAAAGTTTGATGAAAAAGAATGCTTTATAGCTGAAAGAAATGTTGATACTGTTGTAGGAACAGAAGTTGTAAAAACAAGTAAATATACCTTTAAAACAACCAAAAAAACTCTTGCCTCAAATATAGAAAATGTTTTAGAAGAATTATGTAATGATAGTCGTTTTAATGAATTATACAAAAAAATGTATAGCAAAGAAGCAACAGAATTTTTAGAAGAATATAAAAAATCTGTAGAGGAAAATAAAAATTCTGAAGATGCTAATATAAGTATTTCTTTTTATGTATCTGATAAAAGAACTGTAAAAGCAGAAATCAATTATAATGAGTCAAGTGTTACATTATTAATCAATAATACAGAAATTGCAATTAACATGACTGGTATGGAAAATGATTATAACAATATTACTTATGATAGTGAAATTAGAGTTGAAAATACATATAATGGAAGTACAGGAGATTTGATAGTTTCTGCAACTAAAAAGTACAATAAAACAGATGAAAGCTCAGAGTATTATACAGATTCTTATTTTAATAGTTTCTCAAATTATGAAGATTCTTATATTAAAATTATATTAAGTACTTCAAATAGTAATTCTCAATATAAATCAATTTTGAAATATGTTACTGAAGAAAATGGAGAAGCAGAAAATTTAATAGAAATGGATATTAATACTAATGCAAATATTACAGTTGAAAAAATTGATTCATCAAATTCCACAGTAATTAATGATTTCACTAGCACTGATTATAATTCGTTAGCAAATGAAATAATTTTTAAAGGATATAGCTATGTAGAACAAAAACCAAAATCAACTTTAGCTATAATATTATCTAAGTTTTTTGGATTAAATACAACTTTAGATTTTAGTGATGATGATATGATGGATTATTCTGAAGAAGGTTATCTTGAGGAAGATGATCCTTTAATGTTAGATGATGGAAATCTTTCATTAGATTCAAATAAATCTAAAATTGAAAGCGAATTGACATCAGCAATAGGAAAATGTTTATCTGATTATCAAATGGCTACTGTATCAAATCCAAATGCAAATATTAATGATTACTTAAATGTAGACAATATTAAAAAAGGATGCAGTGGATATACAATTCAACTTTTAGAAGGTGGAACAACATTAAAATGTACAATGAACTATGATTTTTCTGTTTACTATGCAATTATGACTTTTGATGGATTAAGTGTAAAAAGCGTAGATGTATATACAGAAAATGAATATCGTGAATTATAGTATTTAAAGCTGAGGAAATATCTCAGCTTTTGTTTTGTAGGAGTTTATATGATTAGATATACAGAATATTTAATTTTAATATTTTTTGTTTACTCTTTTTCAGGATGGTTTATGGAATCATTTGGTGGAATTTTTAAAGAAAAGAAATTTATAAATCGAGGATTCTTAATTGGACCATATTGTCCAGTTTATGGAGTTGGTGTTGTTGGAATAGCAGTTGCTCTGGGAAAATATCAAAATGATGTGCCAGCATTATTTATATTATCTATTGTGTTATGTGGAAGTTTGGAATACTTTACAAGTTTTATTATGGAAAAACTATTTAATGCTAGATGGTGGGATTACCATAACAAAAAGTTTAATATTAATGGAAGAATTTGCCTAGAAACATTAATTCCTTTTGGAATAGTGGGAACAAGCACTATTTGTATTATAAATCCTAAATTATATAGTTTATTTGATAAAATTCCTGATTTTACTTTAAATACTATTTCTATTGTTCTATCAATTTTATTTGTTATTGATTTTATTATTTCATTTTGCATTATCGCAAGTTTTAAAAATTTAACATATACTAAAAGAGATAATACTGAAGAAATTAGCAATAAAGTAAAAGAAAAGACTGAAGAAATAAATGAGGCTGTATTGGAAAAAGCAGAAGATACATTTATGAAAATGGAATCTAATGCAATTCACATGTCAAGGAACCTAAAAGTAAGAAGACTAAAATTAGAAAGAAAAGTAAGGTTTACCAGAAAAAATATTCAATTAAAAACAACTAAACCTTTAAGAGAACTTTCTGTTGGATTAAAAAATAGAAAAGATATTATTCTAAAATCAATTATTGATAATAAAGAAAAGATTAATGACCAAATAAAAACAAGCCAAAAAGTAATAACATCACAAATTATTGAAACATTTAAGAAAAGATCTATATTATCAAAAAGATTAATGGAAGCATTTCCTAGAATTTCAATAAGAGGTTTTAAAGACAAAGATAATAATAATTTGCAAAAATAAAAAAAATGTGCTAATATAATTTAGTCTTATTGAAAGGAGTATTCTATAATGGATAATGATGAGAAATATATTGAATTAATTTGTAATGGTGAATTTAATGCTGTTCCAGATTTTAAAATTGGAGAATTGTTTGAATCATTTTTTGATAATATTAATTATAATGTAGTAAAAGAAAATGAAGCGGTTTTTGTTGATTTTACAGGAGATGCTATGTGTGATGATGAACCATGCACAATTATAATTAGGTTTGTAATTGATAAAACTGTTGAAGAATTTGAAATTAAAGAAGTAAAAGTAAATAATGATATATTAGAGCAAGATGAAATTATGGATTTACTTGAAGATATTGCTTATGTTGGCGGAGCAGTAATCGATGATGAAGATTATTATTGTGATAATAATTGTAGCAATTGTAGTCATGACTGTGGATTTGGAATAAACAAAGACGATGATGAAGAAGATAAAAATGATGAAAATGAATAATTTACAAAATCATACTCAAATGTTCACACAATTTTCACCCAAAAAAATTTTTTAATGATATAATACAATTACATTAATGAATAAAACGAATTAATGGAAGGTTTAGGTGATATTATGGATGAGCTTGAAAATATAAATTATGATTTTTGTAATGATACAAGTGATTCTTATTTTGACGATTAAATTTTGAAATAACTAGTTTATACTAGTTATTTTTTTGTAACCAAATTTTCTTTCCTTAATAAAATATATTAAGGAGGAAGTATTATGTTTTTTTGTAAATTTAGAAAAATAATAGCTGGTATATTAATAGGATTCGGAATAGGAACATTATTAGTATTATTTCTTCCTCCTGTTGCATGGATTTGTATAATTGGAATTGCAACTGTTGTTGGAGGTATAAAATATTTACTAGGAAAATAGGAGGAAGTATGAAGATAGTAGTTAAAAAAGTTCCAAAGTTTTTAAGAGGTTTTGTGAAACTTGTATTTGGAATTAAAGATACATAAAAAGTAGCTACTTAAAATAAGTAGCTACTTTTTATTTTTATTATATTAAAATTAAACAGCTCTTTGAACTTTTCCAGAACGTAAGCATTTTGAACAAACTGAAACTCTTTTAACTTCACCATCAACAACAGCTTTTACTGTTCTTAAATTTGGTCTTACTGGTCTAGTTGATCTTTTGCTTATGTGTGAACGAGTAATACTTAATTGTTTACCAAAGCTTGTTTCTTTTCCACAATATGCACATTTAGCCATTTTCAAAGCACCTCCATTAACCTTTAAATAAACTGACTATTTAAAAGTATAGCATAAACGATTTTAAAAAACAAGAGATTTTTGAAAAAATAATAAATTTTTAAAAAAATCTTTTAATATATTATAAGTAATGATAAAATAATTTCAAATAAAAGAAAAGGATGATTTTTATGAAAATAATTTTAAAAATAATTTTACTTATAATTTCACTTATTATAATCACAGAAGGATGCATATGTGCATATCAGTATTTTACAGAAGGTGTTGGAATAAAGGAAGTTGCAAAAGAACCATTATTTACATTAGAAAATTATCCAAAAGTAGATGCGTCACTTGCTACACAACCTTTAACTAATGCATTTATTAAATATTTTACTGGAGAAGAAAATATAACAGATGAATATTTAGATTACACTAATACACATCCGGGATACTTAAGATTAATAGATGGAGAAGTAGACTTAATTGTAGTAACAGAACCTTCAGAAGAAGAATTGGAATATGCAAAAGAAAAAAATGTTGAATTAGAAGTAATTCCTGTTGTAAGAGAAGGATTTGTGTTCTATGTAAATCATAATAATCCTGTTAGTAACTTATCTTTAGAACAAATACAAGATATTTATTCTGGAAAAATTAAAAATTGGAAAGAAGTGGGTGGAGAAGATGAAGAAATAAGAGCTTTCCAAAGACCGGAAAATTCAGGAAGTCAAACAGGAATGTTATCTCTTGTTATGAAAGATAAAAAACTAATGACGCCACCTAAAGAAGATTTAGTTGAAACAATGTTTGATATAGTTGATTTAGTTTCAAGCTATGATAACGGCTTAAATTCAATTGGATATTCATATTATTACTATGCTACTACAATGTTTGATACAATAGATAGTGAAATTGCAGATAGAATAAAACTATTAGCAATAGATGGAGTTTCTCCAAACAACCAAACAATTAAAGCTGAAGAATATCCACTTGAAACAGCATATTATATTGTAATTAGAAAAAATGAACCAGAAGGTAGTAACACAAGAAAACTTGTAAATGCAATGCTATCTGATGAAGGACAAAGAGTTGCAGAAGGAGCAGGTTATGTCGGAGTTAGATAAGGAAAATGAAAAGAAGAGAAGTGGCCCTAAAATACTTTTAGTAATTGTCATAATTTATTTTGTTTTAGCTTTAATATTCACATTATTCTCAATATACTTTTATAATCAAAACAATATAAGTTTTATTAAATATGTGACAAATTTTGTAAAGAATAACAAAATTGAAAAAACACCATTAAATGAAAAATATGCTTTTAATAATATTGAAATAACCGAATGGAAGAGTAAATTAAGAGAAAATGATATTGTTGATGGCTATTCAAGTGAAATGACTTATGTTGAAATATCTGGTTTAAAGGATAAAAATGTACAAAATAAAATAAATAATAAAATAAAAGAAAAAGTAAGAAGTTTTGTATCACAAGAGGAAATATTAGACAATAACATAGTCAATGTTAACATAAATTCTTATGTATATGGAAATTTTTCAAATATCTTATCAATATCAATTTCAAAATATATAACAAAATTTAAAGAAAATCCAGTAGACGAATATGATGATTACGAATATGAAGATGAAATTGAGTCATTAAATTTTAGACTAGATACAGGTGATGAAATAGAATTTAAAGATGTATTTACAAAAGATGCTAGCATAAAAAGAATTTTGTCTCAATGTGCTTATAGAGATTTAGCTTTTGATTATGGTATGTATCATGTTTGGGATAATATGGATGAAGATACTTCCGTGCCTAGCATGGATAATGTGGATTATTCACATGTAGAAAGATTAGTTTATAATTTAGTAAATGAATTTAATAATGGAAAAAGCTTTCCATTCTTTATTCAGCCAAATGAAGTCTATTTCATTTATGATAAAAACTATATTACTATCAATTTAGCAGACTATAGTGATTATATTGGTGTATATGAAATTGTACCAAATGATTCTGATTTATATGAAAAAGGTAATTTAGAAAAAAAAGATTATGTTTTTGGATATCCATATATAAGTTCTTTTGTGTATAATGATAAGGTTAATTCAAATACATATTTAATAATAAATTCACCATATAATAAAAAATATAGTGAAGAAGAATATAATAGTTATTCTAAAACAGTATATGAGTATTTAGATGAATTAAAAAAATATATAGAAGAAAATTCTAAAAAGGATGATAAAGCTAAAATATATATAATAAGTTCAATATATTTAGATGAGGAGAATCAATTAACTTTTTATGGTGAAAAAATGGTTATAGATTCAGAAGAGTTAGACGATAAAGATATTGAAAACGTTCTAATTGAAGCATGTAAACAATCTCCTGAAGGAGATAGTAGCCTATCTTTCTACTGCTTTATAGATACAAATGATGTATATTGGTTTAACGTATATGACAATAATTATACAGAAGAAAAATATCAAATAATGGACGAAAGTATTGAAGAATAAGCGAGGATTGACTTTTTGAAAAAATGTAGTATAATAAATAATAGAGTTTAAATAAGAAGGGAGAATGTTATGTTAGCCAAATCATGGAAAAAAATTTTACTAGCTATATGTGTTATTGCTTGTATATATAATGTAATGGCAAAAATAGTTAATAGACATTCTTTAGAAGAAAACTTAAGAAGTGCAAATGATGGAGAAACTGTATTTAATTTTTCAAAAGAAGAAAAAGAAAATGTAAATATGGTAGAAGAAACATCTGCAACAAACATTATTAATACTACTATATCTGAAAATGTAGTTGAATCAGAACAAGTTAACAAAGAGGAAAATAATGGATTTTTGAAATCATTATTCAATTTTCAGTTTTTATTTTAAAATACTTGCATTTGAAAATAGAATGTGTTATTATATAAAAGATTGTTTTTAAAATGTTGGAAAGAGGTGAAAATCTACATGAAAAAAGAATTACAACCAAATTATACAGCTTCTAAAATAATATGTGCTTGTGGAAATGTCATAGAAACAAATTCAACTAAACCAGAAATGAAAGTTGATGTTTGCTCTAAATGTCATCCATTTTGGACAGGAAGCTTAAAACAAAACACTACAGGTGGTAGAGCAGATAAATTTAAGAAAAAATATGGTATTGCTTAATTGTTTTAGGTAGTATTTAAAATAAAATTTATTGCGCAATAAAAAGTCTAGCTATGAGCTAGACTTTTTTATATTTTTAATAAAGTAATCCAATTAATTAGAATCGATTCAAAAGTATTATAAAAATTTATTTTATCTATATCTTTACTTGCAACTAAATTTACACTTGCTATTTTTTCATCATCCAAATAATAATTAGACTCTCCAAGGATATCATTTTTACGAATTGGTGCAGATATATTTTCATTTATAGTAATTTCTTGAGTAACTTCTTTATTATTATTTTTGTTAATTACAATTCCAATATCATTTTCATACACTATATCAATATTTTTTTCTACACCTTTTTTAATAGGAATATTTTGGACAAAATCATTTTGTTTAGCTAAAACCTTGTAAGAATAAGTTGTAAAACCATAATCTAAGAGAAGTTTGGCTTCTGAGAATCTGAGTTTAGGAGTTGGAGCTCTTAAGACAACAGCGATTAAGGATAAATTATTTCTTGTTGCACTAGCTGATAAGTTGTAAAGTGCAAGAGATGTAGATCCAGTTTTTAGACCAGTAGCACCCTCATATGTCCTAATCAGTTTATTTGTATTTACTAGTTGAGATTTACCATCTCTTAAAGTGTCCATCCAAATTGTTGTATATTTTGTTACATTAGGATATTTATTCAATAATTCTCTTGACATTAAAGCAATATCAAAACTGGAAGTAAAATGTCCATCTTCATCTATACCGTGACAGTTTTTAAAAGTTGTATCTGCCATTCCAAGTTCTTTGGCTTTATCATTCATTTTTTGAACAAAAATTTCTTCACTTCCAGCAATAAATTCTGCCATAGCAACTGTGCAGTCATTAGCACTAACAACACAAATAGCTTTTAACATTTCTTCGACAGTTAAGCTTTCTCTTGAGTCCAACCAAATTTGAGAACCTCCCATTGATGATGCATTCTCACTACATGGTACAGACATATCTAATGTAATCTCGTTTTTTTCTAAGGCCTCCATAATCAATAAAAGCGTCATAATTTTAGTTACACTTGCAGGTCTTAATTTTTCATGAGAGTTTTTTTCATATAATATTTTTCCGTGTTGATTGTTCAATAAGTATAGCACTCTGTGATTCTAAATTTAAAAAGTCTTCTTTATATGTTTCACTATTTGTTTCAATAAATAAGTTATCATGATTCCATACAGGAATATCGAAGAAAGTATCAGCAAAAGAAGTAGTTGTTAAAAGCATAATAAATAATATTAGAGCAGAAATTGTTTTTTTCATAGAATATCCTCCAATAAAATAATTTGTTTATAAATTATATGAAAAAAATACAGAAGTATTCTTTAGTAAAATAGTAAAACTTTTTAATAAAAAATCTTGTATTATAAAAATTATTTGTATATAATATGGAAAGATTGTGAAAAAATATCAAATCTTGGAAAGGGGATTAATTATAAATGGAAAATAAAATTAAGAAGGTTGCTATTTTAACAAATGGTGGAGATGCTCCTGGACTTAATGCTGTAATTAGAGCTATTGTAAAAACAGCAAGAACAAATGGAGTAGAATGCTATGGTTTTATTGAAGGTTATAAAGGACTATTAAATAACAATTATGTTAAACTAGATTTACAAACAAATGCATCAGGACTACTTATAAAAGGCGGTACTATTATAGGGACTTCAAACAATACTAATGTTTTCAATTATAAGGTGGTAAATGAGGACGGAACAGTAGAATATAAAGATTTATCTGATGTTTGTGTACAAAATATTAAAGATGATGGATTTGATTGTTTATTTACATTAGGTGGAGATGGAACTCAAAAATCAAGTAGAGATTTCTCTTTAAAAGGAGTAAAATGCATTGGTGTTCCAAAAACTATTGATAATGATGTTGCACACACAGATCAAACATTTGGATTTGACACAGCAGTATCTGTTGCTGCTGAAGCATTAGATAGAATACATACAACTGCAGAATCTCATCATAGAGTAATGGTAGTAGAAGTTATGGGTAGATATGCAGGATGGCTTGCATTAGAATCTGCAATAGCAGGAGGAGCAGATGTTGCATTAATTCCTGAGATTCCATATGATATTAATAGTGTTATAAATAAAATTAATGAAAGAAGATCTAGAGGAAAAGAATTCTCAATTATTGTTGTTTCTGAAGGAGCTAAACCAAAGGATGGAGATATCACAATTAAAGCAACATTGGATCAAGGTGCAGGATTAGATAATATTAGACTTGGCGGTATAGGAGACAAGCTTTCAAATGATATTGAAAGATTAACTGGATATACATCTAGAAATACAACTTTAGGATATGTTCAAAGAGGTGGAACTCCATCTGCATATGATAGAATCCTTTCTACAAAATATGGATGCAAAGCTATGGAATTAGCATTAGAAGGAATATTCAATGTTCTAGTTACATATAAAGATGGAAAAATGAGCTATGTTTCTTTAGAAGATGTAGTTGGTGCAAATAAAGTTGTAGGAGCAGCATCTGGAAATACTAAAGAGTCTAATATAAGAAAAGTTCCTATGGATTGTGATTTAATAAAAATAGCAAGGGATTTAGGAATGAGTTTAGGTGACTAATTATAATTTATTAAAAGAGTTTACATATGTAAACTCTTTTTTTGTTAAAATGCTTGATTTTTCTAATTGGTGTGGTATAATATAAAGGCTATTGTTTAGAAAAGTAAGAATTTTGGAGGAGTTAGAATAATGAGTGTTAAAGTAGAAAAAACAGAGAATAAAAACGAATTAAAACTAGAATTTACAGTAGAAGCTAAAATATTTGATGAAGGAATGAAAAAAGTATTTAACAAAAATTCAAAATACTTTAATATACCTGGTTTTAGAAAAGGAAAAGCTCCATTTAATATTGTAGAAAAGTACTATGGTGATGAAATATTTTATGAAGATACTTTTAATGAAGTAGTTCCAGAAATATACGATAATGCAATAAAAGAAGAAAAATTAGAAGTTGTAAGCAAACCAAATATTGATATTGTTCAAATGGGAAAAGGAAAAGATTTAATTTTTACTGCTATTGTCGCTACAAAACCTGAAGTTAAACTTGGAAAATATAAAGGAATTGAATTAGAAGGTATTGAATATCCTGTTACTGATAAAGATATCGATGAAGAAGTAACAAGAATGGCTGAAAAAAATAGTAGAATTGTTTCAGTAACAGATAGAGCTACTGAAAAAGGTGATATTGCAGTAATTGATTTTGTAGGTTCAGTTGATGGTGTTGAATTTGAGGGTGGAAAAGCAGAAAACCATGAATTAGAATTAGGCAGTGGAAGCTTTATACCAGGATTTGAAGATCAAGTTGTTGGTATGAAAATTGATGATGTAAAAGATATTAATGTAAAATTCCCAGAAGAATATTTTTCAAAAGATTTAGCAGGTAAAGATGCTGTATTTAAAGTAACACTACATGAAATTAAAAAGAAAGAATTACCAACTATAGATGATGAACTTGCTAAAGATGTAAGCGAATTTGACACATTAAAAGAATTGAAAGCTGATATTAAATCTAAGAAAGAAAAACAAAATGAAGAAAGAGCAAAAGCAGAGTTAGAAGAAAAAGCAGTAAAAGCAGTTTCAGAAATTTCAGAAGTAGACATTCCTCAAGGAATGGTTGAATTAGAACTAGATAACATGGAAAGAGATATGGATACAAGACTTGGATATCAAGGAATTAATCTTGAACAATATCTAAAAATGTTAGGAAAAACTACAGCTGACTTCAGAAATGAAAGCGAAGCTCCTGCTAAAGATTCTATTAAATATAGACTTGTTTTAGAAGCAATTTGTAAAGATGCTAAAATAGATGCTGATGAGAAAGAAGTAGAAGAAAAACTTACAGAATTAGCAAATAGTTATGGAAGAAAAGTAGACGATTTAAAAAAGAATGAAGATCTATTATTCCATATTAAAGAAAATATTAAATCAGAAAAAGCAATTAAAACAATTATAGATAATGCAAAAATTAAAGGTTCAGTTAAAAAAGAAACTGAAAAGGCAACTGCAAAGAAAACTACAAAGAAATCTAAATAGTATTAAAATAATATAAAAATAAAAACTCTAAAAACTTTTTAGAGTTTTTATTTTTTTTCCATTTACAATTTAAAAAGTTATATATATAATTGAAATTGATAAAAAATGGGAGAATAATTATGAAAAATTTTAAAAGAATTAGTGCCTTGTTTTTGGCTATTTTAGTGCTTTTTAGCAATATGGTTTTTGCTTTTGAAGTTTCAGAAGCAATAGGTGAATTTAAATTTACAAAAGAGTTTGAAGAGTGGTTAAACTTATCAGAAGAAGAAAGAAGTAATAGAATTGAGCCAAGAGCATATGATATTCCAAATACTAAATATGAAGTAATCAATCCTATTGCTAGGACACAAACTGTTGGAAATTCTTTGGTAAGTAGATTTTCTTTAAAAGATATTATTTCAAATAATCTTATAATTAAGAATCAAGGAAGAAGCCAAGGATGTTGGTCTTTCGCTGCAATAGCTTCATTAGAAACAAATTTAGCATTACAAAATTATTATAATCAAGCTAATAATAAACAATATGATTTTTCTGAAAAACATTTACTTTATTATTGTAGTAGAGCATTTAGTAATGGAGAAACAAATAAATATGGATTTAATAGAAGTGCGGCAGATTCAGGAAATTATCAAATGTCTCATATCTATTTTGAAACACAAGCAGGACCAATTTTAGAAAGTGAAATGCCATTTACGGATGATTTTCCTACAATTAGTTTATCTAGTATTCAGAATAAGCAAGTAGCTGCAAAAATATATGACACAAAAGTTTTCCCATCATATAGCAACACAGATAGCGATATTGAAAGTGTAAAAAATGATATAAAAAATTTTGTAAAACAATATGGTGGAGTTGAAGCTGCTATTTATGGAGCAGAACTTCTTTCAGACTTTTATAATAATGAGACTGGTGCATTATATTGTAATGATGCAAATAAATATCAGTTCAATCATGATGTTTTAATTATTGGTTGGGATGATAATTATTCAATAGATAATTTTAGTGATAAATTAAGACCTCAAAATGATGGTGCTTGGATTATAAAAAATTCTTGGGGAGATAGAATAGAATATACATATGATGACATGAGAGAAAGTATTTTAGCAAATACTTCTCAAGATATATTAGAAACATATGGAATTAGAACAAAAGAAGATATTTCAGATTCAGTAGTTGAAAACTTTTTTACTGAAATGGGATACAAATTAGATGGTGCAGGACATGGATATGTACCAATTGGCGATAATGGATTTATGTATGTATCATATGAAGATGCTAATATATATAAAATGATGGTAGGAATTGAAAAAGCTTCTGACATTATTGATAATGATTATATTTATCAATATGATTTTGGACCAGCTTATTATAGTTTACCTTTAAGATTTTCAGAAGTATATATTTCAAGTGAATTTGATAAACAATCAAGTGAAAAAGAATTTTTAACAGAAGTATCATTATATGCACCAGAAACATACGAATGTGAAGTCCTAGTAAATCCAAACGGAAATAGTAAAAATACTAGTGTTTTACAAAAAATAAGATTAAAAGCTGGAGATACAGAAGTTTTTGATGCAGGATATCATACAATTGAATTTGCAGAGCCACTTGAAATAACAGGGAATTCATTTACAGTTGTAGTTCATATAAAAGGAACACGTGCAAGTGGAGTCAATTTAGCTGCTGTTGCTCCAATTGAGAATACATTTTATGATAGAGGAGATATAATACCAAACAAGAACTTCTGGACATTAGCAGATGATTTTAATAATAATCGTGAGTGGGCTGATACATCAAAATTGAGCGAAATGACAGGTGGTAGTTTTCCAAATTGCAATCTTACAATAAAAGCATTTACTGTAAAAGAAAATAAAGTTATAGGAGGACCTGAAAATCCTTCAATTGATGATCCAGTTGATGATCCTACTGATGACCCAGTAGATGATGTACATCCAATTACAATTATTATAAATAATGCAAAAGCAAAAGCTACAAATGCAAAAGCATATTATTACTCTGATGCAAATACAAAAGAATATATGACAATGGATGTAAACTTAAATAATTTAACTCGTAGTAATAAAAATGACTCATCTGAATACTATTACTATTTATCAACAAATTCTAATGAGAAAAATATTGAAAATTGGATAAAGATAGATAAAAATCAAACTTCAACTTCTAGTCTTGATTTTTCAATAAATACAAACGATTTACCAAATTATTCAGACATGCTTAAAGGAAAAGACATTTATATATACATAAAAGAAGTAGTAAAAAGAAATAATGAAGAGAAAACAACAGTTTCTAATGGCATAGAATTAGTATCTAATGATCAAATTGAAGTATATAAAGATAATATAAAACAATCTACAAATGAAGTAAAAAATGAAACAAAAGGAACTGAAGATAATAAAAATTCCGGATCTGCTACACAAGCTCAAGATAATGGTAATACAAAATCTCAAGCAGATGACACAACTTCTAAAAATAAATTACCAAATACAGGAAAAACTATTTCAATAATTCTTATAATAGTTGTAACTGCAGGTGTTGGAATATTCGCTTATAAAAAATATAAACAAATAGATTTTTAAAAGGAAAACCCCTTAAATGATTTTAAGGGGTTTGTCGTTTTTTGTAATATAAAAGATATCTTTTTTAAAACAAATGTATTGCAAAAAAATATCTTTTATTATATATTTATAAAATAATTGCAAAATAAATTTAGGAAGGAAGATGAAAATGATAGAAAATAGTTTAGTACCATACGTAATCGAACAAACAAGCAGAGGAGAAAGATCATATGATATTTTCTCAAGATTATTAAAAGATAGAATAATATTTTTAGCAGAAGATGTCAATCCAACTTCAGCAAGTTTAGTTGTAGCTCAACTTTTATTTTTAGAGTCTGAGGATCCAGATAAAGAAATCAATTTATATATTAACAGCCCAGGTGGATCTATAACAGATGGAATGGCAATTGTTGATACAATTAATTATATAAAATGCCCAGTTTCTACAATATGTGTAGGCATGGCTGCAAGCATGGGAGCTGTATTATTAGCTTCTGGTGCAAAAGGAAAAAGATATGCAACACCAAATGCAGAAATTTTAATACATCAACCATTAATAGGTGGTGGAGGCCTTTCAGGTCAAACAACAGAAATCAAAATTCATGCTGATCATATGGTTAGAACAAGAGAAAAATTAAATAGATTATTAAGTGAAAGAACAGGTCAAACATTAGAAACTATTGAAAGAGATACAGAAAGGGATAATTATATGACAGCTGAGCAAGCCTTAGAATATGGATTAATTGATGGAATATTAGATAAAAGAAATTAAGGTTATAGAATCCTTTAAAATCTAAATTTACTATAAGGAAATATTTTAATGCAAAAAAATCAAGAAAGAATTGTTAAATGTTCTTTTTGTGGAAAACCACAAGAAGTAGTTAAAAAAATTATTGCAGGACCAGGAGTATACATTTGTGATGAATGTATTGCTCTTTGCCAAGATATTATTGATGAAGAAGTATTTGAACCTCAAGAAAAGTCAGAACAAGTTGAAATGCTTACTCCTGCTGAAATAAAAAAAGTATTAGATGATTATGTAATAGGTCAAGAAGAAGCTAAAAAAACTTTATCAGTTGCTGTATACAATCATTATAAAAGAATAAATAGTTTAGATTTATTAAATGACATTGAGATTCAAAAAAGTAATATATTATTACTTGGACCTACTGGATGTGGTAAAACTCTACTTGCACAAACACTTGCTAAAATTTTAGATGTACCTTTTGCTATAGCAGATGCTACGACTTTAACAGAAGCAGGATATGTAGGTGAAGATGTTGAAAATATTTTACTTAAATTGATTCAAGCAGCTGATTATGATGTTGAAAAAGCTCAAAAAGGAATTATCTATATAGATGAAATTGATAAAATTACAAGAAAATCAGAAAATCCTTCAATTACAAGAGATGTAAGCGGAGAAGGAGTACAACAAGCATTGTTAAAAATCGTAGAAGGAACAGTTGCTTCTGTACCACCTCAAGGCGGAAGAAAACATCCTCATCAAGAATTTATACAAATTGATACTTCTAACATTTTATTTATTTGTGGTGGAGCATTTGAAGGATTAGAAAATATTATAAAAGATAGAGTTGGTAAAAAATCAATTGGATTTGGAGCACAAATTGAATCTAAACAAGATATTAATAAAACAGAAATCTTCAAACAACTATTACCACAAGATTTATTAAAATTTGGTTTAATACCAGAGTTTGTTGGAAGACTTCCAATAGTAGCAACTCTAGATGGACTTACAAGAGAAGCTTTAATAGACATAGTTACAAAACCAAAAAATGCTTTAGTTAAACAGTATAAAAAATTAGTTGAATTAGATGGAGTTGAACTTGAGTTTACAGATGATGCTTTAAATGCTATTGTAGATAAAGCGTTAGAAAGAAACACAGGTGCAAGAGGACTTCGCTCAATAATAGAAGATATAATGAGAGATGTAATGTATGATATTCCATCAAATGAAAATATAGTAAAATGTACAATTACTAAAGAAACAGTTTTAGAAAAAAAAGCTCCAGAAGTAGTAATAGATTCTACAAAAAAGAGAGAAAAACCTAGAACAAGAAAAAAACAAACAAATAATAAAAAAATAGAGACAGCATAAAAATAGAAGGGATTATATCCCTTCTATTATTTTCTTCATATCATCAGGAATACTAGTTTCAATAGTTTGTTTTTGTTTACTAATAGGATTAATAAATTTTACTTTATAACTATGTAGCATTTGCCTATTAGTTAATTCTGATTTTTTACCATATAAAGTATCTCCTAGTATAGGATGACCAATATATTTTGAGTGAACTCTAATTTGGTGAGTTCTACCAGTTTCTAAAACAAACTTAACAAAAGCTAATTTTTTACTATTTTCTTCAAAGTTTTCAATTAATTCAAAATGTGTAATTGCATTTTCACCATCTGCATTTATTTCTCGTTCTATAATAGAATTAGGCTTTCTAGAAATACTTGCATTAATTGTTCCTTTTTTCTCATCTAAATTTCCTTCTAGAATAGCATAATATTCTTTATAAAATTGGTTGTTATTCATTTGTTTAATAAGACATTCTTGTATATATTGATTTTTAGCAAAGATTACGATTCCAGAAGTATCTTTATCTAATCTATTAACAGGTCTTATTTTTTTACTAATATGTTTTTCATTAAAATAATATCTAATCCCATTTGATAAAGTATCTTGAAAATGTAAAATAGAAGGATGTACAGGCATATTTGGAGGTTTATTAATTATTAGTAATCCATCATCCTCATAAATGATATTTAAACTCATTTTTACAGGTAAAATATTTTCATTTTCATCTTCTGGAAAATCTAAATCAATTACAATTAAATCATCTTTGGAAATAATAGTATTTATAGAAACAGATTGGCCATTTTTATAGATACATTTATTTTCTTTTAATTTAGTAATCAGTCTATTTGATATGTCAAATTCATTTCTAAAAACTTGTTTTATTGTTTGATATTTTTTATTTTTATATTCTAATTTCATAATAACCTCGATATTAAATATTTTATCATATTATAATGCATGCAACAAGCAATTAACTGTTTTTTCCCCTTTACAAAAATACTGTTTTATGATATTCTAAAAACGCTAAAAGCATTGCGATGAGGTGAAAAGATTGAAAAATATATTACAATACTTAGAGTTGACCGCTGAAAAAAATAAAGGTAAAATTGCGATAATAGAAGAAGAGAAAAAAATTAGTTTTGATGAACTTTTAATAAGCAGTAAAAAAGCAGGAAGTTTGCTTTGTAAATATATTAAACCACAAGATTCAGTAGGAGTGTTTATGGAAAAAGGAATAGACAGTCTTATTTCTTTTTTCCGGAACAGTGTATGCTGGAGGTTTCTATGTTTATTTAAATCCAGATTTGCCAGCATCAAGATTACAAAAAATAATAAAAATTGCAAATATTAAAACAGTTATGGCAAATGATAATAGCTTTGAAATTGCAAGTCAGTTATCAAGTGATGTTAGGGTATTAAAAATAGATAGCATAAGTAATGAAAGCATTGATGAAACAAGACTTTTGACGATAAGAAAGAAAGCATTAGATGTTCATCCACTTTATGCAAATTTTACATCTGGTTCAACTGGCGAGCCTAAAGGAGTTCTTGTATCACATCGATCTGTAATAGATTTTATAGATATATTTGATGAACAATTTTCGATAACAAAAGAAGATATAATAGCAAATCAAGCACCTTTTGATTTTGATGTTTCTGTGAAAGATATTTATTCTTTTATAAAAACAGGTGCAACTCTTCTTATAGTTCCAAAGAAGTTGTTTTCTTCACCAGCAAAGTTATTAGATTATTTATGTGATAATAATGCAACAACATTAATTTGGGCTGTATCTGCACTTTGTTTAATAACAACATTTCATGGATTAGATTATAAAGTACCAGAAAAAGTAGATAAAATATTATTTAGTGGAGAAGTAATGCCACTTAAACATATTAAGCAATGGGTGGAACACCTTCCAGATGCAATATTTGTAAACTTATATGGCCCAACAGAAATCACGTGTAATTGTACATATCATGTACTTGACAAAAGCTTAAATTATGAAAAACAAATACCAATCGGAAAACCTTTTGATAATGAAGAAGTATTTTTGCTAGATGATAATAATAATCTAATAACAGTAGAAGAAAAAGTGGGAGAAATCTGTGTAAAAGGAACAGCACTTTCTTTAGGATATTATAATAATCAAGAACAAACAAATAAGTACTTCATGCAAAATCCATTAAATGACAAATACATTGACATGATATATAAAACAGGTGATTTGGGTTATATTGGAAAAGATGGTGAGTTTTATTTTTCTGGAAGAAAAGATTTCCAAATTAAACATATGGGACATCGTATAGAACTAGAAGAAATTGAACTAGAGATAAACAAAGAAGAAAAAATAGAAAGAGCATGTTGTGTTTATGATAGTGAAAAAAGCAGATTATATGGATTCTATATTGGAAAAATAGAACCAAAAGAATTACATGAAAAATTAAAAGCAAAGTTACCAGTATTTATGATACCAAATTCACTAAAACAAATAGATGAATTTCCATTAAATAAAAATGGAAAGATAAATAGAAAAGAGTTATTACTTAGAAAGTAAGGAGCGACAATATGGATGAAAACATATTAAGAAAAATAATTCAAAATTATGAGACACCAACGTATATTTTTGATATTTCTATATTAAAAGAAAGAATAGAATATTTAAGAACAGCCCTTCCAGAGAAAGTAAAGTTTTGTTATGCAATAAAAGCAAATCCGTTTTTAGTAAAAGAATTAGAAGAGGTTGTAGATAGATTTGAAGTATGTTCTCCAGGAGAATATCAAATATGCAGAAAGAGAAAAATAGATATAAAAAAAATATTGATATCAGGAGTATATAAAACACCTGAATTAATAATGGATATGGTAAAAGATGATGAAATAGAAAATTTTACAATAGAGTCTATGCAGCAATTCCAGTTATTAAAATATATTAATCGAAAATTAAAAGTACTTATAAGAATAACAAGTGGAAATCAATTTGGAATTAATAGTGAAGAAGCAGAAGAGATTATAAAAAATCGTAGTCAATATGAGAATTTAGATATAATTGGAATTCAATATTTTTCTGGAACACAGAAAAAGTCAATAAAGAATTTAGAAAAAGAATTAACATATGTTCAAGAACTTATAAATAAATTTAAAAATGAATATGATTTTGAAACAAGAGAATTAGAATTTGGACCAGGATTTCCAGTTTCTTATTTTCAAAATGAAGAATTTGACGAAGAAATATTTTTTAAAGAGTTTTCAGAGCTAATAAATCAAATGGAATTTAAAGGACAAATTATATTAGAATTTGGAAGATCTATGGTTGCAAGCTGTGGAAGTTATATAACAAAGGTAGTTGACAAGAAAGTAAATAAAGGTCAAAATTATGCAATATTAGATGGAGGAATTCATCAATTAGTATATTATGGACAATCTATGGCAATGAAAATACCAATGTGTGAGATTTATCCTAAAAGAGAAAATGTAAATGAAAAATGGAATTTATGTGGATCATTATGCACAATAAATGACATATTAGTAAAACAGTTCCCAGCTGGAAATTTACAAATAGGAGATATACTCATTTTTAAGAATACTGGTGCTTATTGTATGACAGAAGGAATTGCATTATTCTTAAGCAGAGATTTGCCAAGCGTCTTAAAAATAAAAGAAAATGGCGAAATAGAATTATTAAGAGACAATTTACCAACATATAAATTTAATTATTAAAGGAGAAAACGATGGAAAGATTAATTGAAATTTTACAAGAAATTAATGATGGAGTTGACTATGAAACATGTACAACTTTAATTGATGAGAGATATTTAGATTCTTTAGCAATTATTTCATTAGTGGCAGCAATAGAAGAAGAATTTGATGTACAAATACCAACAGTTGAAATTGTTCCAGAGAATTTTAATTCAGCAAAAGCACTTTGGAATTTAATAGAACGTTTACAAGAAGAGGGATAAAATGACATATACAGATCCAGTATTTTTATGTGCATTTCTACCAATTGTAATTTTAATCTATAATGTACTGCCACAAAAACATAGGTGGGGAGTACTATTAGTTTCAAGTTATCTATTTTTCTGGTCTATAAGTAGTAAACTTATAATATATCTACTTATAACAACAGGAATTATGTATGTAGCAGGACAATGGATAAATAAAGTACAAGGTGAAAGAGACTTAAAATTAAAAGAAATAGAAAAAGAGCACAAGAAAGAAATTAAAGCTAAATATAATAAAAAAACAAAAAGTATAGCAGTATTATCTACTATACTTTTACTAAGCATGCTTATTGTTTTGAAGTATTCTAACTTTTTAGGAACAAATATAAATTCATTATTTGGATTCTTAAAAATTCCAGTAAAGCTAGCAATACCAAAATTCTTAATGCCAATTGGAATTTCATTTTATACATTACAAGCAATATCTTATCTAGTAGATGTTTATAAAGAAAAAATAAAAGCAGATAAGAATTTAGGAAGGTTAGCATTATTTATAAGTTTCTTCCCGCAAATAATGGAAGGACCAATTTGCAGATATTCAGATACAGCAGAAGATTTGTATAATGGTAAAAAAACAACATATACAAGTTTAACATTTGGCACACAAAGAATACTATTTGGAATGATGAAAAAACTTCTAATAGTAGATAGAATAAATCCGGTAATCATCGAAATATTTGATCATTATCCAAATTACGATGGCGGAATTGTAGCAATAGGAATGGTTTTATATACACTACAATTATATATGGATTTTTCAGGAGTAATGGATATTGTAATCGGAATAGCAGAAATCTTTGGAGTAAAAATGCCAGAGAACTTTAAACAACCATTTTTCTCAAAAACAATTTCAGAGTTTTGGACAAGATGGCATATTACACTTGGAACATGGTTTAGAGACTATATATATTATCCAGTATCACTAACACAAAAATGTAGAGATATAACAGCAAAAGCAAGAAAGAAAATTGGAAATTACTATGGCCCATTAATAGCAAGCATAATAGCACTATTTTGTGTTTGGGCTTGTAATGGATTATGGCATGGAGATGCATGGAGCTTTATATTCTTTGGAATGTACCATTTTGTATTAATAACAATAGAAAGATTAACAGAGCCACCAGTAAAGAAATTATTAGAGAAAACAAAAATAAATTCAGATGCATTCCCATATAGATTAATGCAAATGATAAGAACAACAATATTAGTTTTTATTGGGGAATTGTTCTTTAGAGCAAAAGGATTAAAATCAGGACTAAATATGTTCGGGAAAATGGTTTTTAACTTCTCATTTGCTCAATTTGGAAAAGTATTTGAAATGGGAATTGATGTACAAGATATAGTATTAGTAGGAGTAGTTGTAGTTGCAATTACAATAATAAGCATATTAAAAGAAAAGAAAATAGATATAAGACAATCAATAGCAAATAAAAATGTATTTATAAGATGGACACTATATTATTTGTTAATAGTTGCAATCATATTATTTGGAACATATGGAATAGGAATAGTACATCTAGATCCAATATATGCTAATTTTTAGAGGAAGGAAAAAGGGATGAAGAAATTAATCTTAAGATTTATAATTTTTATATTAATACTTTTCATAATTCTTTTAATTTTGTCACGCATTTTGCTTCCAAAAAATAATACGGATGAAGCCGGAATGAATAATAGCAGAGCTATGAAGATATTAGGAGAAGAATCTGGTACTGTAGATATGATTGTATATGGAGATAGTGAAGCATATGCATCAATTATTCCATTACAACTATGGAATGATTATGGATATACATCTTTTGTATGTGCAACATCAGGGCAAACACTTCCAGACTCATGTAGAATAGCATATGATACTTTAAAGAATCAGAATCCTAAAATTGTTATATTAGAAGCAGATACAATTTATTTGAGTTCAGAAATTTCTGTTCCAGTCTCAAGAGTTTTATATGAAATTCTACCAATAATGGAATATCATAATAGATGGAAAAGCTTAAGCTTAAATGACTTTATTGGAAAAATAGAACATACAGGAAGAGATTCTAATAAAGGATATTATTATTTATCAAAAGAAGAACCAGCAGATGATAGCAGATATATGGAAGAATCTGATGAAATAGAAAGAATACCACGACTAAATAAAGTCTATGTAAAATTATTAAAGAATTATTGTGAGTTAAAAGGGGCAGAATTTGCAATAGTAAGTGTACCAAGCGTTAATAACTGGAATTATAAAAGACATAACGCTTTAAAACAATTTGCAGAAGAAGAGGGAATAGAATTTATAGATTTAAATGAAAAGAAAGATGAAATACAAATAGATTGGTCTAAAGAAACAGCAGATAAAGGAGATCATGTGAATTATCCAGGAGCTAAAAAAGTAACAAAGTATTTAGGTGAGTGGTTAAACAAAAAGAACATTTTAGAAAATCATAAAGAAGATATAAATTATAACTTTTGGAAAGAAGACTTAAACATTATTATTTCAACAGGAAATTATTATTAAAATCTCATATAACAAGCAATAAATTGATTTTTAATACAAAAAGTGATATAATTATTGTATCCGGAATTACCCAGGTTGGTTACCACGTAAACACATCAACAAAGGACAGAGAGGAGCGTTCAAATGAACTACGTGGAATTCTTGATGATGGTGCTTGGTAGCATCTTCAGTCTGCCCGTTAAGGGTATCATCTACGCTGAGGAGCAGTTTCTCCAGTGGCACATCGTGCTCGGCGGAGTCTACCTTCAGCGGCTCATGCCGACGATCATCACAATCTTGGCGATTTACTTCGTCATCATGACGGTGTTCGCAAATCGGCAGCATCCCTTCCACGGCGGACATCACCATTTCGGGAACATCCTGCATCACATTTGGCGCTTCGTCGTCACTATCGTGTTTGCGTGGTTTTTCCTGCTCTATGGTGTCGTGGCTGGGAACAACGAACAGGCACAGAGGAGTGCCACTACGACCTACACTTATAGGAGACGGTTTGGTCGTATGTTCGAAGGTGTGAATACCTTCACGCGTGTCTCCCTTCATTTCAGGCTCGGCAGATGGTTGTACAACATCCTCTACCGTGTCCTGGGGCACATTCCTGCTCTGGAACGCAACGCGCGCGTCCACCGGATTGTTGCCTTGACCATTGCTTTGGTGATCTGTCTCTGGGGTGTGTGGAATATCCCTTATGACCTCACTCACTAAGGCATATAAAACACCATATCGATGTGAATCGAGATGGTGTTTTATTTTTTTCTTGAATTAAAAAAATATATATAATATAATTACCTAGGAATAAATATAAAGGAGAAAAAAATGTACGAAGTATACGCTGATTTACATATTCACATAGGAAGAAGTGAAAATAATAAACCTATAAAAATAACAGCAGCTAAAAGCTTAAATTTTGCAAATATTGCTAAAGAATGCTATGAAAGAAAAGGAATAAATTTAGTAGGAATTATTGATTGTGCATCACCATATGTTATAGAAGATATTGAAAAATTCCTAAAGACTGGTGAAGCATATGAAATAGAAGATGGTGGAATAATATATAAAGACAAAGTTTGCATTATTTTAGGAAGCGAAATAGAAACTGCTGAAATTAATGATGATGGGAAAACAGGAAGTGCACATAACTTATGTTATTTTCCAAAATTATCTGATATAAAAGCATTTTCAAATGAAATGTCACATCATATAAAAAATATAACTCTAAGTTCTCAAAGAGCTGATATTTCTGCATATGATTTAATTGATATTGTTGAAAAATATAATGGAGTTTTAGTACCAGCACATTGTTTTACACCTTATAAAAGTTTTTATGGAAACTGTACAAGTTCTTTAAAAAGAATTTTTAAAGAGAAATATGATAGAATACCTGCTATAGAATTAGGATTAAGTTCTGATACATTTTTAGCTGACAAAATAAGTGAACTTGAAACAAAAACATTTTTAACGAACTCTGATGCTCATTCATTACCAAGAATAGCAAGAGAATATAATAAAATGCAACTAGGTGGAATAAGTTTTAAAGAGTTTTTAATGTGCTTAAAAAACGAAAATGGAAGAAAAATATTAGCTAACTACGGATTAGATCCTAAACTTGGAAAATATCACAGAACTTATTGTGAAGTGTGTGGTAAAAGAATACCAGGGATAGCACCTGTTACAAGATGCGATACTTGTGATAGTAGAAATATTACTATGGGCGTTTATGATAGAATTGAGATAATTAAAGATAAAAAAGAAACAAAAAGTCCAGCTACTAGACCACAATATATTTATCAATATCCATTGACATTTATTCCTGGAGTTGGAGGAAAGACAATTGACAAATTATTAGATAAGTTTGGAACAGAAATGACAATCCTTCACAAATTATCAAATGATGATATTGAAGCTGTAGTAGGAGAAAAAATAGCTAAAAATATCATTGCTGCTAGGGATGGAAAAATGCATGTCATCGAAGGCGGTGGCGGAGTTTACGGAAAAGTGGAATAAATCTTACATAGTTGAATAGAATTTTTGCATGAGAAAGATTCTATTCAACTATTTATTATTAAACAAGAAAAATTTTATAATTTTATTAATTTTATTTTTTATTGGAGTAGGTTTGGGGATTTTATTAATTAACTACTCTAGTCAAGAAGGGAAAATAGAATTAAACAATGAAATAACACAAATAAGAGATATTATTAAGAATTCCAATGAAATCAATTATTTAAATCTATTTAGATTGAGTTTGCAAAGAAATTGCACGATTATACTTATAGTTTGGTTTTTAGGGTGTACAATAATTGGTGGAATTCTTATCTATTTTTATATTATTTATCAAGGTTTTCTTATTGGATATACAATTTCAGCTTTTATAGCGGTTTTAGGAATTAGAAATGGAATTATTTTTTCCGTAGCTACATTATTATTACAAAACATTATTTTTCTGCCAGCATTATTTCTGGTAGCAGAAAAAGGTATAAAAGTGTACAAATCAATTTATACTAGATGTATTAATTTAAAAGAAGAATTAGTGAAACATACTTTAATTATGTTGATTTCAATTATGTTATCTACAATATCAAGTTTTTTTGAAGTTTATGTTTCTATTAATTTTCTAATGTTTTTTAAAGAAATTATTTAAAAATACTTTACATTTTTTAACATATTTGATATAACATAAGTGTCTTATGTAAATTAAATTTATATAAAATAAAACATATATGGGGAGAGCGCAAATGGATAAACAAATTAAACTTTTTTTAGAATTTCTTGAGAATGACAAAAAACTATCACTTAATACTTTACAATCATACAAAAGAGATATTATACAATATCAAGAATACATGGATAAAAATGGTTTAAATTATTTAAAAGTTGATCAAAATGATATAAATGAATATTTTGAGGGTTTAAAAGAAAATGATAAAAAAACATCAACTATATCAAGAAACTTAGCTACAATTAGATCTTTTTATCAATATCTTTTAAGAGTAAAAAAGATAAAAAAGGATCCAACAATTGGTGTTCAATCTCCAAAAGTTCAAAAGAAGGTTCCTAATATTTTAACAGCAAAAGAAGTGGAATTGCTATTAGATCAGCCTAAAAATATAGATTTAAAAGGTATAAGAGATAAAGCAATGCTTGAATTTGCATATGCTACAGGAATGAGAGTTACTGAAATTATTTCATTAAACATTGAAGATGTTAATTTAATACAAAACTATGTAGTATGTAATACAGGTAAGAAAAGAAATATTCCATTAGGGTCAATTTCTGCAAGAGCACTTGGAGAATATATTGAAAAAGCAAGACCAATTTTAATTAAAGATGAAAATGTTAAAGCTTTATTTGTCAATATAAATGGAAAGAGATTAACAAGACAAGGATTTTGGAAAATAGTTAAATATTATAAAGAACAAGCTCATATCACAAAAGATATTACACCACATGTATTAAGACATTCTTTTGCAACACATCTTTTACAAAATGGAGCTGACTTAAAAGCAATACAAACAATGTTGGGACATTCTGATATTTCCTCAACACAAGTTTACATGCAATTTCAAAATGAAAATTTAAAAGACATTTATAAAAAAGCTCATCCAAGAGCATAAAATCAATCCTCAACATTGGTTGAGGATTATTTTTTTGAAATGACTTGATAAAAAAAAATATTATGTGTAAAATAATATTGTTAAAACAAAAGTTAAAAATTAGGAGGAAAATATGAATAGCCAAAATGGAACAACACTAGTTGCCTTAATTGTAGTAATGTTTCTAATGTTAATTTTAGCAGGAATATCTATTTCTCTTGTAGTTACTTCAGACCAACAAAAAGGTAATCAAGGAGTTAAAACGTCAGTTCCTTTAATAATAGATGATATAGAAGAACCTTCTACTGAAAATACAGAAGAAATCGAACAAACAGAAGAAAATAATATAGCTGAGAATTTAGAGGATAATAGTATAGTAGAAAATACTGTGGTTGAGTAAAATGTTAAATATTAATATTATATGTGTTGGAAAGATAAAAGAAAACTACTTAAAAGATGCAATTAATGAATATTCAAAAAGATTATCTAAATATTGTAATTTAAAAATTATAGAAGTTTCTGATGAAAAATTACCTGCAAAATTAAATGAAAGTACAATAACTGAAACCAAAGAAAAAGAGTGCTGTAAAATTATGGAACATCTTAAAAAAGACTCATACGTATTAGCGCTAGATTTATTAGGTAAAGAGTTTTCATCAGAACAATTTTCTGAAAAAATAGAAAACACAAAAGTCAAAGGATTTAGTACTATATCTTTTATTATAGGTGGAACTCTAGGATTAAATGATTCTGTAAGAAACAGTGCAAATGAATTAATAAGTTTTTCTAAAATGACTTTTCCACACCAATTAATAAGAGTGTTTCTTTTAGAACAGCTATTTAGGGCTTTTAAAATATCAAATAATGAGACATATCATTGGTAAAATGCTAATTTAAATTAGCATTTTTTATTTTGAAATTTTAGATCAATTTGACATAATATTCGAAAAATATTATAATTAAAGTATGCCAGTAAATCTGGCAAATAATTTATTGGAGGTATAACCACCATGACAATCCGGAAGAGTACACTGGTTCTAGTAGCTGTGATTCTGGCTATCGCCACATTCGCTTGCACTGCATGCGCATTGGCCGATGACTATGAATACAACTGCGTAATTGTCGATTTTATCGACGCAGCAAACATTCGCGACACTGCAAACAAGAACAAAGTGCTGGGCTCTATTCCAGCAGGAACACCAATTTACGTTGTTGAACCTGGAACTTTCTTTTCTAAAGTCGAGTACGAAGGTTGCATTGTTTTGGTTTTCACTGAATATATCCAAGAGATTGAACCAGGAACTGTTTTCCATAAACCGAAAAAGGCTCCTGAAAAGCTTTACACACTTGAAGGCACTACTCCATATCGGGTAAAACTGAACATGGGAACGTGGATCAATGTGCGAAGGTCAAAGAGTCTTGATGCTGGTTCGTCTGGCCAGCTCTATCGTGGCGATTTCGTCTATGTTCGGAAGATCACATCTGACGGCTGGGCGACAATCATCTACAACAATCGTGCACGGTATATTGAGAGCAAATGGCTTGAACTTGTGACTGATGAAATGGAAGTTCTCGAAACTCCGGTCGGAAGTTACAAACTGGTAAATCCCAGAAATGATGGAACGCACACTGTGTATCTGCGTAAAGAAGCATCGGTGTATGCTGATATCCGAACCAAAGTAACATTCGGTACTGTTGTTGAGGTCCTGGAGGACTATGGTGCATGGGCATTGGTAAACATTCCTTCGATTGAAAAACAAGGCTATATGATGACGTTCTACATGGAGCCTTACGAGGGAGAAGAGATCACTGCCAACAATTGAATACTCCAAGAAAACCACTGAAATATGTGGATTCCGGGCTGCTTTGCGGTCCGGAATTTTTATATTTTATTTCCTTGCCTAGAAAAATATTATATGATATAATTTTTTTGGATTTTTAGGAGAAGTTTTATGCAAGGAATTTTGATAATTAATAAACCAAAAGGTTATACCTCTCAAGATGTTGTATCGAAAGTAAAAAAAATCTTAAATATTAAGAAAGCAGGACACACCGGAACTCTTGATCCACTTGCAACAGGGGTATTACCTATAATGCTTGGAAATTATACAAAACTTTCCAAATATTTAATAGAACACGATAAAACATATATAGCAAAAGTAAAATTAGGCGAAAAATCTTCTACAGGTGATTTAGAAGGTGAGATTATTGAAAGTAAGGAAGTTGATGAAAAGTTAACTACTTTATCAAATATAAATAATGTTTTAAATAGTTTTATTGGGATTCAAAAACAAATCCCACCTAAGTATTCAGCTATAAAAGTAAACGGGAAAAAGCTTTATGAATATGCACGAGACAGTAAAGAAGTAGAAATACCTGAAAGAGAAATAGAAATATATAACATAAGATTTATTGAGTATATAAATCATGAAATAACTTTTGAAGTAAGCTGTTCAAAAGGAACATATATAAGAACATTATGTGAAAACATTGCAGAAAAATTAGGAACAGTAGGAACAATGACTTCATTAGTAAGAACGAAAGTAGATAGATTTTCTATAGAAAATGCTCTAACTTTGGATGAATTAAATGAGAAAATTGCAGAAGAGAAATGTATTAGTATGGAATCAATTTTTGATAATCTTGAAAAAATCATGTTAGATTCTAGAAAAAAAGAATTGTTTTTAAATGGAGTAATGCTTACAGTAGAGAAAAAAGATGGACTATATAATATATATACAGATAAAAATGTTTATTTAGGAACAGGAACTATAAAAAATAACTTATTAAAGAGGGATATAATAATATATGAGAGTTTATAATTTGCCACTAATAATGGCAAGATGTTTAATATTAACAGTTCTATGTGAGACAATATTTGCAATAATAATAGGAGTTAGAAAAAAGAGAGACATTGTAAATATTATTCTAGTAAATATAATGACAAATCCACCGTTAGTAAGTATTACATTTGCTTGTAATATATTTTATGGAATACAGGCAAGAAATATATTATTAACAATACTAGAAATAGCTGTAGTTTTTATTGAAGGATTTGTTTACTACAAATATTTAGATTTTAAAAAAATCAATCCATTTATATTAGCATTATTATTAAATGCAGTTTCTTATGGGATGGGAGAATTATATAATTATATTTTTTACTAAGGAGAACATATGAAAAAAATTATTAGTTCAATTGTATTTGTTTTTATTATAATGATAACTACTGTTTGCTTTGCAAATGGGTCGGGACCAATTATGGATTCGTATGAAGTTGTGGTATCTAATCCTAATGGTGCTATCATATATGACGAATTTTTAAATCCAACAGAGAGAAAAATAGCATACGATACAAGAGTAAACATGAGTTATATGTTTTATGGTAAAGACGGAAAACTTTATGGGATAGCATCTTATTATCCTGACAAAGAATATTGGAGTTCTAGAGAAGTAATTAATATAGATGATATTACATTAGACCATTTAGAAGAGTATGGCATTGATATGGTGATGTTAGACGAGCCATATGAAAACTCTTTCTATTATATTCTGGAAGATGGAGTATTCCTATATAATGGACCAGGATTTATATTTGGAAAGATGCCTGGCGATATTGAAGTAAAAAAAGGTCAAGCTGTTAAAACTATCAAGCCACCAAATTTTTCATTAGATTTTGAATATGTAGAATATAATGGAATGGAAGGTTGGATCCCAGTACAAGCTTATGATTCTCCAAAAGTAGGGAAGATTTATGAGCCACAATATAATGAAAATGATTATTACTTATTGCGATGTGATATTATTACATATGAGAATATATATCTAAAAGATGAACCATATAGTGCACCAAATGTTTTTAAACCTGTACCTGAAAATACAAGATTACGTCCTATTAAAGTAATAGATTGTAATTTCAAGTATGCAGATGATAATATAAAATTATATTATGTTAAATATAATGGGTATGAAGGATGGATTAATGAAAATGAATTTGTTGTTTACAGGGAAGATACTTCAAGTGAATTGATGTGGAATATTCAATACAGTTTAGGTGATAATAAAGCTCTAATATATACCTATAAAGATGTTGATATTTTTGAAGACCCAAAATTGGAAAGAAAAATAAAAACAATACCGCAATATCAATTGTTTAAAAATTATAAAGAATTATATTACACCTCTAATGCTTCTGGCGAGGCATTTTATATAGAGACCGATTCCATAAATGGATGGCTTTCACTCGAAAACTATGATTCTTACGATCAAGTTGCATATTATGGGTTTGATGTTTCCGGAATTATTGAGCTAGATGCAGATAAAGAAATAGAAATAGAAGAAGATATTAAATTTTATAATTTAGAAAATACTAATTTTGATACAATTGAAAAAGGAAACATAATTAAAGAAGGCTGTTTACTTAATGCTCCATTTCATGATGCAGATGCTTTAAATGTATATATTAAAGGAGATAATTTCTCAGGACTTATATCAGCAAGAGAATATCCGGAAATTCATGAAAAAATTTATAATACTATTTATTATGGAAACAAAGATAAAAAAATAAAAAATAATGAAAATGATGATATATATAATAATAGTACAAACTATGATTCACACAGTGAAGCTAAAGACAAAATAAATGAAATAGAAAATAAACCTAATAATATGCTTACAACAATGAAACCATTAGTGTCATGGCGAACAGTAACTAATTTTGTTAGTGTATTAACAATTAGTTTTGTTGCTCTAGAAACATTAATATATATAAATAATAGAAATAAGAAAGATGCTGAAGACAAAGATGAGAATAAAGATAAAAACAACAGTAATGAAGGAGAAAAATGAAATATCCAGAAAAATTAAAAATTGGAGATACAATTGGAATATGTGCACCATCTTGTGGAATTGATCAAGAAAAGTACGAAAAACTTAATAAGGCAGAAGATGCACTAAAAAATATGGGATACAAAATAATAGAAACTCAAAGTGTTAGAACAAATATAAAAGGTAGAAGTGCATTTGCTGAGCAAAGAACTGCAGAATTTATGGAACTTTATGAGAACCCAGAAGTAAAGCTTATTATATTTGCAACAGGTGGAGATTATATTTTTGAAACATTCGAATATTTGAATTTTGAAAAGTTAAAAACTTTACCACCAAAATGGATCCAGGGATATTCTGATATTACTGGGTTTGAGTTTCTTTTTAATACTTTTTTAGAAATTCCAAGTATTTATTGTCAAACAATAAAAGATTATGCAATGAAACCTTTATTAAGAAATCTAACAGATGCGCTAAAAATAGCTTCAGGTGAAGAAATAATACAAGAGTCTTTTGAATTATATGAAAAATGCTGGCCAGAAGTAGAAGACCCAAACTATCAATACAATTTAAGCGAAAAAGTTGAATGGAAGAGTTTAAATTCTGAAGATGAAATAGAAGTAGAAGGCCGAATGATAGGTGGATGTCTGGATAATATTATTACTTATGTTGGTACGAGATACGATAATGTAAAGAAATATATAAGTAATACAAATGGTGTTATATGGTTTTTTGATATATTTGAAATGTCAACACCAGGAATATATAGAAGCTTATGGCAATTAAAAAATGCTGGTTATTTTGAAAATTGTAAAGGTATTTTAATTGGTAGACCATTATTTGTTAGAGAAGATTATGATATTACTTATGTAGAGAGTTATAAAGATGCTTTAAAATATTTGAATATTCCGATAATTTATGATGTAGATATTGGACATGTTTCTCCACAATTAGCTATTGTTAACGGTGGATATGCTAAAATAAGTTACAAATGCGGAAAAGGTGAGATTAGAAATTATTTCAAATAAAAGGAGAAATAAATGAAAGTAGCAGAAAAAGAAATTATTGCACAACCTAAAGAAGAAAAAAAAGAGAAAAAAAGAGATTATGCAATTGAACTTATAAGAATTTATGCTTGTATCACAGTTATTTTAATGCATTTATCTTTACATATTTATAATGTTTATGCTGTTCAAGTTGATTGGAGCAGATTATTTGAAAAAGCATTTTTTACAGAAGGAATTCCTTTGTTTTTAATGATTACAGGATTCTTTATAGCAAATGGTAGGACATACAAAAAAATATTAAAAAGCACTTTAACAAAAATCTTAATTCCAGTATTTATTTATGTAATATTTTCACAAATTTTTTATAAATTTATTGTTAATCAAGGATCTTTTATTCACTGCTTATTAAATTGGAGGTATTACATAAATTTACGAGGAATAGTAGAATCAATTTTAAAAGCAGATGTTTATTATCTTCAAGGTTTATGTGATCATTTATGGTATATTTTTACTTATGTTAAAATTGTAATATGGATACCAGTATTATGGCTCGTTTGTAAAGATGAAGAGATACCAAATTTAGCTAGAAGGATAATGATAATTTTGCAGTTTATTCATATGGCACTTATAGATATTCAAAGATTTATTACTTTACCATTTGGAGAAATATCTTCTTTGACACTAATAGATTTTGAAATAATCTATGTTTTATTAGGATATGAAATGTATCTTAAAAGAGATAAAATTAAAGGAAATAAAAAACTTAGATGGCTTTCACTTGCGATGTTCATTATGATAAATATATTAAGATATAAAATAGAACAAAGATTAATGATTATAAATAGTTATACTGATATTTTAGGAAGAGCAACATTTGTTGAGTGGAGATATACATCTTTAAATGTTATTACGGGAATATTTACATTTGCATTTTTCTATACATTTGATGTAACTTCTGAAAAATTACAAAAAATACTAAAATGGATTAGTGATAAGACATTCGGTATTTATTTAATTCATTATTTAATTATTGCAAAAGTAGATTTATTCCGTTTTGAACCTTTAGGAAAATTATGGCAAGAAGCAGTATATTTATTTGTTGGACTTATTTTAGTATTTTGGGGTTCGATTTTGATAGTAATTATTTTGAGAAAAATAAAAGAATTATTTATATATTTATTTAAACTTATAAAAAATTATGCAAAAGAATAAAATTTAAGGAGATCATATGAGTCAAGACGTACTTGGAAGATTAATATTTGATGGCATAGTCAGTATTAGTGATTTTTATCCAGTTGAACGTATTAAAAGAGAAACTGGATATGATGTTTCTGACATTTTTCAATATAAAGCTGTTTATGACTATTCAGGTAGGCAAACACGTTTAAGAGTTTATAGATATTATCCATCATTAGACTTGGAAATAAGTGCTACTGAAGCTGATTTGCCAGTGGAAGAACGTGAAGAATTACCTGTCAAACAAGATATGCTTGACAAATATTATGGTAATCCAGAAAAAGAAAAGGAATATGAGATGAGAATAGCTAGATTTAAATCTCATATTGTAGAAAGAGATTTTGAGTTTGAAGATGAGGACGATTATTGGAGATTAAAAAAAGGAAAATATAAAACTATAGAGGATTATCCTGAAAAAGAGGAGGATGAAAGATTTTTACAACTAGAAGACTATCAATATAGATTAGAAAGATTATCAAAAGCCGAAGCAGGAGATTTAACACAATATAGAGACATTGCTAGAAAATTTAATAGAATATTAATTGCAAGATTACGTGAAGAAGTTGAATATAAAATGAGTATCAATGCTCCTGAAAATGAAATAAGACAACTAAATTCTGAAATTAGCACATTAATTAGACAAGAAAAAGAATATGTTGATTCTTCAGTGAGGACACTACAACAAACAGACCAAGAATATCTTGAAACAAATAATTATGCATATAATCAGTATTTATCAACGCAAAAGAGTCTTAGAACTCTAGGTAGATACGGAGAAAAAGTACCATATCTACAAATTTCTGATGAAGATAAAGATTTTGTATCTGCATTAAAACACGGAGTTAATTTATTATTACGAGGAAGAAATGCTATAAGCGCTCCAATAAATAAAGCAATTGGAACTTATGTTGTTGCACCTGTACATAGAATAATTCATGATTCTGATAAATATTCAAAAGGAGTTTATCGTGGATTGCCATCACATAGATACACAGCAAGAAGAGATTTCTTTACAGAACAATATCTTGAGAGAATCAGAATTAGAAATGATCATTCACGTGGTAAAGAAATTAGACCAAACATTTTACAACTAGCTATAGGTGTTAGATTACAAGCAGTTTTAAATTATAGAGAAGGTAATATTGGAGTTTTAACTAAAGGTGCAGAAAGAATAGAAGAAGATACATTAAGAAGAGATAAAGAAGAAAGACAAAGAACACTTGATGTTATATCTCTTGAAAAAACAAAACGTTATATTGATATTGTTATTGCAAGATGTCAAAGAAATATTGAAAATGCCCAGAACGAAGAAGAAAGATTAGATTGGGAAAGATATTTAAAACTTGCAGTAAGCAAATCTATGGAATTACAAAGAAGAATTGAATTAAATAGAACTAGACATATAGATAGTTTAATACAAACAGATGCAATTAGCATGAGACAACATGATGAGACTAATAAAGCTCATGTTACAAGAGTTGTATCTGGAGTAAAAAATGGAATAAGAGTAGCTGCAACTAAATTGATAGGAAAGAAACTATCAGAATGGGTTACAGAAAATTATACAAGAAGAACTCCATCATTTACTGAAACGATTACAGAAGAAGTTGTTACACCTGCACATACAGAAACAATTACAATTAATATGAATGAAGATTTCTTACAAAGACTAACTTTACAAGATATTGTTAGTGAATCATCAGGAGGAGAAAAATCCATAGCAAGATATGCAAACTCTGCTGGAATTATTAGTAGACCTTCTAGTGCGAGTCATATAAGAGGTGTTGCAATTGAATATAATGGAAGAATTTTTTCTTCTGGCAATACTGAACAAATGGTCAGAGACGGAATAGTTAATTTTCAAATGAGCGATATTAGTGGTGATACTCCATTATTTGAGATATTAGCTAGAACAATATCTGCAAATGGAGTGAATAATGTTACAAGTGAGCAATTAATTTCAACTATAGTTAATTCTCCTGATCCAACAGCAACATTTAGACAAATGTTAGGTACAATGAGAGTCTCTGTTGGAAAAACAAGAACAGGCGACCCATATGGTTGGCTTATTTTAGATGAGGCTATAGATAAAAAAGCATCAATTTATCCTAGATTTTATCAAACCAAAATTCCTGAACAAGTTGAACAAGTTGAAAGAGTTATCACACATGGAGGAATAAACTATTTATCTTACGAAGGGCAGGATATATTAGACAAAAGTTTATTTGGTGCACAAACATATTTATATGCAAGTGCAATGGCCGATTTATATGAATTGATTAGAATGTCAAGTCCTGAACTTGCAGAAAAAACAAAAGGATTAGATAAAAGATCTAGAGCAGAGCTGCGCAAATTTGTTATGAACTTATACGGATTTACAGGTACCAAAAGAGGAGATTATGCTTCAAGATATGATGAAAATAATATGGGATTGCGTAGAAGAGACGATACTGATAAGGGAGAAGAAAGATAAAAATGGAAGGAAAAGAAACTATATCATTAAGTGATGAAAATGGAAATTCGATTGAATACGAAGTATTAGATATTATTGAAATCAAAAATAATTTCTATACAGTTTTATATCAAGCTGACGGAAAAGATACGGAAGTTTCTATTTTTAGAGTTGAAGATACTCCAGACAACAAACATTCACAATACATTATGGAAACAGATGAAAACATTATTAATGAAGTATATAATAAATTTAGAGAAAATTATAGAAATGATATTAGATTTTTAGACTAACATTATTTTCAAAAACTATATCTTTTTTAGACAAATTATGATAAAATAATTAATATTTATAAAGGAGGACCAAAACTATGGAACTAAAAAAATGTGCTCGTTGTGGTAAGTTTTTTGCTTCAGATGTAGATGTTTGCCATGAATGCGAGAAGAAAGATTTAGCAGATTTAAGCAAATTGAAAGGCTTTTTTGCTGATAATTATGTTGTTGGTGTTTCTAAAAATGAAATATCTTCTAATACAGGAATCAGTACTAGAAATTTAAATCGATATTTGGGCTATGAAGAATTTAGCGGTATATACATAAAAGATAATAATAATGATAATGAAGAACTAGCTAATTCAAAATTTAGCTTATAATATTGGGGGAATTTAAATGACAGATATTATTACAGAACTTGAAAATAGAGGATATATAGAGCAACTTACACATGAAGAAGAAATGAAAAAATTATTTCAAAATGAAAGCGTAAGCTTCTATATAGGAATAGATCCTACTGCAAATAGTATGCATATAGGACATTTTGTTGCTTTAATGGTTGCAGCGAGACTTCAAAAAGCTGGACATAGACCTATTATTTTAATGGGTGGTGGAACAGCAGCAATAGGTGATCCTTCAGGAAGAACTGATATGAGACAAATGCTTACAAGAGAACAGTTAGATGAAAATGTAGCTGCTATTAGAAAACAAGCAGAAAGATTTGTTTCTTTTGAAGGTGAAAATGCAGCAATTATCGTAAATAACAAAGATTGGTTATTAGATTTAAATTATATTGAATTTATGAGAGAAATTGGTAGTAAATTCACTGTTGCTAAAATGATTAATCAAGAATGTTATAAAAATAGACTTGAAACAGGATTAACATTTTTTGAAATGGGATATTTACTTTTACAAAGTTATGATTTCTTATATTTGCATGATAAATATAATTGTAAAATGCAAATAGGTGGAAATGATCAGTGGTCAAACATTATTGGTGGCGTTGAACTAATTAGAAAAATTGGTTCTGAAGATTCTTATGGATTAACATTTAGACTATTAACAACAGCAGACGGAAGAAAGATGGGAAAAACTGCTAAAGGAGCACTTTGGTTAAATCCAGAAAAAACATCTCCATATGAATTCTATCAATATTGGAGAAACATTGGTGATACAGAAGTAAGAAAAGTTTTAAGTTTGCTTACATTTCTACCAGATGAAGAAGTTGACAGACTATCATCTTTACAAGATGAAAAAATAAATGAAGCCAAAAAAATAGCAGCATTTGAAATTACAAAATTAATCCATGGTGAAGAAGAAGCTAAAAAAGCAGAAGAAGCTGCAGAAGCATTATTCGGAAACGGCGGAAATATTGAAAATATGCCATCAACTAAATTATCAGATATAAATATTTCAATATTGGATGCGTTAGTTTTAGTAGGTATGGCTCCATCAAAAGGACAAGCTAAAACACTTATTTCACAAGGTGGTATTTCTTTAAATGATGTAAGAGTAGAAGATTTAGGATATAAACTTTCAGACAATGATTTTAATGAAGGCTATGCTATCTTAAGAAAAGGGAAAAAAGTGTTTCATAAATTAGAAAAATAAATTTTAATGGGATTTGGGAATTATCCCAAATCCTTTTTTGAGGATTACATATGAGTAAATTAAAGAAAATATTTATAGTTTTATTAGTAATTATCTTAACATATTTTTTAGTTATAGGAATTACTTCTATGATTAGAATGAGTGTTCTAAATAAAATATTAAAGAAAGCAAATAATAATATAGAAAAAGATAACTATTCTCTGAAAACAACATGTGTTAATGGAGAATATAAATCTGAAACGACAGCTTATTATAGAGATGGAATTGGCAGATACGTTGCTGAAAATGGTATTTATACATGGACAGATGGACAAAAAGCTTACATGGTTGATGAGGAAAACAAAACTTTATATGTGCTAACAATAAGTAAATCATCTGAAATGCTTATTTCAAATGATATGTTCGCATATTTAATTCCAGGATATAATTTAAGCTTTATAGATAAATTAAAACTTTGTGGGAATATGTTTAATAAATTTTCTACAGAAAAAATAGGTGATGAAGATTATTATAAAATTACAGTTAATGAAGAAAAATATGTAAAAACAACATGGATTAGTAAAAAGTCATTAAGTCCATCAAAAGCTATAATGGAATTTCCATCTGGAGATCCACTTGAGTATACATATGACTTAAGATTTACAGCAACAAAATTATCAAGTATTGATTTGCCAAATCTAGATACATATAAAATAATTGATTATGAAACTGGAGAAGTAATTGTAGAAAAATTTACTACAGAAGAAACAGTTGAAAGCAATGATACAAAAGAAACTAATACTGTAACAAACAATGATTAAAATTTGAGTGTGATTAAAATTAAATAAAAAAATAAAAGCAGATAGATAATATATTTATCTGCTTTTTTATTAATAGTTCCCGTTTGTAAAATCTTTTCCTTCAAAACGTTTATTACTCTTTACAGTGTTTATTATATTTTGAATCGTATCTAATGTTTCATCTATAATATCAATTCTAATAGAGTTTGTTTCTATGTCATCATATTCTATTGATAATATTTTACTATTGTATATTGTTGTAATTGTTTGAATATTATCAGGAATAAATTCGAATTTAAAATTCATTCTATCTGATAAAAAATATTTATTATTCTCCAAACATTTCTTTGAACATTCTTTGTAGCATTTATTTGATTTACCTAAATAACAATATCTATTTGTCATAACAGGGAGTTTTCCATAAACAATTATTTCAGTTAATAAATCAGTTCTATCTAAGACATCATTTAATTCATTTCTATTCAATTCTGGAGAAACTGTAATTTCATTTAGTTTAAGCTCTTTAAGTTTATTAATAGAAAAATTATTGTAGATATTCAAATTATAATTACCAATTAAATTTAAATTCAAATCTTTTATTTTTTCTATTTGAGAAATATTTGAAACAACAAATCCTTTGATAGCAAATACTTCTTTTATTTTTTTAAAATCAATCTTATCAATCAAATTATCAATTAAAATGTGAGGTAAATATATATAAGTATTAAAATAATTACATATGTCTATTAATTTGTTTTGATATTTATTATTAATAAAATATTTAAGTGGAATATATAATCTATCTAGAGACTTAAGTTCAAGATAATCAATATTTTCATCAATTTTATTTAATAATAAACTTATTTTTTTAAATTGGAATGATTTATTCTTATTAGGAATATTATCAACAACAGAAGTAGATAGCTTTCTTGAATATTTTGATAATACAACTTGTTCCAATCCATTTAATGCTTCTCGTCTTAAATCATTTAAAACACTCATTTGAACAAATAAATCACCATTAAGATTTACATTGATATTCTCAAATTCAAATTCGGTGTTACCAGTCTTATTTAATTGTTCACAAATTTTTTCACTATTTAGAGGTTGTTTAAGTGCTTTTTGTGGAGAAGTAGGAGAGACAGCAGTGTAACTTAATCCATTATAAAAGCCTTCATCTGACCATACTTTAAAAGTAATTGGCTTAGCTTCCTCTAAATTTATTTCGCCATATAATTTTACTCTTCTAAAATTTTTGTCTTCTTTAAAAGTTGGCAAAATATCTTTATTAAGTTTAGAAGACTCTATTCTAAAAATTTTATTACCAACAGATATATTTCCTTTCATTCTGCCAATTGTAACAAAAGAATCTTTTTTTAGTTCTGCATAATTCTTGTTATCAATCATCAATTCAGAAACTGTATAACTATCGTTATTAATTTGAATTCTATCTCCAATAGATAATATGTTTTCTAATTTAAGTTGTAAATGTCCTTTATTTTCATTTACATGTTGAATTGTTCCAACATATATTCCCATGTTATTAGGCTTATCTTTAAATATTAAATCTTTATTTGGGGAAGGCTTAAAGTGTCCAGTAGAGAAGCCACCTCTATTAAATACTTGTGTGATTTCTTCTTTATCAGTTAAACCAGTATTTGCATTTGTAGTATTCATCATATCATGTATGTTTTTCTTTAATGTATCTATACTTAAATTAGTATTTTTATAAATATAGTCAATATACTTTCTATATATTCTAGTAACACATCCAACATAAGTAGGAGTTTTCATTCGCCCTTCGATTTTAAGTGAATTAATTCCCATTTTTATTAATTCAGGAAGATACTCAATTCCTAAATTATCTTTTGGACTTAATAAATATCCTTTGTCTAATAAAGTTTGTTTCTTTGTTTCATTTTTTTCTTCTATTAATTCATATGGAAGACGACATGGTTGAGCACATAATCCACGGTTCCCAGATCGGCCACCAATCATACTAGAAAGCAAGCATTGACCAGAGTAAGATATACAAAGTGCTCCGTGAATAAATACTTCAAGTTCTAGAGTAGTATTTTCTCTTATATATTTAATTTCATCAATTGATAATTCACGTGCAAGTACAACACGATTATATCCGAGTTTTTCTAACTGTAAACATCCATCTAAATTATGAACTGTCATTTGTGTACTAGCATGTAAAGGAATTTCTGGATAATTTTTTAAAATAAAATCTGCAAGACCTAAATCTTGAATTATAATTGCATCAACACCCATGTTATAAGCTCTAATCGCAAGATTAACAGCATCTTGAAATTCGTCATTTTTAATTAGAGTGTTTAAAGCAAGATGTACTTTTACATTTCGTAATTTGGCATATTGAATTGCTTTTAGTAATTCATCATTTTCAAAATTTGTTGCTTTTGCTCTTGCACTAAAAGAAGATGCACCAAGATAAACACTATTTGCACCATTTTGTACAGCAGCTTTTAAACATTCAAAATCTCCACAAGGAGAAAGTAGTTCAATTTTATTCATATAGATTCCTTTCAAAATATCTCAATACTTTTAAATTATAGCATATATAGAGCCTTGAAATCAAATTATGACTAATTAATATTACAAATTTATTAAAATTTTAAAAAATACTTAACTTTATTGTTAATTATGATAAAATATGAACAATAGATAATGGAGGAATAATAAATTGAGTACTGGTAGAAGATATTCCAAAAAAGAATATGGAAAATTAAATATAATAAAAGTAGTAATTACAATAATAATTATTTGTATTGCAATCTTTTGTATATATAAATTAGTTAATAGAAATAAAACTACTGATAAAAGTGAAGTAAAAGAGCTTGGTAGAGAAATTATCCATGAAGAACAAAAAATTAAAGAAAAAGCTAAAACAATTGATGACTATGTTGAACAATATAATGCTGTTTTAATTGATAAAGTAAAAGATGATACTTATTATATTAGTATTGATGGAAAAGAATGTACACTATATTCAAATGGTAATTTAGCAGATGGAAAGATACCATTATGGAATGGAGAAAGTAAAGAAATAAAAATAGATAAAGATACAAAAGCAATTACTATTAATACAGCAGAAGAATTTAAATGGTTTGCTGATCAGATAATAAGTGGTGAAAAGAATTTTAAAGGACTCGATGTAGTATTAAACAATAATTTAGACTTAGGTGGAAGAATAAAAGACGATGGTACACTTGATGGAAACAAATGGAATTCAATTGTTGCTATATTAGAAAAAGTAGAAGGATCAAATGAAGAAAATTTAAAAGGATTTGCTGGAACTTTTGATGGAAATAATCATTGGATTAGAGGAATGATAATTGAATCTAATAATAATTACCAAGGGTTATTTGGATATTCAAATGGAACAATTAGAAACTTATCTTTAGTTAATTGTTATATATCAGGAAATGAAGGTGTTGGAGCTTTTGTTGGGTTAAACGCTGGTAAGCTTGATAATTGCAGAATCGAAAATGTAAGTGTAAATGGTACAACAAAAGTTGGAGGATTTGTTGGAATTAATATGACGGATTCACATATTGAAAATTGCTCTACCGAAAAAGATAATTCAACTATTAATGCATCTGGTGATTATGCAGGTGGAATTGTTGGATATTTAAATAATAATTCAGATATTTCTAATTGTGAAAATAGATCAGATATTAATGGCAAAAATTATGTAGGTGGATTAGTAGGAATTTCTTTCTTTGGAACAGAGATTATAAATTCATCAAGTATTGATAGTAAAATTTTAGGAGAAGATTATGTAGGTGGCTTAGTAGGCTATTCACAATCAGGAATTGATAAATGTTTTAATAAGTCAGTTGTAGCAGGCACTAGTCATGTTGGTGGCATAGCTGGAATTAATTATGTTATGGGAAATATTGGACTATCATATAATAGTGGAAATGTTGATGCTAAAGATGATTTTGTAGGCGGAATAGCAGGCTTAAATAATGCAACTATTGTTAGTACTTATAATACAGGTGAAGTAATGTCAAAAGCTACAGAAAAAGAAGTTAGCGTTGGTGGCATATGTGGTCAAAACTTATCAGAAAGCGCTGTTAACAATTCTTATAATATTGGAAAAATTATCGGCACTGGATATACTGATGGAGTAGTCGGAGCTAATTTTGGTATGATTAGTAACTGTTATTATTTAGAGTCAAGCATCAAAGCAAAGACAAACATGTCTAAAACAGAAGAAGAAATGAAAAATTTAAAGTTAGATGATGATTTTAAACCAGACTCAAATAATACTAATAATGGTTATTTAGTATTGAACTGGCAGTAGGAAACTTGAAATTTAAGACTCTACATGATATAATATATTTATCACGTAAAGTGATTATAAACCGGACAAAAGGAGGAAACACAAGCATGAAGTTCGGCGATTACGTGAAGGTGATATATGGGTTCATTAAGGGCCTGATTATCCTCGTACTCTTCGCGTTATTCGTTCTTTCTCAGGTGGCTATTGCGGCCAATCTGTTTAGGAACGCTGTCCCGGAGTTCTATGGAGCGATCGAATCGTTCCTGCGCTGGCTGTTCTAACTCAATCGACCGACCAGAGGGGCTATACAAGTAAAGCCCCTCTTTTATTTTGTTTAAATTAATATTGTTAAAAATGCAAAATATATGTATTTTAATCATAAAAATATTTACTTTTTTACTTAAAAATGATAATATTTCATTATCTTTTTACTTTATTATATAGAAAGAAGGTATAAAATGAACTATTCAAAAGAGATAGATAAGAAATGGCAAAAAAAATGGAAGGAAGAAGGAATATATAAATATTCACATAACAGTTCTAAACCTAAATTTTATACAATGGAGATGTTTCCATATCCTTCAGGTGCAAGTTTGCACTTAGGACATTGGTTTAATTTCTCACCAGCAGATTCATTTGCAAGATATAAGCATATGAGTGGCTATAATGTATTTCATCCAATGGGATTTGATGCATTTGGATTACCAGCTGAAAACTACGCTATTAAAACAGGTATTTCACCTAAGGAATCAACAGAAAAGAATATTGAAACAATGAAACGTCAATTAGAAGAAATGGGCGTTAATTATGATTGGGATTATTCATTACAAACATGTAAACCTGATTATTATAAATGGACACAATGGATATTTACTAAATTATATGAAGGTGGACTTGCATATAAGAAAAATTCTTTAGTAAACTGGTGTAGTGGGTGCAAAACAGTTCTAGCTAATGAGCAAGTAATTGATGGTGAATGTGAAAGATGTGGTACTCCTGTTGAAAGAAAAAAGATGGAACAATGGTTTTTCAAAACTACTGCTTATGCTGAAGAATTATTAACAGGATTAGATAAATTAGAAGATTGGCCAGATTTAACAAAGAAAATACAAACAAATTGGATAGGAAAATCTGAAGGAGCAGAAATAGTATTTAAGAGTGTTAATAACAATTTTGAAATTACTGCTTTTACTACAAGATTAGATACAGTAAGCGGTGTATCTTATGTTGTTATTGCACCAGAAAATGATTTAGTTGAAAAGATAACAACTAATGAGCAAATGGATGAAGTAAAAAAATATGTTGAAGCAACTTCAAGATTAACAGATATAGAAAGAATGGCTGAAGGAAAAGAAAAAACAGGTGTATTTACAGGAGCTTATGTAATAAATCCAGTAAACAATGAAACTGTACCTGTTTGGATTGCAGATTATGTTTTAGATAATTATGGAACTGGTTGCGTTATGGCTGTTCCTGCACATGATGAGAGAGATTATGAGTTTGCTTCTAAATATAATTTACCAATTAGAGAAGTAATTGTATCAGAAGATGGTGAAAGCAAACCACTTCCTTTTGTTGAATATGGAAAATTAGCTAATAGTGGTAAATATAACGGATTAAAATCTAAAGAAGCAATAAGAATTATAGCATCAGATTTAGAAAAAATAGGCCAAGGTAGATTAACAGTAAATTATAAGCTTAAGGATTGGTCAATTTCAAGACAACGTTATTGGGGAGCACCGATTCCGATTATTAATTGTCCAAAATGTGGAGCCGTTGCAGTACCAGAAAAAGATTTACCAGTATTATTACCAGATAATGTTGAATTTAAACCAGATGGAGTTTCACCATTAAAGAAATCAAAAGAGTTCATAAATTGTAAATGTCCAAAATGTGGTGAACCAGCAGAAAGAGAAGCAGAAACACTTGATACTTTTGTATGCTCTTCATGGTATCAATTAAGATATCCAAATCCAAAAGATACTGAAAAAGCATTTGATAAAGATTTAATAAATAAAATGTGCCCAGTTGATGTTTATGTTGGTGGTAAAGAACATGCATCTATGCATTTGATTTATTCAAGATTTATGACAAAAGCTTTAAGAGATTTAGGGTATTTAAAATTTGATGAACCATTTAAAAAATTAATTCATCAAGGATTAATATTAGGTCCTGATGGTAATAAGATGAGCAAAAGTAAAGGAAACACTGTTTCACCTGATATTTATATCGATAAATATGGCTCTGATGTATTTAGAATGTATTTAATGTTTGGGTTTGACTTCACAAAAGGTGGCCCTTGGAGTGATAAAGGCGTAGACAGTATGTCTAAGTATTTTGAAAGAATTGAAAAATTAGTTGAAAGAGTTCAAAATGCTAAAAATGATTCTGAAAAATCACTTTCACAAAGAGATAAACAATTATTAAGAGTAAAAAATCAAACAATAAAAGCAATGGGGAATGATATTGATAAGTTCAAATTTAATACAGCAATTGCTAGAAGTATGGAATTATTAAACGAAATAAATGATTACTTAAAAGAAGATGTAAATGAGAAAGTGTTAAAAGATACTGTCGAAGATTATTTAAGATTATTATCACCGATGGCACCTCATTTTACAGAAGAACTATGGAGTAGTTTAGGACATAATTCTTCTATATATAATGAAGAATGGCCAAAGATTAAGGAATCTGAATTAAGCGGTGGAACAAAAGAAATACCAGTACAAATAAATGGTAAATTAAAATTTGTAGTATCAGTTGATGCAGATTTACCTGCTGACAAAATATTAGAAGAAATAAAAGCAAATGATGATGTAAAGAAATTATATGACGAATATGATATCAAAAAGGAAATTTATGTTCCTGGAAAAATATATAATTTAGTTGCAGTAAGAAAATAAAAATATTTAATTTGTTAAGTAAAAAGCTTGCATTTAAATAAATAATGTTGTATAATACTAATTGTCATAAGTTTAAACTAGGAGAGTGGGAACAAATCCCACTCTTTACTAATGTTTGGAGGTGATTAATTGGCTGAAAATAATATTGAATCTAGAGTTACAAAACTTTTAGAAAATATTATCATTAATTTAGGTTATGAATTATATGATGTAAGATATGAAAAAGAAGGTAAAGATTATTATTTAAGAATTATTATAGATAAACCTAATGGTATTGATATTAATGATTGTGAAAAAGTTAATAATGAGATTAATGATATATTAGATGATGCTGATTATATTAAAGAACAATATTTTCTTGAAGTATCGTCTCCTGGAATAGAAAGAGTTTTAAGAAAAGAAAAACATTTTCAAAACCAAATTGGAAATGATATATCTGTAAAACTTTTTAAACCAATAAATAAACAAAAAGAATTTGTTGGAACATTAGAGTCATATAAAGACAATGAAATAACATTAAACATTAATAATGAAATAATAAGAATTGATTTAAAAGATATAGCTATTGCAAAAACTATATTTAATTGGTAGGAGGAATTTAGAAAAATGAAAAACGGTAATGTAGACGTAAAAGAATTAATTGCAGTTATGGATGAATTGGAAAAAGAAAGAGGAATTAGTAAAGACTATCTAGTTGCAGCATTAGAAGAAGCACTTGTAAAAGCTTATAAGCAAAACTTTGATACAGAAGAGAATATAGATAATATCAAAGTAACAATAGATAAGGTTACAGGTGAAATGCATATTTATTCTGTAAGAGAAGTTGTTCCAGAACTTGCTGATCCAGAATTAGAAATTTGTTTAGCTGATGCTAATAAAATAGACAAACATTATAAAGTTGGAGACATTGTAAATATAGAAATTAAACCTAAAGACTTTGGAAGAATCGCAGCTCAAAAAGCAAAACAAGTTGTTATTCAAAAAATTAGAGAAGCTGAAAAAGAAATGGTATTCAACGAATTTAATGATAAAAAGGGAGAAATTGTTTCTGGATTAATTCAAAAAGCTGATGGAAAAATAGTTGTTATGGATTTAGGAAAACTTGAAGGTGTAATGCCTCTAAAAGAACAAATCCCAACAGAAAAATATAGTGTAAATGACAAGATAAAAGGATATGTTCTTGAAGTTGAAAAAGGATTAAAAGGCACACCACAAGTTATAGTATCTAGAAGTCATCCTGATTTCGTTAGAAAATTATTTGAATTTGAAATACCAGAAATATATGAGGGATTAATTGAGATAAAGAGTGTTTCAAGAGACCCTGGTTCTAGAAGTAAAGTAGCTGTATATTCAAGAGATGAAAATATTGACCCTGTTGGTTCGTGTGTTGGACAAAAAGGTGTTAGAATTCAAAACATTATTAACGAATTAAATGGTGAGAAAATAGATGTTATTGAATGGAATGAGGATCCATCAATATATATTGCTGCTGCATTACTTCCTGCACAAGTTATGGCTGTTGACGTTAAAGAAGACGAAAAGTTTGCACAAGTAATTGTTCCAGATGATCAATTATCATTAGCAATTGGTAAATCAGGACAAAACGCCAGATTAGCAGCTAGACTTACAAATTGGAAAATAGATATTAAATCTGAATCACAAATTAGAGAAATACTTCTTTCTCAAATGCAAGCTGAAGAAGAAAATAATGAAGAAGTTAAAACAGAAGAAATAGTTGAAACACCAGTTGTTGAAGATGAAGCAAAAGTTGAAGAAGTTGTTGAGAAGAAAAAAAGAGGAAGACCAAAAAAAGTAAAATCAGAAGAATAAAACTTGGGAAGTGATATTATGAATAAAAGAGTACCAGAAAGAACATGTATGGCTTGTAATACTCAAAAACCAAAACAAGAATTGTTACGTATAGTTAAATCTAAAGATGGAATTATCGCGGTTGATTTAACAGGTAAGAAAAGTGGTCGAGGTGCATATATATGTAAAAACGAAGATTGCTTTAATAAAATTGTAAAATCAAAAAGGTTAGAAAAGGTTTTTGAAATGCAATTATCAGATGAAGTATATGATAGTATAAGAGGTGTTATTATTGGTAAATAAAGTTTATGGATTACTTGGCATTTCAACTAAAGCAGGGAAACTAGCTTGTGGAACTGATTTAGTAATTGAAGAATTGAAAAAAAGAAAAGTGTATTTAGTAATTATCGCCAGTGATGCATCTGAAAAAACAATTAAAAATATGATTTATTATTGTGATAAATATCATGTTGAAAATCTAATTTATGGAACAATTGAAGAAATAAGTAAATCTATTGGAAAACATAATAAAGCTATAATTGCTATTGAAGATGAAAAACTAGCAGAAGCAATTAAAAAAGCGATAAATAATACTTAAGATAAGTTTATTAATATTATATTATAAAGGAGTTTCAAAATCGAAATTTATGGAAAATAAGAAAGAAAGAAAAGATGAGCCAGTCATTATTAGAAGAGCGGTTATTATTAATGATGAGGAAGAAAAGAGAGAGGAAGAGCTTAGAAAAAAAGAACAATCTAGAAAGAAAGATGTTGGTTTTATTGAGAATAAAAGAAAAACTGACTATAATATAGTTTATAGGGATAAACCAACTAAACCTCTTACAGTTAGTGAGCTTTTAGGACTTTCAAAAAAGAAAGAGCCAGAAGAAGAGAAAAAGGCACCTAAAAAAGAGGAAAAAGTAGAGGCTGCCCCAAAACAAACTGAAAAGAAAGAAGAAAAAGTTTCTGAAAAAAAACAACCAGAAGCTTCTGTTAATGATACTAAAAAAGTTGAAACTGTAACTAAAGCTAAGCCAGAGTTTAAGAAAGATAATCAATTTAATAATAAAAATAATAATAATAACTATAATAACAGAAAAAATTATAATAATGATCAAAAAGCTCCTTTTAATAAAAAAGAAAATTTCGGTAATAATAAATTTGATAATAGAAATAGTGGACCTAGAAAAAATCAAGGTGGAAACATTGATAGAAAAATAAAGGACATTATTGATGTTGATGTTCCAATGGAAAAAGAAAATGTTAGAGACTTTAGTAATAAAGCTAAAGACAAAGCTAAACAAAATCGTTCAGAGGAACAAAAAACAAAGAAAGTTAATCGTAGAGGAAATGATGGAGATTTTGACTCTGATAAATTAAATAGTTTAAAGAAACAAAATAAATTATCTAACATGTTTGAAGAAGGTGAAATGTTAGATTACTACGATTTAAGTACTGAAAGAGGAAAAAGAGCTAAAAAGAAAACTGTAAAACAAGAAAACAGAGTTAAACAAAAAATCTTCAAATTAACAGAAATATCTATACCAGATTCTATTACAGTAAAAGATTTAGCTACAGAAATGAAAATAACTAGTGGTGATGTTATCAAAAAATTATTATCATTAGGCATTATGGCTACAATCAATAATGAAGTTGATTTTGATACTGCATATTTGATTGCACAAGAATATGGAATAAATGCTGTTAAGAAAAATATTGTTACAGATGAAGATATCTTAATAGATGAAACAGAAGATAAAGCAGAAGAATTACAAGCTAGGCCACCAGTTATCGTTGTTATGGGACACGTTGACCATGGTAAAACATCTTTACTTGATGCTATTAGAAGTACAAATGTAATTGAAGGTGAATCAGGTGGTATTACACAACATATTGGTGCATATCAAGTAAAAATAAATGATAGAGATATTACTTTCTTAGATACTCCAGGACACGAAGCATTTACATCAATGCGTGCTAGAGGTGCTATGATTACTGATATTGCAATATTAGTTGTTGCTGCTAATGATGGTGTTATGCCTCAAACTGTTGAAGCTATAAACCATGCAAAAGCTGCTGAAATACCAATTATCGTTGCAATAAATAAAATAGATTTACCAGATGCTAATATTGAAAAAGTAAAACAAGAATTAATGAAATATGAATTAGTACCAGAGGAATGGGGAGGGCAAACAATATATGTACCTATTTCTGCTAAAAAGAAAATTGGTATTGATAACCTTCTTGAAATGGTATTATTACAAGCTGATGTATTAGAACTAAAAGCTAACTTTACTAAACAAGCAAAAGGAACAGTTATTGAAGCAAAACTAGATAAAACAAAAGGACCTATTGCTACAATGCTTGTACAAAGAGGTAAATTAGATGTTGGAGATACAATAATTGTTGGTTCATCAATTGGTAGAATTAGAACAATGGTAAATGATAAAGGCAAGAAAGTTAAATCAGCTACACCATCTATGCCGGTATCTATTACAGGATTAACAACTGTACCAGAGTCTGGAGACACATTCTACGAAGTTAAAGATGAAAGAACAGCTAAGCATTTAATTGAAAAGAGAAAATATGAGAAACATCAAAAAGAAATAAATCAAAATACAATTGTTACATTAGATAATTTATTTAGCAAAATGGAATCTGATAATTTAAAACAGTTGAACTTAATTGTAAAAGCAGATGTTCAGGGTTCTGTTGAAGCGCTAAAACAATCATTAGAAAAATTATCTAATAACGAAGTAAGAGTAAAAGTTATTCACTCAAATGTTGGTGGCGTAACTGAATCTGATGTAACTCTTGCTAAAGTTTCAGGAGCTATTATTATTGGATTTAATGTAAGACCTGAAATTATAGCAAAAACTGTTGCTGATAAAGAAGGAGTAGAAATCAAACAGTACTCTGTAATATATGATGCAATAAATGATGTTGAAGCAGCTATGAAAGGTATGCTTGATCCAGTTTATAAAGAAGTTGTTATTGGAACAGCTGAAATCAGACAAGTATTTAAAGTTTCAAATGTTGGTTCAATTGCTGGATCATATGTATTAACAGGAAAAGTAACAAGAAATGCTGGAATAAGAGTTATTAGAGATAATATTGTTATACATGATGGTAAGCTTGTTTCATTAAAGAGATTTAAAGATGATGTTAAAGAAGTTGATAAAGGATATGAGTGCGGACTTCAAATTGATGGATTTAATGATATTAAAGAAGGAGATCAACTTGAGGTTTATGTTATGGAACAAGTAAAACAATAAAATTGTTTAAAAAATAATAATCTAAAATGTTGTGAAAGGAAATGAAATATGCCTACAAAAAGTAATAGAATGAATAAAATAGATGAGGAATTAAAAAAGGAAATTGGTAGTATTATATCTACTGAACTAAAAAATCCTCATCTAACAGGATTGATTAGTGTGTCTTCTGTAAAAACAACACCTGATTTGAAATATGCTAAAGTTTTTGTAACAATGATTGGTGAAAAAAGTAAAAAAGAGAATTTAGCAATATTAAAACAATCAAGTGGGCATATAAGAAGTTTAATAGCCAGAAGAATTAATTTGAGAAATACACCTGAATTAATTTTTCAATTTGATGAATCTTTGGAATATGGAACTAAAATTGATCAAATATTAAAAGATATTTCAAAAGATTGGAAAAAGGAGAACTAAATATGACATTAGATGATTTATATAGTGAAATTCAAAAAGCAGTAACAGTTGTTATTACAGCACATGAAGCTCCAGATGGAGATGCTATTGGAAGTTGTCTTGCAATGTGTTTAGCGATTAGAAATATGGGAAAGCAAGCTGATGTTTTACTTAGAGATTTTCCTGCAAATTTTAATTTCTTACCTGGTCATGAATATGTTAAAGAAGAATCAGATATTGATAAATACGATTTAGCTATTTGTTTGGATTGCCCTAATTTAGGAAGAGTACACAAGGATTTAGTTAAATATTTTGAAAACGCCAAAGTTAAAGCAGAAATTGATCATCATACAAAAAATGAAATGTTTGGAGATTACAATATAGTTAATCATGTTTCTCCAGCAGCATGTCAAATACTAGCTACATCTTTTGATTATTTAAACGTAGAAATTACAAAAGATATAGCTACATGTTTACTTACTGGAATAATAACAGATACAGGTGGTTTTAAAAATACTGGTATTACAACCGAAACATTTGATTTTGCATCAGAATGCTTAGAAAAAGGAATTAATATTCCATATATTTTTAAACAAGCTATGTATACAATAACTAGAAGTAGATTTGAAATTGAAAAACTTGCTATGGATAGATTAGAATTTTATTGTGATGGAAAAATAGCGTTTACATATATAAAAAATGAAGATAAAGAAAGAATTGGTGTTAGACCAGGAGAACAAGATGGTATAGTAGACATAGGTAGAGGAATAGAAGGTGTTGAAGTATCAGTTTTCTTATATGAAAAAGGAGATTCATTTAAAGCATCACTTCGTTCTAATGATTATGTAAATGTTTCAGAAATATGTTTTAAATTTGGCGGAGGCGGACACATTAAAGCTGCAGGTGTCACTCTAAATATGACATTTGAAGAAGCAAAAAATGTTATATTAAGTGAAGTAACTAAAAATATTAAATAAAGAACTGTTAAACCAGTTCTTTTTTTGTTACATTTTTTTAATATAAATGAGAAAATAATGTTATTGAAGAAAAATTAAATGTATCTTAGAATTAAAGTGTATATTTATATTTGATAGAAGGGTATATTTATGTTAAAAAGAAATTTCTTTTTACACTTTATATTATTTATATTTTTAATAACATATGCAATTTGTTCATTTGCAACAGAATCTGTACCCACAAATGAATTTGTATTCGATAATACTGTTAGAAAGCATCCTATGAATGCAATACAAGTTCCAGAAAGAGATATTAACTTAAGAATTAATAATTTGTCGAGAGATGCCAAGGTATATCTTTATATTCCTACTGAAATGTTAAGATATAATATGGAGAAGTTTCTAAATAATAATCTTAATAACGATTTTTTAATTGAGTCTTGGGAAGCAGATGATATAAAAGAATTATTAGATAATGAAAAATTTATAGAGTATGTAAAATATTTAAAAACATTTGGATTTAAAAAAGAAAGTAACGAAATAGAATTACGTCATTACAGTTTTTGCATTGATAGTGTTGAATTATTAGATGATTATGTTGAATACAATGGAAATAAATATGTAAGTATGAAAGTATTTCCAAATGAAGATAATGAATTTAAAATTATAACAAAAGATTACTTTGTAAATTACAATTCTAATAATATATTATTTATGATAGATGAATATGGTGCTAAAACATATATAGACCTTACAAATTATTCGTTTACTACAAACCCAAATTCTACAAATATTACAGAAATGAATATTGATTATGATTTTCAAAGTAGTGTTGATCCTGATGAGATTGAAAGAATAACAACAATAGTGTATTTGATAATATATATTATTCTTTTAATAGTATTAATTATTATATTATCATTATTAATAAAACATCATATTAGAAAAAAAGAAGAATTAGAAGAACGTAAATTCTGGAAAAAGAAGTTAACAAAAGAAGAGAAAAAAGCAGAAAAAAAACGCAAAAAAGAAGAACAAAAAGAATTACTAAAAGAAATAAAGAACAAAAAACATAAGAAGAAATAGGAAAAATGAAAGATTTATTTTTAAAAAAACATGGTATAAAAGTTTATAGTGAATTAACTGATAATCAAAAAAGAATTATTGTTAATCAAGTAGCAAGCAAAATAGTAGGTACTTTTGCTTTTATTAAGCCTGACTATTTTGATTTATATTCATGCTTATACAATACAAAAATGTATTGTGCTGATATACCATCTAATATTTCAACTGTAATTTATTCTTATAAAGAAAATGCTTTATATTTTTCAAATCATTTAAGTCTATATGATGTAAATGATGATATGATTCACGAATGTATCCATAGAATTCAATATGATAATATAAATAAAATTGGATTATGTAATATAAAAACTGGCAAAGGATTAATGCTTAATGAAGCTGCTGTTCAATATATTACAAATAGAGTATTATCAGCAAAGGAAAGCTATGTACAAAAACAAGGCATTGAAATGAATACATCCGCCAAAAATAAGTTTCCAATCATAACAAATTTGATAGAGGAAATTGTGATTTTGTCTGGTGAAAATGAACTTATTAATGGTACATTAATATCTGATGGAACATATGAAAGACATTTAAAAGGATGTTTTGGAACAGATAACTATATAAAAATTAGAGATAGTATTGATGAAATTATGAGAATAAAATATTTAACTAATAAGTTTAATAAAGAACAAAATGATAAGAAAATGAAAGATATATATTTAAATACTCAAAAACTTATTTATCAAAACTATTATGATTTCAACAAATTATATGATTTAGAACAAGTAAAACAAAAGCTAGAATTATTAAAAGAAAAGTTTAAAAACACTGAGATATATGAAGAATTTCTAATGTTTTACACTAACAAAATTAATGAAATAAAAATTGAAGAAAAGAAATTCACAGGACTAATAGTTATAGATGAGAACAAGATTTTAAAGATATTTAATAAGTTTAAGATTTTAAAAAAATTACTGCAGACAGGATACGAAAAAAATTCCGATTAATTATCGGAATTTTTTTATTGTAATTAAGTAAAAAAAATGATAAAATTCTAAGTTGTATGTGAAAGGAAAAAATAATGAAGAGAATGTTCAAAAAATTATTTGGTTCAGTAAGAGAATATAAAAAAGAATCCCTTCTAGCACCAACTTTTATCGTTGGAGAAGTAATTCTTGAAGTATTAATACCATATTTAATGGCTAAGCTACTTGATTATGGCATATATGCAGGAGAAATGAGCATGATATATAAAATTGGATTACAACTAGTATTATGTGCTTTATTATCATTATGCTGCGGTATATGTGCTGCTATATTTGCTTCAAAGGCATCTGCTGGTTTTGGCAAAAATCTAAGGAAAGACTTGTACTATAAAGTTCAAGATTATTCATTTAGTAATATAGATAAATTTAGCACATCTAGTATTGTAACAAGACTTACAACAGATGTAACTAATCTTCAAATGGCATATCAAATGCTAATTCGTGTTGCGATAAGAGCGCCTTTAATGCTTATATTTGCACTTATAATGGCACTAAGGATTAATGTAAAACTTTCATTAATCTTCTTATTAGTAGTTCCTTTGATAGGAATTTCAATTGTATTTATAGGAAGAAAAGCACATCCTATTTTTGAAAAAGTATTTGATAATTATGATGAATTAAATAATGTAGTTGAAGAAAATGTTTCCGGAATAAGAGTTGTTAAATCTTATGTATTAGAAGATGCAGAAACAGAAAAATTTAAAAAGAAATCTCAAGAAATATATAATGGATTTGTAAAAGCAGAAAAATTAATGGCATTAAACTCTCCAATTATGCAATTTGCAACATATTGTACAATGATTTTAATTTGTTGGTTTGGAGCAAGAATGATTGTTTTTTCAAATATGACTGAGCTTACAACAGGAGAACTTGCAAGTTTAATTACATACTCAATCCAAATATTAATTAGCTTAATGATGTTAAGTATGATGCTTGTGCTTAGTACATTAGCATTATCTGCTGCAGAAAGAGTGTTTAAAATATTAGATGAAAATCCAGACATAAAAAATCCAGAAAACCCTGTAATGGAAGTAAAAGATGGTTCAATTAAATTTAATAATGTTTCATTTAGCTATATAAAAGATAAAGATAAAGAAGTATTAAAAAATATAAATCTTGACATAAAACAAGGCGAAGTGGTTGGAATTATTGGTGGTACAGGTGATGGTAAATCAAGTTTAGTAAACTTAATTCCAAGACTTTACGATGTAACAGAAGGAGAACTTTTAGTTGGCGGAATAAATGTAAAAAATTATGATCTAAAAGTTCTAAGAGATAAAGTATCATGTGTTCTTCAAAAAAATGTTTTATTCTCTGGAACAATAAAAGATAATCTTCGTTTTGGAAACAAGAATGCAACAGATGAGGAAATGATAAATGCATGTAAACTTGCTCAAGCAGATGGATTTATTCAAGATTTTCCAGATAAATATGATACATATATAGAACAAGGCGGAACAAATGTATCTGGTGGTCAAAAACAAAGATTATGTATTGCAAGAGCTTTATTAAAAGATCCAAAAATATTAATATTAGATGATTCAACATCAGCAGTTGATACAAAAACTGATGCACTAATTAGAAGAGCATTTAAAGAAGAGATTCCAAACGTTACAAAATTGATTATTGCTCAAAGAATTTCTTCAGTAGAAGATGCAGATAAAATAATTGTTTTAAATAATGGAAAAATTGATGGAATTGGAACACATGAAGAGCTCCTAAAGAATAATGAGATTTATAGAGAAGTCTATGAATCTCAAACAAAAGGGGGTGAGGACTAATGCCACCTACAAATATGAAAATTAAAAAATCAAGCATGAAGTTTTCTAAAGGAACAGTGAAAAGACTTTTTCATATGATAACAAAAGATCATAAAAAACAATTGGTGTTTGTTATAGTTTGTATATTAATAAGTGCAGTGGCATCAGTTGCTAGTCCGTTGTTTTTGAAAACAATTATTGATGATTACATTACACCACTATTATCAATAAATAATCCAAGTTTTAATGGAATGCTAAAAATTATATCAGTAATGATTTTAATTTATATTATTGGAATTTTAACAACATATATATACAATAGATTAATGTCTATTATAGCACAAAGTGTACTTAAAAATGTTAGAAATGAAATGTTTGAAAAAATGCAAAGATTACCAATTAAATTCTTTGACACAAATACGCATGGTGATGTAATGAGCTATTATACAAATGATGCAGATACATTAAGAGAAATGATTTCAAGAAGTCTGCCACAATTTATATCATCTATATTTTCACTAGTAACAGTATTATTTTCAATGATATACTTAAGTCCACAGCTTACAATTTTTGCTATGTTATTTGTTTTATTAATTTTATTTACTTCTAAAAAAGTTACAGGAAATAGTGCAAAATTCTTTATAGGACAACAAAAGTCTCTTGGAAAAGTAAATGGATATATTGAAGAAATGATTAATGGCCAGAAAGTAGTAAAAGTATTTACATACGAAGAAAGAGCAGAAGAAGCATTTAATAAAATTAATGAAGAATTATTTACAAATCAAGTAAAAGCAAATACTTTTGCAAACATTTTAATGCCTACGCTTGCAAACTTGGGAAATATTGAATATGTTTTAATGGCTATTATTGGTGGATATTTAGCAATAAACAATATTGTACCTGGAATTACAGTTGGAATCATGGCATCATTTTTGGCATTAGTTAGAAGCTTTAATCAACCAATAAATCAAATATCAAACCAAATAAATTTGATTATTATGGCATTAGCAGGTGCAGAAAGAATTTTCTATCTTATAGATCAAGAACCAGAAGTTGATAATGGATATGTTACATTAGTAAATGCAAAAATAAATGGAGATAAAATAGAAGAAACAGATGAATATACTGGAAAATGGGCATGGAAACATCCACATCATGATGGAAGATTAGAATATGTAGAATTAAAAGGGCATATTGAATTTACAGATGTAGATTTTGCTTATGAAGAAGGTCATACTGTGCTTCACAATATTTCATTATATGCAAAACCTGGTCAAAAAATAGCATTTGTTGGTGCAACAGGAGCTGGAAAAACAACTATAACAAATTTGATTAATAGATTTTATGATATCGAAGATGGAAAAATTAGATATGATGGAATAAATATTAATAAAATTAAAAAAGCAGATTTAAGAAAATCACTTGGAATGGTTTTACAGGACACAAATTTATTTACAGGTACAATAAAAGAAAATATTAAATATGTAAATCCTAATGCAACAGATGAAGATGTAATTAATGCAGCAAAAATTGCTAATGCACATAATTTTATATCAAATCTACCTAATGGATATGATACAATGCTTACTGAAAATGGAAGTCAATTGTCACAAGGTCAAAGACAATTGCTTTCAATTGCAAGAGCTGCTTTAGCAAATCCACCAGTAATGATACTTGATGAAGCTACATCAAGTATTGATACAAGAACTGAAAAAATAGTTCAAGATGGTATGGATAAACTTATGGAAGGTAGGACAGTTTTTGTAATAGCACATAGGCTTTCTACTGTAAGAAATGCAAAAGCAATTATGGTTATGGATCATGGAAGAATTATAGAGAGAGGCAACCATGAAGATTTAATTGCATTAAAAGGACAATATTATTCACTATACACAGGAGCATCTGAACTAGAATAGAGAAAGGAAGAAAATAAATGGAACCAATTTTTTTAGAACCAGCATTTAAAGATTATATATGGGGGGGAACAAGAATTAAATATAGTTTAAATAAACATACACCTTATGAAAAAACGGCAGAGAGTTGGGAGGTTTCAACTAATCCTGACGGAAAAAGTATTATTAGAAATGGAACATATAAAGGTGAAACTTTGTATGATTTATTTGATTATAAAGAAGTTAGAAAAGAGATTTTTGGTACAAAAACTAGTGATATGGATAAATTTCCTTTATTAGTTAAATTTATTGATGCAGAATCTAACCTTTCAGTTCAAGTTCATCCTAATGATGAATATGCTAGAAAATATGAAAACAGTGATGGAAAAACTGAAATGTGGTATATTATGGATGCAGGAGAAAATGCACAAATTATATGTGGTTTGAAAGAAGATGTAACAACGCGTCAATTAGCAGAAGCGATAAATACTGATACTATTGAACCAATTTTAAATTATGTTAATGTTAAACCTGGTGATGTTATATACATTCCTTCTGGAACTATACATGCAATTTTAGGAAATACTTTAATTTGTGAAATACAACAAAATAGTAATCTTACATATAGAGTTTACGATTGGGGTAGAGTAGGAAAAGATGGCAAGCCAAGAGAACTTCATAAACAAAAAGCAATTGATGTAATAGATTGTTCTCAAAAACCTCAAATTAAAAATACAGACAATTTAGAATCAGATTCGAATATTATCTCATCTGAATATTTTAAAACAGATAAAATTAATTTAAACGGTTCAGAAAAATTATCTTCTAATGTAGAAACATTTTATATTATGAATGTAGTAAAAGGATTTGGTAAATTAATTACAGGAAATAATGAATACGAAATAAAATATGGAGATAGTTTTATAATTCCAGCTACTCTTGGAGAATTTGAATTACAAGGAAATATGGAATTATTAAAATCTTATTTATAAAATGAAAAATTTATTTATTGATTATCGAATGAGAGATTGTGAAAAGAATAAATTAAAAGAAATAGGTTATCAATTAATTGATGTACCTATTAACAAAAATCTTTATCCAGAAATATCTTCTCATGTCGATGTACATGTATGTAAAATTAATAATAAAATAGTTTTAGAAAATTCACTTTATAACTATATTAATAAAAATGTATTTATTAGAGGCAATAGTTCAGTATTTGAAAAATATCCAGAAGATATTAAATATAATGTTTGTATTATTGGAAATAAAGCGATTCACAATTTTAAATATACAGATACTAAAATATTAGATTTATTAAAAGAATATGGCTATGAATTAATTGATGTAAAACAAGGATATTCAAAATGCTCTATAGCAATAATTGATGATAATAGTGTTATTCTTTCTGATAAAGGATTATATAATATATTAAAAAATTATAATATTGATATTTTGTTTTTAGATTATGAGCCAGATATAAAATTATTATCTGAGATAGGGTATAGCAATAAAAATGGATTTATTGGTGGTGCAATTTCGAGAATAGATGATTATATATTTATTACAGGCGATTTGAATAAAATTGATAAGGAAAATAAAATTAGAAGCTTTATAGAATCTAAAAATCTTAAAATTATAGATTTCAAAAATTTAGATGTTATAGATTATGGTGGAATTGTTGAATTGGAGGATTGTTAATGGAAATAAGAGATCTTTATGATATTAATAAAAAATTAACAGGAAAAACCATTAAAGCAGGAGAGAAGATTCCGAAAGGAAATTACATACTAGTTGTTTTAGTAATGATAAAAAACTCAAACGGTGAATATTTAATTCAAAAGCGAGCAGAAGGAAAAAAGAGTTTATATGGAGCAACAGGAGGGCACTGTAAAAGTGGTGAAACTGGTTTAATGGGAGCAATAACAGAAACAAAAGAAGAGCTTGGAATTAAACTTAATCCTGAAGAACTAACACTTCTATATGGCGGACGTCAAGATGATACACAAGTTTTTTATGAAGTTTTTTATACTCAAAAAGATATAGATATTAATAATTTAAAAATTCAAAAAGATGAAGTTGATTCAGTCGAATGGATGAATGTTAGCAAAATTAAAGCACTTGTTGGTAAAAGCCAATTTTTAGAATATCATGTTGATGAAATTTTTAAGGCTATTGAACTTCTAGATGTATTAACTAATAAAAGTCAAAAAAGACTATATTCAGGGGAAGAAAGATAAAGTAAAGAGATATTAAGTAATACTTAATATCTCTATTTTATTTGATACGTAACAATAGCATGAGCATCTAAATTATCATGAATTAAAATATCATTAATGCAAAGGTTATATTCTTTATTAAATCCATTTCTATTTAATAAAACTATTATAATTGAATTATCTGGATTAAGAAAAGATGTAACTCCAATTCTATCAGTATATTTACTATAAGCAATTCTTTTACTTCCAGTTTTTATAAAATGACTAAAATGTTTTATATAGTAGTATGTAAGATTTTTAATATAATCTGTATTATCTTGATTTAACATTATAGGACTGTTACAGAAATTTGCTTTATGGTTTGGACCGCCTCTGTAATCTAATATTAAATTCCAATCAATATATGCATTTGTACCGGCATTTAAATCGCCTAAAATATCATGAGCATATATTTCACCATTTTTTACCTCGTCATCTTGGGCAAAATTAGAATATCCAGTACAACCTTCAGTATGAATTAAAATTTTTCCTGGAAAAGTTTCGCTAACTAAATTAATATTTTCAAAATGATCTCCAGTATACCAATGAAATGCAATACCACTAATATCATTTAATGCCTCTTTGTTATTTAATTCTTCTAGTGCTCTAGAAAATACTTTTTCCTTGTTATGGTCCCAAATTAGTATTTTAGTATTAATATCATTTTTTTGAAAAGTAGGATATAAGTATTTAATAATAAAATCAGCTTCTTCCTTAGGTGAATATATACAAGATTCCCAAATTTGAGTTGCATTTGGCTCATTTTGAGCAGTGATATATTTTATATTAATTCCTAATTCTTGATATGCTAAAATATATTTTGACAAATAATCTGCATAATTTTGTTTATATTTATCAGCAAGTTTACCACCAAAAACAAGCATTTTATTTGATTTCATAAATTTTGGTGGACTCCATGGAGAAGCGAGAAAAGTAATATTTTGTTTAATTTCTTTAGCAGAATTAACTAATGGTATTATATAGTTTTTATCTTTTTCAATATTAAAGTCTGATAAATCTATTTTATTAGAATACGAATATGATTTTAGTGAAAAATCAGAACTCCCAATAGGTAGTCTTCCAAAATTATAATTAAGTCCCTCTTCAGAAAAATAATCTTTTATCAAACTTTCTCTTTTGTTTTTATCTAATAAGCTATATGTATATCCAGAAGCTTCTGTAAAAGCACCACCAAATCCAAGAAATTCTTGATATTTGATATTAGGGTATATTTGAATAATTTGTTTTTCTAACTTTTCAGAGTATGTTTTTGGTTTAATAATTGATTTTGAAAATAACATATTTCTTTTATAATTTGTTTCAAATTTAAATATTTCCATAAAATAAACCTCTCTAATTTGTAATTCATTATATTATAGATATCAATTAAAATGCAACTTGTAATAAAAAAGATATGAAAACTTAATCCATTAGTAGTTGTATAAAAATGCATATATGATAGAATTATAATGATATAATAGTTGTTTCTTGTATAGAAAAGGGAGATACAAATGATAAATAAAAAAGAGTTTGATTTATTGTTAAAAGAGATTTTTCAAATTGAAAATAAAATAGAAGAAGTTAAAATCTTAAGTGAGTTTGATGAAGCTTCTGAATTTGAAAGAAAATTAGAAAGCATTAGATTTAAAGCAAAAGATATTGTTTTAGATAATGATAATAAATCTGACGGATTTGATTTATTATCAATTGAAATTTTTGCTAACTTAATCGAATTAGATTCCGAAATAGATTATTATATCTTAAAAAAGAAAAATATAATTGAAAGTGCTGTAGAAAATCAAATTGATGCAGAAGCATTACAAAAAATAAAAATTTTATGGGAAAGCATTGAAAAAGATATTACTATTTGGCATGAGACAGAACATAATCCAATTGAAGATGTTGAGTTTCAAAAACACATTGGTAAAACAACTCTAGATATTATAGTTTATCAATTACAAATTGAAGGTATTCTTGATTTTACAAAAGTTTTTAGGTTTTGTAAAAAAGAATATTTAATTAATGCTTTAAAAGAAAATTTATATGATGGTGCAAAAGACGAAAAAGATGATTTCCTTGCAAAACAGAGACTAATAGATATTGCGAAAAAAGTATCAGAAGAAGACCTTTATGATTATAAGATATGGAAGCAAATATTAGACATTAGAGGAGTAAAAGCTTACAATAACCACATTGAAATACTTGGAAATTTGCAAGAAAAAGATAATACTAAATTTTACATTCCTAAAGATAATAAACCAAAAAATAAAGATCAAGATTTAGAAATATATGATGATGGTTCTATTGCATTTATTATAAAAAACTGGTTTGCTTCATTAAGACGAAATAGTATGCAAAAAAGAATGTATAATAACTGGCTTACAATTAAAGGACCAGCTTTTAAAACAGAAATAGATGAAGATGTTTTTTATTTCTTTGAAAGTTATATTAATAAGAATTATATAGAAAATGCTAAGAAGTTAGTAGTTGCAAGTAACGGTGTTGCAAAATATAATTTTGAAAAAAATGCAAAATGGAATAATTTAGAAGAGATAAAATTTTTAGGTGAGAAAGGTTCTTCAAGTATAAATTTAAGTCCTGATAAAACTTATCAATGCATTGGAAACGATTCTTTTTCAAATTGTCCAAAACTTAAAAATATTTTCTTTGGAAAAATCGAATTAATTGGCGAAAGAGCATTTAAAAATTGTGATAGTATCACAGAACTTGTTTTTCCAGAAAGTATAATGAATATTGGAGAAGATGCTTTTTGTGATTGTAAAAATCTTAAAAAAGTAACATATCTTGGAAAATTAGAAACATACATTTTGGGAAGGCCTCAAAATATTATAAATTATTTTGAAAACACTGGTTTAGAAGAAATAGTTTATCCTGATATTGAGTCTGCTTTTAATTTTGTAATTACTAATTGCCCTAGCTTAAATAAAATAACTGTTTCTTGCTTAAATAATATTTCAATTCCTTTTAAAATCTGTAAATACAGATTAGGAAGGGAAGAAGGAATAGTTACTTTTGTTGGCGAAAAATCATTGAATTTATGGAAAAAGAGAAATGGCACGATTCGTTTTTTTGAACTTACAGAAGATGATAAAGCAAAATATAAAATAAGAAGTTAATATGAAAATAATATAAAAGTTGCCGCGGCGAGTGCCGCGGCTTTCGAGATTTTACCAGGAGACCTGCTTAGAGACCCAGTTCATCGGGTCTTCCCCCCTGGCCCAGACCAGGATGGTGACGTCGCCAAAGTGGTAGGACCAGATGTTGTAGCTCGTGCTGGAGACGGTCGTGAACTTGTCGGGGTTGATCGAGTGGATGAACCTCGCCGTGTCGGGGTTCCGGCTCACAGCCAGCATGATGCCATTCTTGATGGCGGGAGAGGGGTTCTTCTGGATGTTGAACATGGTTTTTCCTCCTCTTTCTCGGGTGTTCGGTGTACTTTACTATAAGTTCACCTGACTACCGGTGTTAAATAAATGTTAACATAAAATCGAGAAAAAGTCAATTCTAAGTTAGCTTTTAATTCCAGTATTATAAGTGTAATTAAAAAGAAATATAATATTAATTAAAAAGTATTTGTATGTAAAATGTAAAAATGATAGTATTATTTTGGTATATTAGATATTAGTTTGGAAAGGATTATATAAATGGAAACAAAAGAACTGGTAAAAAGTGAAGTAGAAGATTATGCTAAGTTTGATTTAATAAGGTATGCACAAGTTTGGGAAGATGCTGATATTTTACTAGAGTCATTAAATATTAATGAAAATGATAATATTCTTTCAATTGCATCTGCTGGAGAAAATGCTTTGAGTCTATTGGTTAAAAATCCAAATAAAGTTTATGCAATTGACCTAAACTTAAATCAAATGGCTTGCACTGAACTAAAGAAAATATCTTATAAATTTTTAAATTATGAAGAATGTATGGAATTATTAGGTGTAATTGATTCAAATAATCGAATAGACTTGTATAACAAAATAAAAAATGAGCTTAATGAAGAAACTCAAAAATATTTTGAAAAAAATATTGAAATAATTAAAGCTGGAATAATTCATACAGGAAAGTTTGAAAAGTATTTTCAAATATTTGGTAAAAAAATTCTACCTCTAATTCATTCAAAAAGAACTAGAGAATTACTTCTAAGTAAAAAAACAAAAGAAGAAAGAGTAGAATTTTATAATAAACAATGGAATAATTTACGTTGGCGTTTACTGTTTAAAATTTTCTTTTCACGAACTGTTATGGGAAAGCTTGGTAGAGATAAAGCCTTTTTTAGATATGTAAATGTAAATGTTGCAGAACATATTTTGGAGAGAACTAAATATGCAATCACAGAATTAGACACTTCAGAAAATTCATATTTACATTATATTATTAATAATAAATATGATAAAGTTTTGCCATTAGCTTATAGAAAAGAAAATTTTGAAATAATAAAAAAGAATATAGATAAATTAGTTTTATTAACAGAGTCTGTTGAAACTTTTATTGAAAGAGATGATGTAGATTATATTACAAAATATAATTTAAGTGATATTTTTGAATATATGGATGATTCTCAAATGTGTAAAATTTATGAAAGTATTTTAAAAAAATCACCATCTGGTTCTCGAGTAGTATACTGGAATATGCTTGCAGATAAAAGAGCATCTAAATACTTTGAAAACCTAGATTATAAGGAAAAAGAGTCTGATGAGTTATTGAAAAAAGATAAAGCATTTTTTTATAGTAAATTAATTATTGAGGAGATTAAGTAATGGTAATAGAGTGGGGAAGTATTTTATTAGTACTTATACTTATTTTCATAGCTTTGATAATAATAAAAATAATTGAAAAAAAATCCAACATAAATGCAGAGCTTAAAAGAAAATCGTTCCATGTATCAATGGGAATAGTAATGCTATCATTTCCATATATATTTAAATCAACTTACTCAGTTGGTGTTCTTGGAATAATTGCACTTATTATAATGGTTATATTAAAAAGAACTAAACTTAAAAACTCAATTGGAACAGTGCTTTATAGCGTAAATAGAGAATCTCTTGGAGAAGTATTTTTTATAATTGCTGTTTTTAGTATCTTCTTTTTATCAAAGGGAGACAAGGTATTATATAGTATACCTATATTAGTTTTAACATTTGCTGATAGTACAGCAGCTCTTATAGGAAAAAACTATGGAAAAAATAATTTAGCCGAATTTAGCGAGGATTCTAAAAGCATTGAAGGAAGCTTTATGTTTTTTATTGTTGCGTTTATGGCAACACTAGTCCCTCTTCTTCTTTGGACAGAAGTGGGACGAGAAGAAACGTTGATTATTTCGACTATAGTTGGATTTAATGCGGCACTTATAGAAATGATTTCACATACTGGAAATGATAACTTATTAATACCTCTAACAACCTATGCATTTGTTGCGACACACATAAACCAAAATTTAGAAGTATTAAAATTTGATTTAATAATAATTGCAATAATATATGTAATTGTATGTATTGCAAATAGAGTAAAGGTTTGGAGTAAACTTGCATTAGTTGAAACATTAGTTGTAGGATATTTAAGCATTGTACTATATGGATGGTATGCTATAGTGCCTCCAATTATTTTATTTTTAACTGTTTTAAGGTTTCCTAGAAGAACTGAAGAAGAAAAGAAAAAATTATATGATGCTAGAATAATTGAAACAAACATCATTATAGGCATTTCTTTATGCGGCTTAGTAGCAATTACAGGTTTAAAAGAAGAGTTTTTTATGATTTATTCAACATGTTATGCTATGCATTTAATAATTAATACATATATAAGATTAAAATACTATTTTAATTTAAGTGAAATCAAAAGTGTTGCATTTTCATTTATTAAAGGACTAATATTTATTTATTTGCCATCATTAATTCTTTATAAAATAGTATTTAGTGGAAATATTGATTCTTTATTTACTTTATTGATGATTATATCAATGTTTGCAAGTTCAATTTTAATTTATTTGAAAAAGAAAGATATAATTAATGAAGAGGTTTCAAAAGACAATGGTTATATGCATATGTCGATAGTATTATTATTCACATTATTATTGTGTATAATTAAGTTTTATCAAATAATTTTTGGTTAAGAGGTAAAATTATGGATTTTAAAATCGAAAATATTGGCAATAATGTTAAGATTACTTTAAATAGTTCAACTGCGACATGCTTTTTCTTAAATACACCGATTTTAGATGGTAAAAACATTGGATGTATTGGTGAATTAGAAATTAATAATTACGATGATGGAATTAAGCTAATTAAAAAGTGTGAAGATATTTTAAGAGAAAAAGAAGTAAAATATATTGTTGCACCAATGAATGGAAATACATGGAAAAAGTATAGAACACTTAAATATTCAAATGGTGACGAACCATTTATTTTAGAAAATGTTAACCCTATTGAAGATAATGAAGTTTTAAAAAATACAGGATTTAATGAAATTAATACTTATACTTCTTGCAGAGGACTTATATCAGATGCTTATAAATCTGAATTAATTGATATAGCTGAAAATCAAATTAAGACTGAAAATATTACTATAAGGAAATTCAATAAAGAGAACTATATTGAAGATTTAAATAAAATATTTAATGTTTCAAAAGAAAGTTTTACAAGAAATCCGTTTTATACTCCAATAGAACGAGGTGATTTTATTAGTCAATATGAACCATATATTTCAATGATTGATGAGGATTTAATTTTAATTGCTGAAAAAAATGGAATAGAAGTAGGCTTTGTTTTTTGTATACCTGATTTTAATGAACTTAAGCGAGGCAAGCCTTTACAAACATTAATATTAAAAACAATTGCTGTAAAACCTGAATTTGAAGATTTAGCAATAGGCAATGTTTTATTAAACAGAATAGCAAATATCGCAAAAGAAAAAAATTACTTAGAATGGATTTTTGCATTTATGTATTCAAATAATACTTCACAAAAAATGGCAAGTAGAAATGGTGCAAAAGTAATTAGAGAATATGCATTATATGGAAAGGAATTATAAAATGAATTTAACAAATAATTTATTACGTAATTTTCAGAGTGTTCCTGACAATATTTGTTTAATACAAGATAATATTAAAATTGATTATAAAACTTTATATAATAAAGTTGCAAATTTTGCAGTATATCTAAAAAAACATGGAATAAAAAAAGGAGATAATGTTCTTGTATTAATTCCAATGTCAATTAATTTATATGTTTCATTACTAGCAATATGGTCTATTGGTGCATCAGCATGCTTTATGGATGCTGGATTTATAAAAAATGGAATGAAAAAAAATGAATTTAAAGAGGTTAACGGCATAATTGGAATAACTAAATATTTGATATATTCAAATGTAAATAGAAATTTAAGAAAACTTAGAATAAAGATTAATTCTAATATTATAAGTAAACTATCAAGTGATGTAGACTTAGATATTGAAGAGGTTGATGAAAGCTCAAATGCAATTTTAACATATACAAGTGGAACAACAGGAACTCCTAAAGTGGCTGCAAGATCACATTCATTTTTACAAAATCAAGGAATAATTTTAGAAAAATGCTTAAATTACGAAGAAACAGATATTGAACTTTCAAGTGTACCTATATTTACTTTATCAAATATTAATTTTGGTATTACTACAGTAATTGCAAATGGCAATTTTAAAAATCTTGGTAATTCAAATGCTTCAAAACTTGTTAAACAAATTGAGATAAATAATATTAACAGAATAATGGCTGCTCCAGGACTTCTTAATTTAATTGTAGAGTATTGTATGATAAATAATAAGAAATTATACAATGTAAACAAAGTATTTACTGGAGGAGGAGCAGTATTTCTTGATTTTATAGAAAAAGTGAAGTTTGTATTCCCAAATGCTTTAATTACAACATTATATGGCTCTACCGAGGCAGAACCAATTGCAGAGCTTAATATAAATGATATGACTTCTGACGATATTGAAAACACTAAAAATGGATATGGAATTTTGGCTGGAAATATTGTTGGAGTTGATGATTGCAAAACTATTAAATATGATATTGATGAAATCGGAAATATTTCTGCTTATGAATTTAAAAAAATACAAACAGACGAAATAGGAGAAATTGTAGTTACTGGAAAAAATGTTCTTGAAGGATATGTAAATGGTGTTGGGGATAAAGAAAATAAATTTTCAGTAGAAGGCAAAAAATATCATAGAACCGGTGATTTGGGGATAATAAAAGATGGCAAGTTATGGCTTAGAGGGAGAATAAAACAACCATTTTTCCATATAGAAGCATCTTTACATTCAAATTTAAATATTGGAAAAACAGCCGTTTTTAAAAATGAAGGAAAAACAATATTAGTGTTAGAAAATTCTGATAATATAAAGAATGAGGATATATATAATTGTATAAATTTTGATAAAATTGATGAAATTATACATGTAAAAAAAATACCGGTTGATAAAAGACATAGTACAAAAGTAGATTATAATGAACTTAAGAAAATATTAAAAATTTAAGAAATTATATAAAATATGGAGTGAATATGAGTTTTTTTAAAAAATGGTATACATACCAAAAAGAAAGATTTCCAGTTTTAAAATATGGAACATATATTTTTTCAATTGTTTTTGCAGTGTTCTTTTATTGTAGTAATAAGACTAGTAGTTTTAACTATATATTATTAGTTCCTATGTTTATAGTTGCATTTTTACAATTTTTAATGGTAAGAATAATTGATGAGTTTAAAGATTATGAAGAAGATAAAAAGTATAGACCTTATAGACCAGTACCAAGAGGTTTAGTATCTTTAAAAGAATTAGGAATTCTTTTTATAATATGTGCAATTATTCAAATGATTATAACTTTTTTAATAAATAAAAAAGGAATAGTATATCTTATATTTGTATGGATAATTTTTGCAATAATGACAAAAGGATTTTTTATAAAAAGTGTTTTAGACAAACATATTTTGTTAGAGGTACTTCTTGATGAATTATTAATGCCAGTATTAGTTTTATATTTGACTAGTTTTATTGGTAATATTCAAATAGAATTTATTTATGAAATTTTACTTATGAGCTATTTTGTTTCATGGATTGTTGAAATAGCAAGAAAAATTAGATGTAAAGAAGACGAAGAAAAAGGTGTTAAAACATATACAGCAGTTTTCGGAATAAAAAAAGCTGTTTTAATTTTATCTACCATTGAAATAATTTTAATTATAATTCAAACAAAAATTTTAACAAGTAAATATATTATCTTAACTGCTATATTATTAGTATTGGTTATGTGTTGTAATATAATATTTGTAAAAAAGCAAGATAAAAAAACATCAGATTTTGTTCAACTTTCAGCAAATATATTAGTTTTAGCATGTTATTTTAGCATGTATTTATTAGTTTTATAAAATGGAGCATGGAAAGATATGAAATATGTTTTAGAAAGTGATTGTAATAATTTTAATATTATGGGAGGAAAGGCAACTGCTCTTTCAAAAATTGGAAGAGTAATTAATAATGTGCCACCTTGGTTTGTAGTATCATATGAAGGTTTTGACAAAGATAGTAAACAAATAATTTCAGAAGCAGTTAATGAAATATTAAAAAGACTAAAAGACTATTCTGATGATTCATATTTTGCAGTAAGATCATCTGCTGGAAATGAGGACTCTTCTGAAAACTCATTTGCAGGTCAATTTGATACATTTTTATATGTAAATAAAAATGATGTTGTTAATAAAGTTAAAGAAGTATATATGTCTGCTTTTTCAGATAGAATTGAAACATATAGAAAGGAAAATAATATTAAGGATATTTTTATTCCTTCTGTAATAGTTCAAAAAATGGTGAATTCAAGATGTGCTGGTGTAGCTTTTGGAGCAAACCCAGTAAATTCTAATATTAAAGAAATTGTTATATCAGCTGTTTATGGATTAGGTAGTGGACTTGTTGATGGAATTGCAACTGCAGATACGTATATAATATCAAATAATAATATTGACAAACGAATTGCAAAAAAAGACTTTTTTCACATAATGGAAAAGGGAGAAGTAGTGCAGAAAAATGTAGATAGTGAATTAATAGATAAGCAAATTCTAAGCGATGATGAAATAAATGAAGTTAAAGAACTCGTAAAAAAAGCTAGTGATTTTTTTGGAAGATTTCAAGATATTGAATGGGCTTATGAAGATAATAAACTATATTTACTACAATCACGACCAATTACAACTTTAGGCAAAAATAAGGATAGTAAAATAAATGTATTTGATAATAGCAATATTGTTGAAAGCTATGGAGGAATAACAACTCCATTAACTTTTTCGTTTATAAGAATGGTTTATGAAAATGTATATATTGAGTTGTGTAAAATTTTTAAAGTTAAGCAAGAGAAAATAGAATTAAACTCTCAAATGTTTAAAAGTATGCTAGCATTAATTGATGGAAGAGTATATTATAATTTATATGGCTGGTATGGAATGCTTTCTTTGTTTCCTGGACTTGGAAATAATAAGAAATTTATGGAACAAATGATGGGTGTTAAAGAATCATTGCCAGAAGACTTGTTTCCTGTACCAGAAGCAACATTTAAAGATAAAATTGGATTATTAAATACTGGATTAGGCTTAGTAAATGGTTTCTTTAAAATTCGTAGAATGACTAATAATTTTTATGGAAGATTAAATGATGCTTTAGAAGATAAAGATATAAAAAACATGGATTTATACGAATTACATGATTATTATTATGAACTTGAGAGCAAACTTCTTCATAAGTGGGATGCTCCACTTGTAAATGATTTTCTTGCAATGATTTTTTATGGAAAGTTAAAACAAGAATGTAGAGATATTTTTAAAGAAGAAGGAGATTTAATTCATAATGATTTGCTTTGTAATGAAGGCGGAATCATAAGTAGTGAACCTGCAAAAAAAATTAAAGAAATGGCAAAAATAGTAAAAGACAATGATGAATTACTGGAACTACTTGAAAGTGGTGATGTTTACAAAACTCAAAAAGAATTACCTAAATATGAAGAATTTTATAATTTACTAAATCAATATTTAGATAAGTTTTCTGACAGATGTTTACAAGAACTTAAGCTTGAAACATTAACATTAAAAGATAATCCTATAAGTTTATATAGTTCTATAGCTACATTTGCAAGACGTATAAAAAATACTAATATAGTAGAAATTGATGAAAGAAAAAATAGGATAGAAGCAGAAAGAAAAGTAAATAAAAAACTTATACTTAATCCAATAAAAAAAGCAAAATTTAAATTTATTTTAAATCAAGCTAGATTTACTGTAAAAAACAGAGAGAATCTTAGATTCGAAAGGACTCGTTTATTTGGACGCGTAAGAGAATTATTTTTACAAATAGGATTTATATTAGCTTCAATGAATGTAATAGAAGAAAAAAGAGATATTTTTTACTTAGAAGTTGACGAAATATTATTTTATATAGATGGAAAATCAACTACAAATAACTTAAAAGAACTTATTAAAATTAGAAAAGAACAATATTTTAAATATAAGGAAACAAATCCAGATAATAGATTTTATTCATATGGTGCTGTAAATATTGGAAATGATTTTAAGAGAGAAATAATTAGAGACAACAAATCCGAAAATCTTAAAGTAGATTTAAAAGGAATTGGAGCTTCACCAGGAAAAGTTACCGGAAAGGTAAGAATTATTAAGAATCCAGCAAATGCAAAACTTGAACAAGGTGAAATATTAGTTGCAGAATATACGGATCCAGGTTGGATAATGCTATTTCCTGCTGCAAGTGGTATATTAGTTGAAAGAGGAAGCTTGTTATCTCATTCAGCAATTGTATCAAGAGAATTAGGAATTCCTGCGGTTGTTGGAATTACAGGTTTAATTAATAGTCTTAAAGATGGAGATATTGTTGAACTAGATGGAACAACAGGAAATGTTAGTATAAAATAGGATTTGGAGATTATTATGAATGAAATTAATTCATTAAAAGATTTATTAGAATATAGTGCTAAAAGATTTGGAAATAAAGAACTATATAGAATTAATAATAAAACTATTTCGTATGCTGATTTTTATAATTACGTTAAAATTTTGAGTAATGCACTTTTTAAAAAAGGTATACATAGGCAAAAAATAGGAATAATTTCAGAAAACAGGTTTGAATGGGAAATAGCTTTTTTTGCAATATCCTGTAGTAATAATATTATTGTTCCTATAGATAAGAGCTATACTAAACTTGAAATAAAGAATGTAATTAATAAAGCAGATATTAATACTGTTTTTACATCATCTAATTATATAGACATTTTAAATGAGATAAAAGATAGAGAAAATACAGGCTTAAAAAATGTTTTTTGCTTTGATGGCGCTAAAGATAATTCGCTAGTGAGTTTACTTGGGGAAAAAACTGATACTGAAGATTATTATAGTAATATAAATGTATACGAAGATGATATGTGCTTAATTTCTTTTACATCAGGTACTACAGATAATCCTAAAGCAGTTATGCTATCTCATAAAAATATCTGCTCTAATTTAATTAATGTTTCAGAAAGAATACCTTTAAGTGAAAAGGATATTTGCCTTTCAATATTACCTTTAAACCATGTACTAGAAGGATTGTTTTGTTTTTTATTATGTTTTTATAAAGGGACAACAAGAATTTTTTGTAATAATATTGATAGTATTTGTGATTATATTTCTAAATATAAGATTACTTTCATGGGTGGAGTACCTGCAATTTATAATTATTTATATAATAAAAAAAATGAAATTAAAATTGAAGCGAATCATATAAATATGTTTATGTGTGGAGGAGCACCTTTAAATAGTAATATTGTAACTGACTTTAGAAAAATTGGTATAACCATTATTCAAGGGTATGGATTAACCGAATGTGCTCCTGTTGTTTCAATTGAAAATAAAGATAATAAAAAAATAGGTTCTGTAGGAAAGCCTATTCCAAACGTTTTAGTTAATATTATAAATCAAAATGAAGATGGAATAGGTGAGATTATTGTTAAAGGAAATAATGTATTTCTTGGATATTTAAATGATGAAGAAAAAAGCAAAGAAGTGATAAAAGATAATTGGTTATATACTGGAGATTTAGGGAAAATTGATGAAGATGGATACATTTTTATATATGGTAGAAATAAAAATATGATAGTACTTCCAAATGGTAAAAAAGTTTTTCCTGAAGAAATTGAAGAATTAATAAATAATATAGATGGGGTTAATGAATCACTTGTATATGAAAATGAGAATACAAAGAAGATTAATGCAATAATTGTTACTAATGATGATGCAACATACATAAAAGAAAAGATTGATAATATAAATCAAGATTTGCCAATTTATAAAAAGATTTGTGATATAAAAATTACAAATGAATATTTAAATAGAACATCATCAGGAAAACTTGTTCGAAATTTTGAAAAAATTGATGAAGTTGCATATACTATAAATAATACTAGTGATGCGAATCATTTGTTTGAAAAAATAAAAGAAATTATTTGTTCTCAATTTGGAAATATAGAAATTACTGAAAATACAAATTTACGAAATGATTTAGGAGCAGATTCACTAGACTGTTTAGGATTGTTTTTAAATATTGAGAAATCATTTAATAAAAAAATTACACATGAACAAAGAATAAAAATATCAACAGTTGGCGATATTTTAAAGATAATAATAGAATAAGATTATTTAATAATCTAACTATAAAAAACAAGATAAGTGCATATCTTCTCTTGTTTTTTTGTTTTAATTATGATAAAATATAAAAGCTATTTATTAAAAAGAAAGTATTATATTTAGAAGAATATAATTATAGGTAAGAAATGTTTAAATTAGTTTCTGAATACAAACCAACTGGCGATCAACCAGAAGCAATTAAATATTTATCTGATGGCATAAAAGAGGGTAAGAAATTTCAGACATTACTTGGTGTTACTGGATCTGGTAAAACATTTACAATGGCAAATGTAATACAGGAAGTGCAAAAGCCTACACTTGTCTTAGCACATAATAAGACCTTAGCTGGGCAACTTTATAGTGAGTTTAAAGAGTTCTTTCCTGAGAACAGAGTAGAGTATTTTGTATCATATTACGATTATTACCAACCAGAGGCATATATTGCCTCTTCAGATACTTATATAGAAAAAGATGCATCTATTAATGATGAAATAGATAAATTACGTCATTCTGCAACAGCATCTTTATTTGAAACAAGGGATGTAATAGTTGTAGCGTCAGTATCTTGCATATATGGATTAGGTGATCCAATAGATTATGAAAATATGATTGTATCATTAAGACCTGGTATGGAAAAATCACGAAACGATGTAATGAGAAAACTAATTAACATGCAATATACACGTAATGAAATGGATTTTAAAAGAGGAACATTTCGTGCCAAAGGAGATGTTTTAGAAATATATCCATCAAATGAAGAAGAAACAGCTATTAGAGTAGAATATTGGGGAGATGAAATCGAAAAAATCTCAGAAATAAATCCTCTTACTGGTAAAACAACTGCAACTCGCGAACATGTTATGATATTTCCAAATTCGCATTATGTAACAAGTAAAGATAAACTAGAAAACGCTTTAATTACAATTGAACAAGAAATGGAAGAAAGAGTAGCATATTTTAAAGAGAACAATAAGCTAATAGAAGCTCAAAGAATAGAAGAGAGAACAAATTTTGATATAGAAATGTTAAAAGAAACAGGTTTTTGTCAAGGAATAGAAAATTATTCAAGACATATTAGTGGTAGACCTGCTGGAAGCGCTCCATATACATTATTCGATTATTTTCCAGATGATTTTTTACTATTAGTTGACGAATCACATGCAACAATACCTCAAGTAAGAGCAATGTATAATGGAGATAGAGCAAGAAAAGAATCTCTTGTAAATTATGGATTTAGGCTACCATCAGCTTTTGATAATAGGCCATTGAAATTTGAAGAGTTTGAAAATAGAATTAATCAATGCATCTTTGTATCTGCAACACCAGCAGACTATGAAAGTCAACATTCTAAAACAAATGTTGTTGAACAAATTATACGTCCAACAGGATTATTAGATCCGAAAATTGAAGTAAAACCTACAGAAAACCAAATTGATGATTTAATAGATCAAATACAAATTCAAGTTGAAAAAGGTGAAAGAGTTTTAGTTACAACACTTACTAAAAAAATGGCTGAGGATTTGACTGTATATTTAAGAAATAGCGGTATAAAAGTAAGATATATGCATTCAGATATAAAAGCTCTAGAAAGATTAGAAATTATTAGAGATTTACGTCTAGGAGAATTTGATGTTTTGGTCGGAATAAATCTTTTAAGAGAAGGCTTAGACATTCCAGAAGTTTCTCTTGTAGCAATTTTGGATGCTGACAAAGAAGGATTCTTACGTTCAGAAAGATCATTAATTCAAACAATAGGCCGTGCTGCAAGAAATACTGAAGGAAGAGTAATAATGTATGCTGATGAGCTTACTGAATCAATGGAAAAAGCAATCTCAGAAACTAATAGAAGAAGATGTATACAAGAAAAGTATAATAAAGATCACAATATTACTCCTCAAACAATTAAAAAGTCAGTAAGAGAATTAATTAAAGCAACAATTGTTGAAGATATTCAAAATAAGTATAACATAGGAAAAGATGAGTCAATTGAAGATATTATTTCAAAATTGACTGATGAAATGCTTAAGGCAGCAAGTAGCATGGAATTTGAAAGAGCTGCTGAATTACGTGACAAGATAAAAGAATTAGAAAACATGAATGGTCAAGAATCTGAAATGTTTAATAGTAAAATTAAAAAATAGGGGGTATAAAAGTATTATGGGACGTATGAAAAGCATAATATTATTTACAGATCTAGAAGGAACTATTTTAAGAGAAAGTGATGGACAATACGATGAAGATGAAATGTATCAATTTTTATTGATGATTGATAAACTACAAAAAGTATCAGGTATGACAGTTGATATTCATATAGTATCACCAATGTTACCAGAAATGATGAAAAGGATACTAGATAAAATTGATAAATCTGTTCGTAATTTTAATTCATCTGAACATCGTGTTTCAACAATATGTGGGGCAACAGCTAGTCCGGAATCAAAACCAGATGAATGCTATTTAGTTGATAAAAGAATAATGCCTCTTCCAAAAGGTTATTCAAGTGTAACTGATGCTTCTTTTGGAAAATTACATTATGTAAAAGAATGGATTAATGCTATGCAACTTAAAGAAAGATATGGAATTGCTATTTACTGCGGAAATGGAAGAAATGATATTGCCGCCATGAAATTTATAAGAGGACAAAAAGGATATGTAGTTTGCCCTAAAAATAGTCGTACTGAAATTAGAGGATTTGCTGATCATTTAAGCCAAGAAGAGGATTTGCCAGGAATTACAGAAGGAATAGAATATGTAATTGGTAGAATATCAAGCAGAGAAAAAACAGCAGAAGATGATTTAGAAAAATAATTGGAGTAAAAATGAACGATAAAATTATTATTAAAGGTGCTAAAGAGCATAATTTAAAAAATATTAATGTTGAAATTGAAAAAAATAAATTAACAGTAGTAACAGGATTATCAGGTTCAGGAAAATCATCTCTTGCATTTGATACTCTATATGCTGAAGGTCAAAGAAGGTATGTTGAAAGTTTATCAGCATATGCAAGACAATTTTTAGGATTAATGGAAAAACCAGAAGTAGAAAGCATAGAAGGCTTATCTCCAGCAATATCTATTGATCAAAAAACTACTTCAAGAAATCCAAGATCTACTGTTGGAACAGTAACAGAAATTTATGATTTTTTCCGTTTACTATATGCAAGAATTGGTGTGCCATATTGTCCAAATTGTGGGAGAAAAATAGAAAAGCAAACAGTTGATCAAATTGTAGATAGTGTTTTAGCTTTAGGAGAAGGAACTAGAATTCAAGTATTAAGTCCTATTGTAAGAGGTAAAAAGGGCGAATTCTACAAATTAATAGAAAACATGCAAAAGGAAGGCTTTGTAAGAGCTAGAATCGATGGAGAGGTTTATGAGCTTTCGGATGATATAGATTTAGATAGAAACAAAAAACACAATATAGATATTATAGTAGATAGATTAGTTGTAAAAGAAGAAATAAAAAATAGATTATCTGAGTCAATTGAAACTGCAATGAAACATTCTAATAGTTTACTTAAAATTGATGTTCCAGGACAAGGAGAAAAATTATTTAGTGGAAATTACGCTTGTCCAGATTGCAATATAAGTTTTGAAGAACTAACACCAAGAATGTTTTCATTTAACAATCCATTTGGAGCATGTCCAGAATGTAGTGGAATTGGATATGTTATGAAA
>JAEESU010000011.1 GCA_016290095.1 Clostridia bacterium
TAAAAGAGGTGAAGATATAACTATATCATAATCAATATCTTTTATTTTTTTTCTTAATTTTTCTGCTTCTTCAATACCTTTTTGATTAATATCTTCATTTTTGTAATTATAAACATATTTAACATTTGAATCACATTGTCCATGTCTTATTAAATATATTTTCATATAACACCTCTCTCATTAAAAGTTTAACCTAATATCATAAAATAAAATCATTCTGCAAACCTATATCGTTATCTTTCATCTCCGAATTCATATTCGGCATACTTAATTTTTAAAATTAAATACTTTATTAATTATAGTTTATCTTGCAAGTGGTCTTATAACGCAGTCATCATAAGCAATGACAATTTCATAGTTTTCAAATTGTAGAATTTCTGAATCTCCATCTTTTTTTATTTTCCAAGCATATTTTTTCCATTCTTTTATTGATACTAAATTATTTTCGATTGCTTCTTTTATTGACATATTCTCTGCATTTACAGTTCTAAAGTTTGTTTCTTCTAAATTTAGATTTTCTATAAATATTCTATGTCCTTCAAGCTCTCCTACATATTCTTTAGGTTGATTTTTATCAATTGTTATAACTAAAAAATGGCTAATACCTTTGTCGTTATATTGTTCAGAAAATAGCCAATTAATTCCAAAAGAAAAAAAGCAAGTCATTCCAACTATTATTAATATTATTGCAATTATTAATACAATTGTTTTCTTTTTCAATATACGTTTTCTCCTTTATAAATTACTATTTTTTTATGTTTTTTAATTTATAAAAATATGTAAGTTTGTTTTATTTTCATTCATAAGAGTTATCTTCTATCTATCATTTAATTTTTTTATTAATTTCTTATGTATTGGTCTAATAAAATCACACATCGTTTCATTATCAGCTTCTTCAAAAGAAATCCATTTTACCCCTTTTGATTCATCTTCTCTATATACTAATGGGATAGAATCATCTGCTTCCATAATATATAAAACATCTAAATGTAAATGAGCTGATACATATTTACCATGTTTAATATGTCCTTTTACTGGCGCTGACTGAATGGAATATATATTATTATCTAATACTTTTACCTTCAATCCTGTCTCTTCTTCAACTTCACGAACTGCAACTGATAATAAATCTTCTTCACCATCAGCATGTCCTCCTGGATAAATCCACCCATCATTTATAATATGATAAACAACCACCATTTTTGTTCTATCCTTATTAACAACAAATGCAGATGCTGAAAAATGACCAAATATATTATTTCTAGTTAAAACATCATCATAATCATTTATGAATTTTAACATTTGTTCTTTGTCTCTTTCCTCTTGTTCATCAAATGGAGTATATTTTTCAATTTGTTCTTTTAATGACATATAATTCACCTCATTACTTCTGACTAGTTATATTTTTACTAAATTCTTTTATCCTTTCAATTGCTTTTAAAGTATCTTCATAACTTCCAAAAGAGCTTAATCTAAGATATCCTTCTCCTTCAGTTCCAAATCCGCTACCAGGAGTTGTTACTACATTTATTTTATTTAATAACACATCAAAATAATCCCATGATGTATATCCTTCAGGAACTTTAAACCATATATAAGGTGAATTAACTCCTCCAAAAGTTTTATAGCCAGATTCAATTAATCCTCCTCTAATTATTTTACAATTCCTTTTATAATAAGCAATACTCTCACTAATTTGTTTTTGACCTTCTTCTGTATAAATTGCTTCCGCCCCTCTTTGAGAAATGTATGATGCACCATTAAATTTCGTACATTGTCTTCTATTCCACAATGGATTTAAGTTAATCTCATTTCCATTAGTATCATACGCAACCGCTTCTTTTGGAACAACAGTATACCCACATCTTATTCCAGTAAATCCAGCCGTTTTTGAAAAACTTTTAAATTCTATTGCAACATTCTTAGCGCCTTCAATTTCATAAATGCTATGAGGAACATCTTCATCTTCTATAAATCTTTCATATGCTGCATCAAACAAAATGAGAGATTTATTCTCAATTGCATAATCAACCCACTTTTTTAGTTCTTCGCGTGTAAACGATGTTCCTGTAGGATTATTAGGCATGCATAAATATATTAAATCAATTCTTTCTTTCGGTATTTCCGGCATAAAATTATTATTGTCAGAGAATGGAATATATATAATATTACTTCTTCCAGCCATCACAGTAACATCTAAATATTCTGGATACACAGGGTTTGCAATTCCAACAACATTATCTATACTCAGTAATTCACCAAAATTTCCAATATCAGAAGCAATTCCATCAGAAATAAATATTTCATTTTTATCGATTTGTATACCAACTTTATTATAATCCCACTCTGATATTTTTTCTCTTAAAAAATCTTGGCCTATCTCTGGTCCATAACCTATAAAAGTGTCTTTATTAGACAATTCATCTACTGCCTTATGCATAGCCTTAATAACGCAATCAGCAATAGGAAGTGTAACATCGCCTATTCCTAATTTAATAATATCAGCATCAGGATGATTTTTTTTATAATCATTAGTTCTATTTGCAATTTCTGTAAATAAATAATTTTCATTTACATTTAAAAAATTATCATTTAACCTAATCATAATATTCTCCTTCAAAAACTATTTTAGCAGGACCTGTCATATATACATTCTCATCCCATTTAATTAATAAATCTCCGCCCAAAAGTTTAACTTTTATTCCTTTATTAGGGTCAACTAATCCATTTACTATGCATGCTACAACAGAAGCAGAAGCTCCTGTACCACATGCTAAAGTTTCTCCTGTTCCTCTTTCCCATACTCTCATTTTAATTGTAGAATCATCAAGTATTTCAACAAATTCAACATTTGTTTTTTGAGGAAAGTGTTTATCCAATTCTACAATCTTTCCATATTTTTCTACGTTAAAATTATCAACATCATCTACAATAGCTATTGCATGAGGATTTCCCATTGACACACATGTAAAATCAAAATCTTTATCTAATACATGTAATTTTACATGAGATATTTCATTATCACCATTTTTAACTATTGTATCTGCTACACATGGAATTAAATCCGCTTTCAAAATAGTTTTTCCCATATTAACGGTAACACTTTCAACTTTATTATCTTTTATATCAAAATCTAATTTTTTTATACCCGCTAAAGTTTCAACTGTAATATTATTTTTATTAGTTAATCCTTTATCATATACATATTTTCCAACACATCTAATACCATTACCACACATTTGAGCTTGAGAACCATCTTTATTGTACATTTGCATTTTAAAATCTGCAACATCACTTTTACATATTAGTATTAATCCATCAGAACCAACGCCAAAGTGTCTATTACTTATTTTACATGCACATTTAGAAATATAGTCAATTTCTTCATTTGATTTTTCAGTACAGTCTACATATACATAATCATTTCCTAATCCTTCCATTTTTGTAAATTTAATCATTTATAATCACCTTTCTTATTAAACAAAATAATTGATTATTTTACTACACATAAATTGTTATTTTTCTGTAATTTATATTAATTTTATAAAACATGTAAAAATCTCAATACTAAAAATTCAGTATTTTCAATGAAAAATAATTTCTTTCAAACTATCCTCCTCATAATTTTTCAATTATTGAATTTGTTCTAACTCTATCAATTCTTTTTCTTTAAAAACAAGTTTTAATAAACAAGGTGAATTTATTACTAACTCTTTTCCTTTATATTCAAGATTTAAATTATTATTTACATTGCAATAGCTTAATAA
>JAEESU010000012.1 GCA_016290095.1 Clostridia bacterium
AGTGCCTATATTTTCCATTTTGTCACTTCCTTATTTTAATAGTTCTAACATTCTTTCTAATTCTTCATTAGAATTATATTGTATAATAATCTTTCCTTTTTTAGCACCAGCATCTAATTTTACTTTAGTACCAAAAAATCCTTGAAACGTGTTCTCTATATCTCTGTATATTGGTATAAATCTCTCAACCTTTGTATTTGTTTTCTTTTTACTTTTTGTTTTCTTTTCTGTTTCTCTTACAGAATCACCTGATTCGATAATATTTAGTGCTAGTTTATATTGTTTTTCAGGATCTTCTATTGACATTAATGATTTACAATGTCCTTCTGTTAGCTTTCCCTCTAATGCTAAATTTATTACTCTTTCATCAAGATTTAATATTCTTACTGTATTTGCAATACTGCTTCTGCTCTTTCCTAGCTTTTCTGCAACTTTTGCTTGAGTTAAATCATATTCTTCCATTAATAGCTTTATTCCTCTTGCTTTTTCAATTGGATTCAAATCCTCTCTTTGTATGTTTTCTATTAATGATATTTCTTTATTTCTTTGAACATTATCTTCTTTTATAACAGCTGGTATTTCTGTTAATCCCGCTTTTTTAGAGGCTCTCCATCTTCTTTCTCCAGCAATTATTTCATAGTAACCACTCTTTTTACTAACTACTATTGGTTGTATTACACCATATTCTTTAATTGAATTTGATAATTCTTCCAAAGACTCTTCATCAAAGGCTTTTCTTGCTTGTAATTTATTGGGTTCTATTTCATTTATCTTCAAATATTTAACAATTTCATCTTGATTACTTGTACTTTCTTGTTCAATTGGTCCACTAAATAACGCATCTAATCCTTTACCAAGTCCTGTTTTTTTCATTGCCATATCCTATTCCTCCTCTTTTTTTCTCATTTCTTCATTTTTTAACATCTCTTTTGTTAGTTTTTCATATGCTCTTGCTCCCTTTGATTTAGGGTCATATAAAGATATTGGCATTCCATATGAAGGAGCTTCACTTAATTTTATGTTTCTTGGAATTACTGTTCTATAAACTTTATCTCCAAAATATCTCTTAACCTCTTTAACAACCTGATTTGATAAATTCGTTCTAATATCATACATTGTTAAAACAGCGCCTTCTATTTCTAAACTTTTATTTAAATGTTTCTTTACCAAATTAATTGTATTTAATAATTGTCCTAATCCTTCTAACGCATAATATTCACATTGCACAGGGATTAAAACCGAATTTGATGCAGTAAACGCATTTAGTGTAATTAATCCTAAAGATGGTGGACAATCAATAATGATATAATCATACTTGTCTTTTATAATATCTATTCTCTCTTTTAGCCTTTGCTCTCTCGATATTTGCGATACAAGCTCTACCTCTGCTCCAGCTAAATCTATATTTGAAGGGCATACTTTTAAATTCTTTATTTTTGTATCTAATAAGGTATCTTCTAGTTCCACTTCATTTATTAATACATCATATGTTGAATTTTCACTTTCTTTTTCTATACCAACACCACTTGTTGCATTACCTTGTGGGTCTGCATCTATTAGTATTACTTTTTTACCTTTTTTTGCTAGTACTGTACTTACGTTAACAGCTGTTGTTGTTTTTCCAACACCGCCTTTTTGATTTGCAATTGATATTATTCTACACAAAGTAAATCCCTCCTTTTTTACCATATAATAATATAAAAATTTTTTAAATATGTCAATCTGTTTTAATACTATTTTTGATAAAAATAAAAAATGTTGCACGAGCAACATTTTTATGTAATCGGCTCCTTTAAAGGCTTGCCATTATTTCTTGGATAGTTTAAAGGTGTTTTATTTACTTTTCTTATGATTATATTATTTCTCTCTATTTCATCATTGATATTTACTGTCTCTATTTTTTCTATTTCTCCACCTAATATTTTTATTGCATTTTTACTTTCGATAAGTTCTTCTTCGTAATTAGGCCCTTTCATACATACTGCTATACCGCCTATTTTTACAAATGGTAACATGTATTCAGCTATTGTTGACAATTTTGAAACAGCTCTTGTTGTGGCTACATCGTATTTTTCTCTATAAAAAATATTTCTTGCTAAATCTTCTGCTCTTGAATGAATAATTTCTAAATTTGTAATTTTTTGCTTTTCTGTAATATCTCTTATAACATTTAATTTTTTGTTCACAGAATCTATTAGTGTAACATTACATTTTGGGTTTACAAATTTTAGTGGTATTCCTGGAAAACCAGCTCCTGTTCCTATATCAATTAATTTTGCCTTATCTTTTACAATATCGTTTATTGTAAGCGAATCTACAAAATGTTTCACGATAAACATTTTTTCATCTGTAATAGAAGTAACGTTTATTTTTTCGTTCCATTTTATAATTTCTTTCATGTAATAATAAAACGTTTCGTATAAACTTTCATCTATTATAATATTGTTTTGTTTTAACTCTTTATAAAATATTTTTTTAAACTCTTCAAATTCCATTTTAACCTTTTTTCGCTTTCTTTTTCTGTTCTAAATATATCAAAAGAACAGATATATCAGCTGGTGAAACTCCTGATATTCTAGATGCTTGCCCCACTGAATATGGTTTAAACTTATTTAACTTTTGCCTTGCTTCAAGTCTTATTCCTTTTATTTTACTATAATCTATATCTTCTGGCAACAATCTTTTTTCTAGTTTCTTAAATCCTTCCACTTGCTTCTTTTGCATTTCAATATAGCCTTCATATTTAATCATAACTTCAACTTCTTCTATAACTTGTTTATCCAATTCAGGCCTATTAATATCTATCTCTCTTAACATTTCATAGGTAAGCTCTGTTCTTTTTAATAAATCCGCTATTTTAGTTCCAGCAGTAATAGTTGATGTTCCATGTTCCACAAGGAACTTGTTGTTTTTATCTGTTGGTTTTATATTTGTTGTTCTTAATCTCTCTATCTCTTCATCTATTTGCTTCTTTTTTACTAAAAATCTTTCATATCTCTCATCAGAAATTAATCCTATGTTGTGTCCAATCTCTGTTAGTCTTAAATCCGCATTATCTTGTCTTAATAGTAATCTATATTCTGCTCTAGATGTCATCATTCTATATGGTTCAGCTGTACTTTTAGTAACAATATCATCTATTAACACACCAATATATGCATCTGATCTATCTAATATTAAAGGATCTTTTCCTTTTATTTTTTGCACTGCATTTATTCCAGCTATTAATCCTTGGCACGCTGCTTCTTCATAACCTGATGTGCCATTAATTTGACCAGCAAAAAATAGTCCTGATATGTTTTTTAATTCTAAAGAACTTTTTAATTGAGATGGTTCTATAGCATCATATTCTATCGCATATGCTGGTCTTGTAAATTCGCAATTTTCTAACCCTGGTAATGTTCTATACATCGCTATTTGCACATCTTCTGGTAATGATGAACTCATACCTTGTATATACATTTCTTCTGTATCAATTCCAACAGGCTCAACAAATATTTGGTGTCTCTCTTTATCTGCAAATCTAACTACTTTATCTTCAATAGAGGGACAATATCTAGGTCCAGTTCCCTCTATTAATCCAGCATATAATGGTGACCTATGTAAGTTAGCTCTTATTATTTCATGTGTTTTCTCGTTTGTATATGTTAGCCAACAAGGTATTTGTTCAAATTCTCTTGTCTTATCTTCAAAAGAAAACGGAACAATATCATTTTCTCCTTCTTGAATTTCCATTTTCGAAAAATCTATGCTCCTTCTGTTAATCCTTGCTGGTGTACCTGTTTTAAATCTTTGTAATTCAATTCCTAGTGATTTTAAACAATCAGATAATGGTTTTGCTGCAGAAACTCCATCAGGTCCACTTTCATAAGAGTTTTCTCCTATAAAAATCTTTCCTTTTAAATATGTTCCTGTTGCAACAATAATTGTTTTGACATGGTATATTGCGCCTAAATTTGTTTCTATTGTTTCAACTTTTCCATCTTCAATTGTTATATCCACTATCTCTGCTTGTTTTAAAAATAAATTATCTTGTTTTTCAAGAGTATGCTTCATTTCCATTTGATATTTTTTTCTGTCCGCTTGAGCTCTTAAAGAATGCACAGCTGGTCCTTTTGATGTATTTAACATTCTTATTTGTATCATCGTCTTATCTATGTTTTTTCCCATCTCTCCACCAAGAGCATCAATTTCTCTTACAAGATGGCCTTTTGATGTACCTCCTATATGAGGATTACATGGCATATTGGCAATACACTCTAAACTAATTGAAAAAAGAAGCGTTTTCATTCCTAGTCTACTGCTAGCCAAAGCAGCTTCACATCCTGCGTGACCTGCTCCTATAACTGCAACATCATACTCTCCTGCATCGTATTTCATTATATTCTCCTTTTTAAATGTTTCTCGTGAAACATTTTATTTTCCTAAACAGAATTTTGAAAAAATTTCTGCTATTACATCTTCTGTAACAGTCTCTCCTGTTATCTTTCCAAGTTCTTCTATTATTTCTTTAAGATATGTTGATATTATATCGATTGGCATACCTTCTCTTATAGTATCACGTGCCTTTTCTAAGTTTTTTCTAGAATTGATGATTATATTTTTATGTCTTGCATTACTTACAATAAGTTCTCCATCATTTGCTATTTCTTTTAATTTAAACATTTTAGATATTTCTTCATATAATTTATCTATGCCTTCTTTTGTTTTTGTTGAAATTTCTATTATTGGCTTTTCAATCTTTTCTAATTTGCTCACATCTGCTTTTTTGTTTAAATCTATCTTATTAAGTAATATTATTGCATTTTTATTATTTAATAATTCCATTATTTCTTCATCTTCACTATTTAATTCTCTTGATATATCAAATATTGCAATAATTATATCGCTTTTTTCAGCAATCTCTTTTGCTTTTTTTACCCCTATTTTTTCTACTTCATCATTTGCATTTCTAATTCCGGCTGTATCTATTATTTTTAAAGGAACCCCATCAACAGAAATAAATTCTTCTATAGAATCTCTGGTTGTTCCCTCTATATCAGTAACTATGGCTCTTTCTTCATTTAATATAACATTTAATAGTGAAGATTTTCCTGCATTTGGTCTTCCGATAATTGCAGTACTTATTCCCTCTCTTAAAATTTTTCCATTATAAAAGCTTTTTTCTAATTCATTAAGTAATATATCTACTTCATCTAATATTTTTAAAATATTGGCATTTGTAACTTCTTCTAAGTCGTATTCAGGATAATCTATTGTAGCTTCTATATCAGCCATGATAGAAATGATTTTTCTTCTTATTATTTCTATCTTTTCAGACAGATTTCCTTTTAATTGATCAATAGATATTTTAGCTTCTTTATCGGTTTTGGAATTGATTATATCTATAACTGCTTCTGCTTGTGATAAGTCTATTCTACCATTTAAAAAAGCTCTTTTTGTAAATTCTCCTGGCTCTGCTAATTCTGCACCATTTGCCAAACAAAGGTCTAATATTTTATTCATTATTACTATTCCACCATGTGAATTAATTTCACACATATTTTCAACTGTATAGCTATTGGGTGCTTTAAAATATGAAACAAGAACTTCATCTATTATTTCATCATTATTTATAATATTTCCATATTTAATTGTATATCCTTTTATATCTTCTATTTTTTGATTGTGTTTTTGCTTAAATATCTTGTCTAAAACCAAAAAACAGTCTTCTCCACTCATTCTAATTATTCCTATTCCACCTATACCTGGTGCTGTGGAAATTGCAACAATAGTACTCAATTCTTCCTCCATATATAAAAAATCAGCTTATATTATATCATAGTCTACATAATTATGCAAACAAAAAGATAGTCTACATAAGACTATCTTAAAAAATATTATTTTAATGCAACTACAACTTTTCTATATGGTTCCTCTCCTATGCTGTATGTTTTAACCTTATCATTTTCTTGTAACTTTGTATGAATTACTTTTCTTTCATATGCTGACATTGGTTCTAATGTTATAGATTTCTTTGTTCTAACTACTGTTCCTGCTATTTTCATTGCTAAGTTTTGTAAATCTTTTTCTCTTCTTTCCCTATATCCACCAATATTTACAACTACTCTTGATTTTTCTTTACTAGATTTTGAAGCAATGTTAGAAATTAATGTTTGTATGCTGTTTAGAACCTCTCCTCTATATCCTATTAAGTATCCTGTATCATCTCCTGTTATATCTACTTTTATAATGTTATCTTCTTCAAATACATTATATTTTAAGTTTCCATTAGGCAATTTCGAAATAAACTCTTCTAAAAATTTCTTTATATTCTCTATACTTTCTGTATTATCTATTGGCTCGCTTGATTTAAACTCTTTTCTTGCTTCTTTTTTTGTTTCTTCCTTCTCTTCAGCTTTTAAATCAACACCTTCTTTTATTTTCATTTCAACTTTTACAACTCTTGGTGTAAGTATACTAAAGAAACTTCTTTTATCTTCTGGTTCTAATATCTTAATATCTACTTTGCTTTTTGAAACTTTTAATTCATTTAGCCCTTTTTCTATTGCTTCTGTTGATGTTTTTCCTTCGAATACATAAACTTTTTCGTCCATTATTCTTCCTCCCCTTTTTTATCTAGTTTATTTAATATTATTCTTTCAAATATCATCATAATATTATTAACTAACCAATACAATGCAAGTCCTAGAGGTGCTATTAAAGCTATACTTACTGTCATTAATGGCATCATCATATTCATCTGCTTTTGCATTTCTTCCATTGCATCTTCTTCTTTTTTCTCTTGTGGAACAAGAGACTTTTCATCTGTTTCATTCGTTTTTACTTCTACTACATTTTCTTCATTCTTTTGCTTCATTTTCTTTGTCATATTTGTTGCTATTTTCATAGAAACAAAAGATGTAATTATATATAATATTGGTATTATTAAAACTTTCCAATTACTTAAATCTTGATATGGTATATCACTTAAATCAAGACCTAAGAAATTCATATTTAAATTAACTTTTGGGTCTTCTTTTCCCATTTCCCTAATAATAGAAATTTCTTTATATCTTAGGTTTTCTCCTTTTTGTTCTGTAATTATATTTGCATAATTATCTAAAACTTCTTGATCTATATTTCTCATAAATGTTAATGGTCTACTTACTAAATAAAACATTGATATTATTATTATAAACTGTACTATAGATCCTAAACATCCGCTAAATGGACTAGCATTTTCTCTTTTATATAAATCCATTAATTCTTGACTTTGTCTTACTTGATCATTACTGTATTTCTCTTGTATTTCTTTTACTTTAACTTGCAATTTTGCAGATTTTTTCATTGTTCTTTGTTGTTTAATTGAAATTGGTAACATTACTATTTTTAATAATATAGAAAAAATAATTATTGCTATACCATAATTATTTACAAAAGAATAAATGTAATTTAGTAAATATCCAAAAATTCCAGCAAAAAATTCAAACATTCTATCCTCCTATTTTAAAGGATCATACCCACCTTTTGAAAAAGGGTTGCATCTTAATATTCTTTTAAATCCCTTAAATAAACCTCTTATAACTCCATACTTTTCTATGGCTTGTTTTGTATATTCAGAACATGTTGGTTCATATTTACACTTATTTCCAAGCCATGGAGATATGTTTTTCTGATAAAAACATATTATAAATATAAAAACTTTTTTCATTTTATTTTATTAGCAAATTAGCCTTATCTATAGTTTTTCTCATATTTTTTTCTACATTATTATATGTTAATTCTTCTATTTTTACATCTTTATTAATAATAATTAAAAAACTATTTCCTTTTTTTATATGTTCTTCAAGATTTTTATAAGCTTCTCTTATTAACCTTTTAGCCCTATTTCTATCTACTGCTTTTCCTTGTTTTCCTGATATTGCTATTCCAATTTTATTATAATTACTAGTGTTTTCCTTTATATAAATATGAATATATTCACCATAATAAAATTTACCTTTAGAAAAAAGATTTTTAAATTCATAATTTTTTTTAATAATTATTGTATTTTTCATAAAAATCCCTTTCCCCTAATATTTCTCAAAGTTTTAATAAAAAAAGGGCGCTATGTTGCCCTTTCTTTAATTTCTAAACAGAAATCTTTTTTCTACCTTTATTTCTTCTTGCTTTTAATACTTGTCTTCCTGCTCTAGATTGCATTCTTTTTCTAAAACCATGTACTTTATTTCTTTGTCTCTTTTTTGGTTGATATGTTCTTTTCATTTTGCACCTCCTAATTTATATAAAATATTTTTATCATTTATTCACAAGTAATATAGATTATACTACAACTTGTAGAAAAAAGTCAAGCAAATAGATAATTTTTAAATCCTCTTTTTCCCTAATGATACATAATTTTTAAATTATTAAATAAAAACGTAATTTTAGTAATTTTTACTTGATATTTAGAAATTTTTTTGATATTATATGAGCACAATGGGAAATAATAACCATAAACGTTATCCACATTTATGTAGTCGTTAAAACACTATATTTATGTAGTGTTTTCTGTTTTCATGTGGATATCTTTACTTATAAACATTCTAGAAAGGTAGGTTGTTTTATTATCATGTATACAGACAAAAACGAATTACTTACAAAAGCAAAAGATCTTTTAAAAGAAGAAATGACAACAATTTCATATACAACATGGATAAAAAGTCTAGAAATAGACTCTATTAATGATAATAAAATTGTTTTAGTTGCATTATCAAAAATGCAAAAAGACGCCATTGAATCAAGATTATATGATTTAGTTTTAAATACATTTAATTTTATTACAAATAAATCTTGTGAACTAAAAATTGTTGAAAAAGGGGAGATAAACCCATCTTCAGAAACTATAGATGAATCAACAGATTATTTAAATACAGAAAATTACAGTAATAGTTTTTTAAATCCTAAATATACTTTTGACAATTTTGTTATAGGTAACAACAATAAATTTGCACAAGCTGCTGCTTTTTCATTTGCTGGAACACCTCCTACAAATTATAATCCTTTATTTATATATGGGGGAGTTGGTCTTGGAAAAACGCATTTAATGCATGCTATAGGAAATAAAATAATTCATGATAATCCTACAACAAAAGTTTTATATGTAACTTCAGAGCAATTTATTAATGAATTAGTAAATTCTATAAGAGATGCAAATTATAAAAATGAATTATTTAGAAATAAATATAGAAACATTGATGTTCTTCTTATAGATGACATTCAATTTTTAGGAGGAAAAAGAACAGGTCAAGAAGAATTTTTCCATACTTTTAACACATTATATCAAAATGGTAAAAAGATAATTATTTCTAGTGACGCTCCTCCTAGAGATATTCCTTATTTAGAAGAAAGACTTAAAACAAGATTTGAGTGGGGAATAATAGCAGATTTATCTATGCCAGATTATGAAACAAGACTTGCTATACTAAGAAAGAAAATTCAAACAGAAAATATTATAATAGATGATTACATATTATCAGTAATAGCTACTAAAATTACTTCGAATGTTAGAGAGTTGGAGGGCGCTTTAAATAAAATTGTTGCTTTTGCTTCTTTAACACATAGTCCTATTACAATTGAAATAGCTGAAAAATCAATTAATGATATAGTTCTTCAAAAAGAAAAAGTTATTTCATCTGATTATATACAAGAAGTTGTTGCAAAATTCTTCAGAATAGATAAAAAAGATTTAATATCAACAAAAAAATCTAATGACATCGCTTATCCAAGACAAATAGCAATGTATTTATGTAGGTCTGTTGGTCAAATGTCTTATCCTAAAATAGGTGCAGATTTTGGAAACAGAGATCATACAACAGTTATGCACGCAGTTAATAAAATAGAAAAAGAATTAAAAGATAATACAAACACTAAATTAACTGTGGAAAGTGTGAAAAACATTATTCAAAATCAAAATTAATTAGAAATATAAATAAAATTTTTATATAAACAAAAAAAGTGTTTTACAAACATATTTTTTACTAAAGATTAGTTAATTATTCTTACGGAATAGCTTAAAGAGATTTCCACATAATAATGTGAAAATAATGAAGATATTTTGTTAATAACTATTAATTCACAAATGATATTGAAATGTGTTGATAACTTGTTGTTTTATTAACAATATTATCAACAATCATTTTATTAGGGAAAATGTACATTATATAAGATTTCCACATAATCCACATACTCTATTACTAATACTACTATTTATATTATTTAATTTAGAAGGAGAAAAAGATGAAATTTATTTGTGAAAAAGAAAAAATCCTTAAAGGTATTACTTCCGTTATTAATGGTGTTGCTTCTAAAACAACAATGCCTGTATTAGAAGGAATATTAATTCAAACAAATGATAATGAATTAAAATTAACTTCTTATGATTTAGAAATTGGAATTGAATATATTGTTGAAGCAAATGTAAAAGAACAAGGAAATACAGTTGTTAATGCTATAATGTTTAGTGAAATTATAAAAAGATTACCATCATCAGAAATAAAGATATCATTAAATGAAAATAATTTATTAGAAATAGAATGTGAAGGATCTTTATATAAATTAGCAACAATGAATCCTGATGAATTTCCAGAATTACCAAAAATAAATATAGATAATTCTATAGAAATAGAACAAACTGTATTAAAAAATATGATAAGAAAAACTATTTTTGCTGTAAGCCAAGAAGAAAATAGACCTATATTTACAGGATGTCTATTCGAAGTAACAGAAGGTAAATTAAATGTTGTTGCTGTTGATGGATATAGATTAGCAATAAAAAGCAATGAATTAAATAATAATGTAAATAATTTTAGTAGTGTTATACCAGGAAAAACTTTAAATGAAGTAAATAAAATAATATCAGATTCTTTTGATACAGTAAAAATTGGAATTTCAAGAAATCAAGCTTTATTTGAAATGGAAAATTGTAAAATAGTTACACGTTTATTAGATGGAGAATTCTTAAAATATACAAATACAATACCACAAAATTGGGAAACAAGAATAAGAGTAAATAAAAACAATATTCAAAATTGTTTTGAAAGAATATCGCTTATATCAGCATCATCAATAGAAAAAGAAAAAAAATATCCTGTAAAAATACATATAGAAGTAGGAAAAGTTACAATTTCTTGTGCAAATCAAACCGGAGATGCAAAAGAAGAAATATTTGTTGATACAGAAGGAAAAGAATTAGATATAGGATTTAATCCAAGATTTTTCTTAGATGCATTAAAAGCAATAGATGATGAAGAAGTATATATAGAATTTGGTACAAATAGATCACCATGTATTATAAAACCAATAGAAAGTGGAGATTATATATATATGATATTACCTATTAAAATGAAAGAATAAACATATGAAAAAGTGGGGGATAATAAGATGGAAAAACTAAAAGAAATATATGAATTTTTAACAGAAAAATTCTTTAAGTTAGCTGGTAAATTTGATGGAATTTCAGAAAAAATATTTGAAAAGACAGGAGCTAAAATAAACGTAGGTATTATTGTAATGTCTATTATATTTATTTTATTTGTTCTTTTCTTTGTAAAATTAATATTACAATTTGTATTACATTTTTTAGCTACAGGTGATATGTAATATGTATGTAAAGGAAATTACATTAAATAATTTTCGAAATTATGAAAAACAAAAAATAGAATTTAATGAAGATATAAACATTATATATGGTAATAATGCGCAAGGAAAAACCAATATAATAGAATCTATATTTTTATGTTCATACCGGAAAATCATTTAGAGCAAAAAAAGATAATGATCTTATTAAATTTGGAGAAAATCAATCAGAAGTAGAAATATTATATAAAAAAAGTGATAGAGAAGGAAAAATAAAAGCAATAATAAATGAAAAAAAACACTTTTTTATAAATGATATTAAACAAAATAAAATAAGCGATATAGTTGGAAAAATAAATGTTATAATATTTACGCCAGAAGATATAGAAATTATAAAAGATGGTCCTGAAAAAAGAAGAAAATATTTAGATATGATGATAAGTTCTTTAAGACCAAATTATATTCATTTATTAAATTCGTATAATAATTGTTTAGAACAAAGAAACAATTATTTAAAACAAATAAAAAATGAAAATAAAAAAGAAGAAAATATTGATATTTGGGATGAACAACTATCAAGTTTTTCAGAAAAAATATATGAATATAGAAAAACATTTATAGAAAAATATAAGGAAAAGGTAGATTTAATCCACAAAAAGATAACAAAAAGTGGAAAAGAAAGCATAAAAATAAAATATATATCTAATGGAAAAGATAAAAAATCTTTTTTGGAAAATTTGAAAAAGAGTAGAGATATAGATATTAAAAGAGGATTTACATCAACAGGAATACATAGAGATGATTTTATAATATCAATAAATGATAGACCTGTTTCTATATTTGGTTCTCAAGGACAACAAAGAACGTCAGTTTTAACTTTAAAATTATGTGAATTAGAAATAGTAAGAGAAGAAATAGGAGAAAGTCCAATATTATTATTAGATGATTTTATGTCAGAATTAGATAATGAAAGAAGAAAAAGTTTAATAGAAAATATAAAAGGAAATCAAGTAATAATAACATGTACAGACAAAATGGAATTAGAAGATAGATTAAATACTTATTATGTTGAAGCAGGAATATGTAAAAAAGAGAGATAAAGGAGAAAAAATGTATTTACATATTGGAAAAGATTGTGTCATAAATGATAAAAACATTATAGGAATTTTTAATTTAGATTATATAGGAAATACTAGAGAATATAAGGCATTATATAAAAGACTTATAGAGGAAAGAAAGATAGAAAAATCACCAGAAAAACAAGAAAAAACATTGATATTAACAAAAGATAAAAATAAAGAGAAAGCATATTTAACAAATATAGGTGTTTATACAATTGCAAAAAGATTTATATAACACAAGGAGGAAAAAATGGAAAAATTTGAACATAAATATAATGCAGATCAAATTCAAGTATTAGAGGGGTTAGAAGCAGTTAGAAAAAGACCAGGTATGTATATAGGAAGTGTTTCTGTAAGAGGACTTCATCATTTAGTATATGAAATAGTTGATAACTCTGTTGATGAAGCATTAGCAGGATATTGTAAAAATATATATGTAAAAATAGAACCAGGAAATATAATATCTGTTGAAGATGATGGTAGAGGTATTCCCGTAGATAAACACGCAAAAACAGGATTGTCTGCTGCAGAAACAGTTTATACTGTATTGCATGCAGGTGGTAAATTTGGTGGAGATAGTGGGTATAAAGTATCAGGAGGTCTTCATGGAGTTGGTGCATCTGTTGTAAATGCATTATCTGAATGGACAGAAGTTACAATTCAAAGAGATGGTGGTCTTTTTGAAATGAAATTTGAAAGAGGAAAAACTGTAAAACCTCTTACAAGAATAGGTGATTCTGATAAAACAGGAACAAAAGTTAGATTTTATGCAGACTCAACTATTTTTGAAACATTAAATTATGAATATGCTGTGTTAGAAAATAGATTAAGAGAAATGGCTTTCCTTACAAAAGGATTAAATATAGAAATAGAGGATCAAAGAGAAGAAGTTCCTAGAAAATCAAAATTCTGTTTTGAAGGTGGTTTAAATTCTTTTGTTGAATATTTAAATAAAGGTAAAGAAGCTCTTCATCCTCAACCAATATATATAGAAAAAGACGGAGAATTTCCAGTAGAAATAGCTTTACAATATACAACAAGTTATAGTGAAGCAATTTATAGTTTCGTTAATAATATAAATACTGTTGAAGGTGGAACACATCTTGAAGGATTTAAAAGGGCAATAACAAAAGTATTTAATGATTATGCTAGAGCAAAAAATATACTAAAAGAAAAAGATCAAAATCTACAAGGTGATGATATAAGAGAAGGTATTACAGCTGTTATATCTGTAAAAGTTAAAGAACCTCAATTTGAAGGTCAAACAAAAACAAAGTTAGGAAACAGTGAAGTTGCAGGAATAGTTCAATCAATTGTAAATGATAAACTAGCAACATTTTTAGAAGAAAATCCTAGTATAGCAAAAGCTATTTTGGAAAAATGTATTAGTGCTTCAAGAGCAAGAGAAGCAGCAAGAAAAGCAAGAGAATTAGCAAGAAAGAAAACAGCAGCAGATACAATTACTCTTCCAGGAAAACTAGCAGATTGTAGTAGTAAAATTGCAGATGAATGTGAAGTATATATAGTTGAGGGAGACTCAGCTGGAGGAAGTGCAAAACAAGGAAGAGATAGAAAATTTCAAGCAATACTTCCATTATGGGGAAAGATGCTTAATGTTGAAAAAGCTAGAGCTGATAAAATATATGGAAATGATAAATTAAATCCTGTTATACAAGCAGTTGGGGCAGGAATAGGAAATGAATTTGATATTACTAAAATAAGATATGGAAAAGTAATAATAATGGCAGATGCTGATGTTGATGGTGCACATATTAGAACATTATTACTAACATTCTTCTTTAGATATATGAGACCATTAATAGAAAATGGAAATGTATTTCTAG
>JAEESU010000013.1 GCA_016290095.1 Clostridia bacterium
CATCTCCTCCTAAATGGTTATTTCCGCTTGTAGCAAGAACTTCAAACACACCATCTCCAATATCTAAAATAGATACGTCAAATGTTCCTCCTCCTAAATCATATATCATAATTTTTTGATCTTGATCTTCTTTATCCATACCATAAGCTAAAGATGCTGCTGTTGGTTCATTTATAATTCTTAGAACTTCTAGTCCAGCTATTTTTCCTGCATCTTTTGTTGCTTGTCTTTGGCTATCACTAAAGTATGCTGGAACTGTGATAACAGCTTGTGTAACTGCTGTTCCTAAATAGTTTTCCGCATCTGCTTTTAATTTTTGTAAAATCATTGCAGAAATTTCTTGAGGCGAAAATTCATCTCCTTCTATTTTTATTTTTTCATTTGTACCCATTTTTCTTTTTATTGAGATAACTGTGTTATCTGGGTTTGTAACAGCTTGACGTTTTGCAATTTGTCCAACAAGTCTTTCTCCATTTTTTGAGAAAGCTACAACTGATGGTGTTGTTCTGTTACCTTCTGCGTTAGGTATTACAACTGCTTCTCCACCTTCCATAACAGAAACACAAGAGTTTGTTGTACCTAAGTCAATACCAATAATTTTTCCCATTTTGAAAATTCCTCCTATTTTATATATAATTTTTATTTTTTTACTTTCTTTATGTTAATCATAATGAATTTTTTCTTTCGTTTATTTATAATAATTAAAAATTATTAACAAATTAATTTGCCACTATTACCATTGAGTGACGAACTACTTTATTTCCTATTTTATAGCCTTTTCTATATTCTTGAACTATTTCTTGAACTCCTTTTGTATCATCATCAACATGGCTTACCGCTTCATGAAATTCTGGATTAAATGTTTGGCCAACTGTTTCGATTTCTTCTAATCCCAAATTTTTTAGTGCTTCTTGAAATTGTCTTGCAACTAATTTTACTCCTTCTTGATATGCTATATCTTCTGTTCTATTATCAGCTGCTTTTTCCAAATTATCCATAATTGGAAGCATTGTTGCAACGACATCTCCAGTAATCATTCCATAAATTCCATCACGTTCTTTTTGACTTCTTTTTTTATAATTCTCAAATTCCGCAAACATTCTTTTATATCTATCATCTAAGTCATCATATAGAATTTGTAAATCATCCAATTTAGTTTTTAAATCACTATCATTAGGAACTTCTACTTCTTCTACACTTTCTTCATTATTTACTTCATTCTCATTATTCTCTTCCAATGTAAATCCTCACTTTCATTTTAGTATTTTCCTTTTTTAAACTCATCATTAAGTTTTTTACTAATATATTTCATTACTGATATAACTTTTGAATAATCCATTCTAGTTGGTCCTATAATTCCTATAGTACCAATATCTTTGTCTTCTAATAAGTGATTAAATGTAACAATACTAAAGTTCTTTAGTTCATCTTTTTCAGTTTCTTCACCAATATAGACTTGTATATCATCAGCTACACCTGTATTTAAAACATCTGTAACTAAATCTTTAGCATTTAATACATTTAAGAAGTCTTTTGCGACATCTACTTTTTTAAACTCTGGCATATCAGCAACATTATTAGTTCCATTTAAATAAACTTGTTGAGATTCTTTTATTAATTTGTTAATTTCCTCTATAACCTTTTTAATAATTTCTATACCCGTTTTCATTTCTGTCATAATGAAATCTTCTAAAGGTCCATTCATTGTTTCTAGTGGTTTTCCTACTAATTTGTTTTTAAACAAATATGTTAAATCATCTACTTGTTGTTGATTTAAATCCTCATCAAATTTTATAATAGATTCTCTAATAATACCTGAATCTGTTAATATAACAGCCATTAAAACTCTGCTTCCTAATAGAACAAATTTAATATCGATAATAACATGATTATTAACATCTGGTCCAATTGTAATAGCTGTATAATGAGTTATTTCTGATAAAGTTGTTGTTGCTATTTTAGTTAAATCTTCTAACTCATTTACTTTTGTTTCCAATCTATCCTTGATTAATTCCATCTCTTTTTTGCTAAGTTTATCATCCCTAATCAATTCATCAACATAGTAACGATATCCTTTTTGAGAAGGAACTCTTCCTGATGAAGTATGTGTCTTTTCAATAAAACCAATTTTTTCAAGCTCTGCCATTTCATTTCTAATTGTAGCACTACTGCAGTCTAGTTCTTTTACTAAATCTCCTGAACTAACAGGTTCCGCAGATTCTATGTAGCCTTCTATAATAGCTTGTAATATTCGTTTTTTTCTATTATCTAATTCCCCTGACATCATTTCACCTCTTTTAGCAAACTTGATGTTTGACTGCTAACATAATATAACTTTATCAATACTTTGTCAAGAGAAAAATCACATTTTTTTATCTTTTTTGATGCAAATAAAAAAGCAGTTTTTAATCTGCTTTTTTATTTATAATATTTACTTTACACAAACTCTTCAAATACTTTATTTGCTAAATCCAATCCTTTATTAGTAAGCTTAATATTATCAAGATCAACTTCTATTAAATCTTCATCTACAAGCTTACTTATTTCAAATCTAAAATAAAATAAAGGATTTATTCTAAAGCGTCTTTCAAATTCTGATATACTTACACCGTTAATTTTTCTGAATCCAAGTAGCATAAACTCTTTTCTTTTTGCTAAATCATCTTGTATTTCATGTTCAGTTATTTTATTATTTGTTATATAGTCTTCAAACTTTTCTGAATTTGAAAATCTCTTATTATTTAAATAAGAATGCGCTGCTAATCCAAATCCTAAATACTCTTCTTGATTCCAACAAGCTAAATTATGTTTAGATTCAAAACCACTTTTTGAGAAATTAGATATCTCATAATGATTATATCCTTTAGATTCTAATAATTCTTTGGTTATCCAATACATCTTTCTTTCTAGCTCTTCATCACATAATTCTAATTCTTTATTTTGAATTTGTTCAAATAGTTTTGTATTTTCCTCTAATATTAATGAATATAATGAAATATGGTTTGGATTTAATTCAATTACTTCATTTACACTTTGAATCAATTCATCTTTTGTTTGTGTTGGAAGAGCAAACATCAAGTCAACATTTATATTTTCAAATCCTGTATCTTTAGCTAAATTATATGTTTTTAAAAAGTCATCAAAACTATGTATTCTACCAATTAGCTTTAATAATCTATCATGAGTACTTTGAAGTCCGATGCTTAACCTATTAAATCCTGCATTCTTATAATCTAATAGTTTTTCTTTATTTACTGTTCCTGGATTTATTTCTATTGTTATTTCACAATCTTGTTTTACATTATAATTTTCTCTAATAGTATTTAGTATATCAACAATATATTTAGAATCTGGAAATGATGGTGTTCCACCCCCAAAATAAATTGTTGTTATTCCTCTATTATCTACACTTCTATCTATTATTTCTTTTTTTAATTTTTCAAAATACTCATCATATTTGTCTTCAAAACATGAAAAAGAAATGAAATCACAATAATTACATTTCTTCTTACAAAACGGTATATGAACATAAATTCCTAAATCTCTCATCATAAATTTCCTATTATTACTCTATCATTTTGACCATAGTCTTTTATACAAAATATATTATTAAAATTGTTTTCTTCAAATATCTTTATAACATCATCTTTTTGATTATAACCAATTTCCACAATTAAATAACCATTTGTTGATAAATGATTTCTTGAATTTTTTACTATTTTTCTATAAAAATCTAAACCATCTGCTCCACCATCTAATGCCATCTTAGGTTCTGCTTTAACTTCGCTTGAAAGTTTTTCTATCATAGCTGTTTCAATATATGGTGGATTTGAAACTATAATATCAAATTCTTCATGAATATTTTCAAACAAATCAGACTTTTCCAACTTCACTTGCACATGATTTAATGTTAAATTTCTTTTGGCAACTTCTAAAGCATTTTCACTAATATCGCTTGCTGTAACTTCAGTATTATCTTCTTTAGCTAAACAAATAGCAATTGCACCACTTCCTGTACACAAATCTAGTATTTTTACTTTTTTATTTTTTTCTCTAATTACTTTAATAGCTTCTTCTACCAGAATTTCTGTATCGGGCTGTGGAATTAACACATTTTCATCAACATAAAAATCTAGTCCATAGAATTCCTGATGATTAGTAACATATTGAATAGGTTCACCATTTGCGACTCTTCCTATTTTTTCAACATATTCATTTATTTTCTCAAAAGGAAATTCTTCATCTCCATATATCAACAAGTACTCTTTGGTCACATTTAATATATTAGATATAATCATTTTTGTTTTTAGATTACTATCTTCTATATTGTGATTATTTAATTCTCTCATCCCCATAAATAAAGCTTCATTTATAATCATCTTATCTTTTTAATTCCTCTGCAATCTCATGAATTTTTTGTAATCTATGGTTTACTCCAGATTTTCCAATAGGTTTTTCTAATAGTTCTCCTAAAGCTTTTAAACTTAACTCTGGATTTTCAAGTCTTACTTCTGCTATTTCTTTTAAGTAATTAGGTAATTCATCGAATTTTTTCATTTTTTTGATATATTTAATATCATTAATTTGATCAACTGCTGCATTTACAGTTTTATTTAGATTTGCAGTTTCACAATTTACATATCTATTTACTTTATTCTTAATTTCTCTTTGAATTCTTATATCTTCAAATTCCATTACACCTTTATTAGATGTAATTAATGCTAAAAATTTAGATATTTCTTCCCCATCTTTAATATAGATATTATACTTTCCTTTACTTTCAATTATCTTTAGATTTACTTCATATTTTTTGCAAATATTAGAAATAATTTCTGCATTTTTTACTTCATTAAATGGAATTTCTAAATGGTATTGCTTATTAGGATTGCTTACAGAACCGCTACCCATAAAAGCGCCTTTTACGATTGCTTTTTGTATTTCTTCATTATTATTACTTATAATTTCAAATACTTTATCTAATTTACTATTTTTGTTTATCTTTGCTACAAAGCATTTTCCATCAATCATTGGTTCGTAATCAATTTCCAAATTGAAAAGTATTTTATAAAACCTTTCTATATTAAATTCGTTTTCTGTTATGTACTCTATATGTGTATCAAAATCTGATGTATTTCCAGTCAAAATATATCCTAAAAGCTCAGCCATTAGAATTTCTTTATTTTTATAATTATTAACTTTACTTAATTCTTCTTTAATGTCTGACGAAAATGACATCCCTTCCTCCAATTTCTTTTAAAATTATATCATCTATAAAATATAGTGTCAATTTAAAAAGGCTCCAAATACCTTTTGGAGCCTTTAAATACTACATTTAATCATCATCTCTTGTTCCTGTTTCTGGTTGTTCTTTTGAAATTCTTTCTGCATCTATATCAGGCATTATCTTTATCACTCTTTCATACATTTCTATATATTTTTTTAATGGAATAGGTCCATCTTCTAAATGAGACCAATCATGCTCTGTAATTCTTTTATTGATTTCTTCTGGAATTTTCATATATTGATATGTTCCTTTTGCTAAATCTTCAGAATACTCTCTATCTAATACTGTTTTTACATGTTTATCAAACCATTCTTGATTTACAGTTATACCATATGATTTATATAACATATAAGCTAATATATATACCCCTTGATTCTCAAAATCAGCAATAAATTTTCTTACACCATTTCCATCAAATGTTTCTTGCTCTACTAAACTTTCTCCATTTGATCCTTTTCTTTCTCTAGTAAATACATATATACCAACATTTTTTCCCGTAGTTTCTTCAGGTGGATACATTGATTCAAACCTTCTTGAACAATCAAGTCCTATTTCACTTCTTACGAATTCATCAAAAATAATGTCTTGAACTAAATGTTTTTTTACTCCTGAATAATACATTGGTGGTAAATCGCCATTTGTCTGTTCAAACTTTTCTAGATGTGTTCTTTCTCCAAGAACACAAGGTCTATATCCTGTTGCAAGATACATTCTTTCGTTTCCAATGTTATCTTTCGTAAGTGATCTTAAATTTCTAGGAAAATGTAAATATGAAACTTCTCTTCCATCAGGTGTCTCTTCAAAATGGCTATATGGTCTAGGACCGCAATATCTTCTAATAGCATCTGGTATTAACACATATGGAATTTCTCTATCAAATTCAGCTTCATCCCCTCTTAGTCCAAAAAGTGTAACTAATGAGTGTTGTAATGTAATCATTTTCACCACCCCCACAAATCTTATTATACCATTTTGTAAATATTATGTCAACTATATAGGCATAATAAAACCCCACGTCTAA
>JAEESU010000014.1 GCA_016290095.1 Clostridia bacterium
CACTCTTGCTGAAGGTAGAAAACAAGCTGCTATATTAGATGCTGAAGCTGATAGAGAATCAAAAATAAGAAGAGCTGCCGGTGAAGCTGAAGCTATTAAACAAGTGGCTGATGCTAAAGCAAAAGAAATTTCAATGGTATATGACGCTATTAAAAAAGCAGATCCAAATGAAAAATTAGTTCAATTAAAATCATTAGAAACTTTACAAGAAGTTGCTAAAGGTGAAGCAAATAAAATATTTATTCCATTTGAAGCAACAAAAGCACTTAGTAGTTTAGGAACTGCTGCCGAAGCATTAAAACCTACAAAAAAATCAGAATAAAATATAGAAAGAAGTCTTAATTTTAAGACTTCTTTTTTTGTACAATTTTTTCCAAGTTTTCAACTAAATAATCTATATCTTCAATAGTATTTCCTTTTCCTAATGTCACTCTTAAACTACTTCTTGCTAAATTATTTGGAACTCCAATAGAAAGTAATACATGTGATGGATTAATAAGTCCTGCACTACAAGCTGAACCACTTGAAACACATATGCCAACTTTATCTAACTCTTCTACAAGTCCTTTTCCATCTATTCCATAAAAAGATATATTTGCATTTCCAGGTAACCTTTTTATCATATCTCCATTAATTCTTATATTAGGAATTTTGGTTTTTACTTGACTTATAAAATAGTCTCTTAATCTTTTTATATAATAATTGTTCTGCTCAATGTCATTTGTTGCAATTTCTAATGCTGTAGCAGTTCCAACTATTCCTGGAACATTTTCTGTACCTGCCCTTTTATCATTTTCTTGATGACCTCCATCTTGTATTCTACTAAATTGTACATCTTCATTAATATAAGCAACTCCAACTCCTTTAGGTCCATAAAATTTATGAGAAGACATTGATAATGCATCAATATTCATTTTTTTAACATCAATTCTGACATTACCTATAGCTTGCACAGCATCTGTATGAAAATAAATATGATATTTCTTTGCTATTTTTCCTATTTCTTCTATTGGTTGAATAGTTCCGATTTCATTATTGGCAAACATTACACTAATTAATATAGTTCCTCTTCTTATATTTCTTATTACATCATTTATATCTATAATTCCATTTTCTCTTGGTCTCAAATACGTAACAATAAATCCATTTTTTTCTAGAGTCTTACAAGTATTTAAGACTGCAGGATGTTCTATACTTGTTGTAATTATATGTCTTCCTCTACTTCTATTTGCATATGCTATCCCTTTTATTATTAAATTATCACTTTCACTTCCACAACTCGTAAAATATATTTCGTTTGCTTTGCAATTTAACATTCTAGCAATTTTAGTTCTATTAATATTAATAATTTCTTTATTTAATTTTCCCAAACTATAAATAGCCGAAGGATTTCCAAAATTTTCACTAAAGTATGGTAGCATTTTTTCCAAAACCCTTCTATCAACTGGAGTAGTTGCAGAATGATCAAAATATCTTATCTTCATTCATAACTCCTTTAAAAACAAATTTATATATATTATTCTTTTATTTTTTTATTGTTACAATAAAAAAAGCTTTTGGATTTTCCAAAAGCTTAATTTGATTGCCACCTTTTAAGTTTAATATCTTTATATTTATTTAATATTTCCATGTATTGTTCGTACTCTTCCTCCCAAAGAGCATCTGGTACTTTTCCAAAAGCTTCAAATATAGTATCTGCCTCTTTTAAAAACAGTACCTGTTGCTGTGGAGATAATTGTTCGTATTTAATTGAAAATGCATATAATTTATTTAAAGTATCGTTAGCTTTCATAAATGACCAAAAATCTTTTACTTCCATTCCTGCCATTTTTATTTGATAAATTGCAAATGCAAGTAAAGATAATATCATTGTAACTAAGATACATACAATTAGTACGAAAATCAAAATTACACCAATCCTTCTTTTGTTAAACTAAAATGATTATAACATATGTGTTTTTTTTATTCAATAAAAAAATTATGTATTTCTCTTACTCCAAAAGTTATTATATAAATTAACCGCTGTTTCAGGACTATCGACACCTGTAGCATTTTTTATTGGAGCAAATTCATCTTCTCTTTTGGCTCTTAAAATTGCCATATCATCAAACATTTCGAAAGAGTCAAAAATAAAACTCTCAAATTTATAGCTGTTTGGTGACTCTGGTTTTACTAATTCCCCATTTGAATTGATATATTCATTTTTCTTAAATGCAATATGATATGGTAAGCTTTCATTAGCAATTTTCTTAATTGCTTCTAATGAAAACAAATTGAACATTACATGTGACTCTCCAAATTTAAGGTTTCCTTTACTATCTACTTCTTTTGCCATATCTTCTGGAAGCTCTGTATATTCTATTACCTTTACTCTATTATTTTGTTTGCAAAGTACTCCTATTTTTTCTGAAGGGCTATTTTTTATTAAAGATCTTGTAGCAACTTTGCATTTTTTATCGATTGCAAGCCCAACTAAATAAGGGTCTACCATGTTAACTAAAATGTTATCAACACCACATGTAAATATCCATTCTATATTTTTATCTGATAATTCCTCTATTATTCCAGCCCTTTTCATTGAATTAAATATTCCACCATGGCCATCTGATGCTTCTTTTACTTTATAATCTTTATCAACAAGTATCTTTCCATCTTTACTCATTACAGGCATTTTAGATTGAGTAAAAAATTTAATTTTTTGAGGATTACATCCAAAATAGTTATGTTCTTCAAAAAAGCTTACAGTTTCACTATTGTTTTCTTCGCTTGTCATGATATACCAAGGAATTTCCACACCATATGTTTGATTTGCTTTTTTCATAATTTCGCATAAAATCTCAAAAATATATTTTTCACCTTTAATTGTTTTTATTTTATATGTTCCTTTTGGCCCATCATGTCCAAGTCTTGTACCTTGTCCTCCTGCAACTGTAACTACTGCATAATGATTATTTTGTATAACAGCTTTTCCAAGTTCAAAATATTTTTTCCTTTCCTCTTCAGAAACGTCTTCTTTAACAATTGCATTCATTGGAGAAATACCAGTTGTATTAACTTCTTTTTTCTCTTGAGATCTATTAAACACTTTGGTAAGGTTTTCAAAATCTACATTTAATACAGAATCGGTTAATTTCTCCTTTTTCTCATCATCTAATTTATCTAATAATTCAATAACTTCTGTTTGATTATATTTTTTTAATATTTCTTCTGCTTTTTCTAATTTTTCTTTTTTCATCTTTTAACTTCCTAAATTAAATTTCTTTAATACTATATAATATAACAAATAATTTTGCAAGTAATAAACTTTATTGAAAAAAAACATATTATATGGTAATATTCAATTTGTTAAATAATGAAAGGAATGTATTTTTATGGCAGAAGAAAAATTTAAAGATATTAAAAAAGTAGGTATAGCCGGAATAGTTGGAAATATTTTTTTGCTAATAATAAAAGCTTCTATTGGATTTATTTCTCATAGTCAATCCATGATTGCTGATAGTGTAAATAGTGCATCAGATATTATAGCATCTCTAATGACTTTCATTGGAAACAAAATTTCAAGTGAACCAAAAGATAATAATCATAATTTTGGTCACGGAAAAGCTGAATATATTTTTTCACTTTTTATCAGTATTACAATGATTCTAGCTTCTGGAAAGCTTTTATTGGATTCTACAATCAGTTTAATACATCATGATGAATTTATTTTTTCTTGGTTCTTAGTTGCTACTTGTATTTTAACGATAATTACAAAATTTATATTGTTCATATATACAAAAACAATGTACAAAAAATATGATAATATCTTATTAAAATCTAATTATAAAGATCATAGAAATGATTGTATTGTAACCACTTTCACTTTAATTTCAATCATTTGTGGATTTTATGGAATTTTCTGGATTGATGGTTTAGTTGGTATTGGAATTTCTATATGGATATTGCTAACTGGAATAGGAATTTTTATAGAAAGTTATAATGTATTAATGGACGTTGCATTAGATGAAAGCATTCAAGAATCAATTATTAAACTAGTAAAATCTCATAAAGAAATTAAAAATTGTTATAATTTTTATTCTACTCCTGTTGGTTATCAATACTTTATTGTATTCACAATTGCTGTTGATGGAGATATGCCAACTAGAGATAGTCATAAATTAGCAAACCATCTAGAAAAGGATGTTGAAAAATTAGATAAAATATATAAAGCTGTAGTTCATGTTCATCCAGTAGATTTATAATATACTAGTTATTTTCATTGTGTATTTTAATCAAGTAATTTTCAAAAAAATCTTAAAAGCATATATGATAGCGCCCTTAATATACAAATTGAGATTCCCTATCACATATGCTTTAAATATTTCTAATTCAAACTACTTTCAATTAAATAACTAATATATATAAATTCAATTGGAAAATATGATTTTTCCATTATTTACAGATAATATTTTTTCTTCATTCTTATTTATTTCTCCATTTATAATTCCTTCTGCTATTTTATCTTCAATATAATTTTGAACCGCTCTACGAATTGGTCTTGCACCATAATTTGTATCTAGTCCTTTTTCTGCTATTAAATCTTTTAATGATTCATCAACTGTTAAATAATAGTTTTGACTATTTAATCTATTAGTGACTCTTTCTATCATTAAATCTGTTATTTTTCTAATCTCACTTTTATTTAATCTATGAAATATAACTATCTCATCTATTCTATTAATAAATTCTGGTTTAAATTCTTTTTTAACTTCAATCATTACACTTCTTTTGATTTCTTTATAATCATTTTCTTCAGAAATATCTTCATTAGAAAATCCTAATTTATTTCTTTCCGTAATATTTCTAGCTCCTATATTCGATGTCATAATAATAACGCAATTTTTAAAACTTACTTGCCTTCCTTGTGAATCTGTTAGAATTCCATCCTCTAAAATTTGAAGTAATACATTCATAATATCAATATGAGCTTTTTCAATTTCATCAAACAAAACTACTGCATATGGCTTTTTTCTAACTTTTTCAGTTAATCCATTTGTCTCTTCATAGCCAACATATCCTGGTGGTGAACCAATTAACTTCGAAACAGAATGCCCTTCCATATACTCTGACATATCAATTCTAATCATAGAATTTTCATCTCCAAAAAGGTTTTCTGCTAATGCTTTTGAAAGTTCTGTCTTTCCTACTCCCGTAGGTCCCAAGAACAAAAATGATCCTATTGGTCTTGATGGATCTTTTAGCCCAACTCTACTTCTTCTAATAGCTTTTGATATTGCACTAATTGCTTCATCTTGTCCGTATCACTCTGGAATGAAGTAATCTTTCTAAGTTTTTCAATTTATCATTTTCACTTTCTGTTATTTTATAAAGTGGAATTCCAGTCCATTTTGAAATTATTAATTCTATATCATCTTTTTCAATGTTTGTAATTCGCTTATTTTTTCTATTCCTCCAACTATCATTTTCTAAATCCAATTTGTTTATTAATTCGTTTTCTCTATCCCTTAATTTTGCCGCTTTTTCAAAATTTTGAATATTAATTGCCTCCTCTTTTTCTTTTGTTATTTTATCTAAATCTTTTTCTAGTTTTTTTAAATTTTCAGGTTCAACAAATGATTTTAGTTTTGCCTTTGCTGATGCTTCATCAATTAAATCAATTGCTTTATCTGGCAAAAACCTATCACTTATATATCTACTAGATAATTTTACTGCATATTCTATAGCTTTATCAGTAATCTTTACATTATGATGTGCTTCATATTTATCTCTTAACCCCTTAAGTATTATTATAGAATCATCAATACTTGGTTCATCAATATTTACTGGCTGAAATCTCCTTTCTAAGGCTTGATCTTTCTCAATATATTTTCTATATTCTTTAATAGTTGTTGCTCCAACTACCTGTATTTCTCTTCTAGCCAATAATGGTTTTAAAATATTAGCCGCATCTATCGCTCCTTCAGCAGCTCCAGCACCAACAATTGTGTGTATCTCATCAATAAATAAAATAATATCTTTTGACTTTCTTACTTCAGCAAGACATTTTTTTACTCTATCTTCAAAGTCTCCTCTATATTTCGCTCCAGCAACCATTGATGTAATATCTAACGTAATAACTTTTTTATTTTTTAGATTTTCTGGTATATTTCCATTTACAATTTTTTGAGCTAATCCCTCAATAACGGCTGTTTTCCCAACTCCAGGTTCTCCAATTAAACACGGATTATTTTTAGTTCTCCTTGATAATATTTCAATAACTCTGTCTGTTTCCTCATTTCTTCCTATTACTGGATCAAGTTTTCCTTCTCTTGCTTGCTTGGTTAGGTCTGTACCAAACTGGCTTAATGTTTGAAGATTGCCTTGAGAAACATTATTTTCTTGATTATTATTTAATTTTTCTTCAAATTCATTTAATGTTTTAGCAATGTCAGAATAGATATCATCTATATTTATTCCGAAGCCTATCAATATTCTTGTTGCTAAGCTGTCACCTTCTTTTAAAATACCTATTAAAATATGTTCTGTTCCAATATAATTAGAATCAAATTTCTTGGTTTCTAAATAAGCATTTTCAAGTATTTTCTTACTTCTTGGAGTAAAACCCAATACAGAAAAGTTTTCTTTTATTTGACCTCCTATTAACTCATCAATTTTATCAAGTATTTCTTCAGGGGTAATTCCTTGTTTTTCTAAGACTTTACTAGCTACTCCGTTTTCCTCGCAAGAAAGTCCATATAAAATATGTTCTGTACCTATATATGAATGTCCCATGTCAGTAGCTAATTCATTTGCAATCTCTAAAACCTTCTCTCCACTTTTAGTAAACTTATATACCATAATAACCTCCATAATGAATCTATTAATAATATACTCTAAAAAAATTTTTTTAAACTTATCAATTGCAAATTTGTAATTAGCTACAAATTGTGGTATAATGAAGGTATCACGTTTTCGTGAAATTTGGAACAGAGGTGAAAACACATGGCAACAATTGAGTCTACTATCCGGTTCTTGAATGTTACTGGATTCTTGAATCAGTACATCAAAAACCACATCAGCACTGGTGGTGTAACGAATGTGCGTCTCTGCACTCTCAACACCTCCTTCCAGACGATCCTACCTGATTCGGAAGAAGCTGAAAAGCTGTTGGAACGTATCGAACTTTGCATGTGCGATGCTCCTGCCAACGGAACTCACTGGGAGATTTGCGCGTGGATCTACTCCAATGGAAGTGTTTATCCCACAATTTCTCATGGAGATACCGGCGGAGAATACATCCAGCTCACAATCCTCAACCACTTGGCTGCAATGGCTGGTGGCCACGGAATTGTGGCTTTCGAGGTTACGTTCTACGACCTTCATCCTGATCACAAGTGGTTCTTTCTGGCTGAGTGACTATTTCACCGCAAAAATCAACCCCCGCCATACAGACTGTTGGCGGGGGTTGGTTTTTATTTTTATCTTGGTAATTTTATAGTAAATATTGTTCCTTTTGGTACATTATGAGTTGCTTTTATTGTCCCATCATGTGCTGAAACGATAAAGCTTGCAAGTGATAATCCTAATCCTGTTCCTCCTGTTTCACGATTTCTAGCATCATCTTCTCTATAGAATCTCTCAAATACTCTGGTTAATCCTTCATCACTTATTCCTATTCCAGTATCTTTAAAATCTAGAACAAATTTATTATCTTTCATATAAGTAGCTATCTCAATTTTGTCATTTTCTTCTGTATATTTTAAAGCATTATCAATTAGTATTATTATTAATTGATAAAACTTATTTGAATCTATTTCAATATCTTGATTATAATTTAAGTTAAATGAGATTTTTTTATTTTCCAATTCAGCTATTTCAATATATGGTGTTACTATCTCTTTAATATAATCATCTATATTTACACTTTCTTTCTGAATAACTTCTTTTTTTGCATCAGCTCTTGAAAGAATTAATAAGTCTTTTACAAGCTTTGATAATCTTTTAGTTTCATTTAATGTTTGAGCTATATCTTCTGTTTTATCAATAATTTTTGCTTCTGGTTCTTGCAATAACAATTCTTGTTTTGCCTGAATAATTGTAAGTGGTGTTCTTAATTCATGTGATACATTCTGAACAAATTCCATTTGTCTAATCATATTATCTTTTAATGGTTCTAATGTTTTCATAGATAAAATATAGCTTGCTATTAAAGACAAAAATGAACAAATTATAACAGAACTAATTATAATATCTTTGTATTGTTTTACTAATTTCTTTTGACTATCACAATTAATTAATAATTGTATATATTTTTCTCCTTCTACTGTATTTGCTAAAATATTTAAACATCTATATGAATATTGATCACCTATTTTTAACTCATATATTTTATCAATATTATCAGAATCAAATACAAATTCTTCAACATAATCTGATAATCTTCCTAAATTTTCACTCTCAACTTCACCATTTAAGTCTCTAATAATTATATTAATGTTAGGATTAATATTTCTTTTAATAACAAAATTGATATCTTGTCTAAATTCTCTTTGAATTATACTATCATCTTTAACTTCTATATCTGTTCTAGCAAAATTAGCATTAAATGGCATTTTCATTTCGACATCATCCATATTTTGCAACTCTTTTTGTGCTTCTAATAATTCATTATCTATACTGCTATAAACAATATTTCTAACCATAAAAAACACAAATAGTCCAAATACTATAAAAATAATTATAAAAACACAAACATTATATAGAATATGTTTAATAAATTTAGACCTTATCTCGGTTTCTTCTTTCATATCACATATCTCCTATGACCAAATATATCCAACACCCCTTATTGTTTTTAGATGTTTATCATATCCAATCTTTTTTAGTTCTTTTCTTAGTCCACTCGCATATACTTCTATAACATTTGCTGTAGTTTCGCTATCAAAACCCCATATTTTATCAAATATTTGCTCTTTAGTAATAATAGCATTTTTAGAGTTAATTAAGTATTCTAGCATATCAAATTGCTTTCCTTGTAAAAATACTTCTTTATCTCCTACTCTTGCACATCTAGAATTTAAATCTAAAACAAGGTCTTCAAATTGAATTGTATTTTCTGTGTAATTTCCTATTGAACGCCTTATTAACGCTTCTAATCTAACTAGTAACTCTTCACGATTAAAAGGTTTTACTAAATAATCATCTGCACCACTTCTAAAGCCTGTAACCTTATCAGAAATTCCATCTTTAGCAGTTAAAATTAGCACAGGTGTATATATCTTTTCAGCTCTTAATGTATTTAATACTTCATATCCGTTTTTTATAGGCATCATAATATCTAGAATAATCGCATCATAAATTGCTTGTTCTGCATATAAAATTCCTTCTTCTCCATCATATGCATGATCAACTTCATAATTATTCCCTACACATTGCTCAATAGTTTTTGCTAAAACTTTATCATCTTCAACAATTAATATTCTCATATTTCACCTCTAAAAATATTCTAATGCATTAAGCTTAAAATAAAATTAAATTTATAATCCAAATACACTTGATGCAATACTAAAAAACATCAAAACAGAAACAGTGTCTGAAACTGTTGTAAGTAATGGTGCTGCCATTATTGCTGGATCCAAACCTAATTTTTGAGCACCTATTGGCAATAATACTCCCAATTGTTTAGAAACAATAACTGTTAATATTAAAGTTGCAGAAATAACTAATGCTGTATTTAAATCATGATACTGAATCATTATAATTGCTGTTTCAATTATAGAAAGTCCAATCCCTACTAGTAATCCTACTTTTAATTCTTTTAGCATTGCTCTTAATAAATCTTTTGTTGTTATTTCGTCCATTGCCAATCCTCTTATTATAAGTGTTGAAGCTTGTGATCCACAGTTTCCTCCTGTTCCCATAATAGTAGGAATAAAAGCAACTAATAGTGGTAAAGTAGCAATTGCATTTTCAAAATGTTCAATTATTCCTCCTGTAATCATTGCTGAAATCATTAAAACTAAAAGCCATGTAATTCTGTGTTTTGCATGTGTAAATACGCTTGTTTTCATATATGTATCTTCTGTTGGCTTCATAGCAGCCATTTTTTCGAAATCTTCCAATGTCTCTTCTTGCATAACATCAATAGCATCATCTATTGTAATAATACCAACTAATCTATCTTGCTTATCAACAACCGGAACTGCAACACATGAATATTTATCAAATAATTTAACTATTTCCTCTTGGTCTTCTAATGTTCCAACTTTTATTACATTAGTATCCATTATGTCTTTTACAAACACATCTCTTTCTGATACTAATAATGATCTAACATCTACAACTCCTAATAATGTTCGATCTTTTGCCAAAACATAACAATTATATACAGTCTCTTTTCTTAAACCTTTTTCTTTTATTACTTTAAAGGCTTGATCAACTGTCATATTTTCATCCAAATCTATGAACTCAGTTGTCATAAGAGTTCCAGCTGTATCATCTGGATATTTTAATAACTCATTAATTATCTTTCTATTATCAGATTTTGTATTAGCTAAAATACGTTTAACAACATCTGCAGGCATTTCTTCTATCATATCTGCAGCATCATCCATATATATTTCATTCATAATATTTTTGATTTCATTATCTGTTAAAAGTCTAATTAACTCTTCTTGTCTATCATGATCCAATTCAACAAAAACTTCTGCTGCTTTCTCTTTTGAAAGAAGTCTATAGACCATCATTATTCTCTCATCTTTAATTCCTTCAAATATCATTGGAAAATCTGCACTATTTACATCTTCAAGAAATTTATGTAAGTCACCTATTCTTCTATTATCATCTAATTCTACAATTTTATTTACAATATCATCTATTTCCATAATTTTACCTCCTAATTTAAATATGCAAAATCATGGTCGATAGCATAAAATAAATATAAACTGCAAATATGTCAACTAATGTAGTAATAATAGGTGATGCCATTATCGCTGGATCTAGTTTTAATTTTTTAGCAGCAATAGGTAATATTCCACCTAATAGTTTAGCAACAGTAATTACTAAAACCAAAGATATTGATACAACACAAGCAATTAAAATTGACTGTGGTTCGCTATTATGATACTGAATAGCAATTCTAATTCCATTAACAAGTGCTAATGTAAATCCACAAAGTAAAGCTACTCTTAGTTCTTTCCATATTACTTTTAAAATATCTTTTGTAGAAATATCATCCATTGCTAATCCTCTTATTATCAAAGTAGCACTCTGTGAGCCAGAATTTCCACCTGTATCCATAAGCATTGGTATAAATGCTACTAAAATAGGAAGAACTGCTATTATATTCTCGAAATGTGCCATTATTGTTCCAGTAATTGTAGTTGAAAGCATTAAAAGTAACAACCATAAAATTCTATTTTTGGCATGCGTAAATGAACTCGTTTTAAAATAAGTATTATCATTTGGCGTAATAGCAGCCATTTTTTCGAAATCTTCTAATACTTCTTCATGCATAACATCAACAGCATCATCAATTGTAATAATTCCAACAAGTCTATTTTCTTTATCAACAACTGGAAGAGCAACACAATCATATTTGTCAAACATTTTAGTTACTTCTTCTTGGTCTTCTAAAGTTCCAACTTTTATAACATTTGTATCCATCAAATCTTTTACTAATTCATCTGTATCTGCAATTAAAAGATTTTTTATATCTAATACTCCAATTAACTTTCTATCTACAGTAAGTACAAAACAATTATATAAGGTTTCTTTTTGAGGTCCTTTATTTTTAATAACTTCAAATGCTTTTTCAACAGTCATATTTTCTTTTAAATCTATAAACTCCGTTGTCATAAGGCTTCCTGCTGTATCATCTGGGTATTTTAATAATTCATTAATTATTTTTCTATCTCCAGGTTTGGTATTTGCCAAAATTCTTTTTACAACATTTGCAGGCATTTCCTCAATCAAGTCAACAGCATCATCCATAAATATTTCATTCATTACATTTTTTATTTCACTATCTGTTAAATAATTAATTAGTTTTTCTTGATCATCAGAATCTAATTCTACAAATACCTCAGCAGCTTTTTCCTTTGGTAAAAGTCTATAAACCTTTATTATTTTTTCTTCATCCAAACTTTCAATAATACTCGGGAAATCAGCACTATTTATTTCTACTAAAAATTCTCTCAATGCATTTAAATTCTTACTTTCAATTAATTCTAAAACTTTTTGAACTTCATCAATTTCTTCTTCCATGCTAATCCCCTTTCTTCTATTTTTTTGCAATAAAAAAGTACATAAGCTTATAGATATATTTCACTATAGTATTATGTAACCTCGAACACACTCATTATACTTCTTTTTTCGAAATATGTAAACAATTTTGAACAAAAAAAGAAACTAATTTTAATTAGTTTCTTTTTTATACAAATTTATTCAACTTCATTTGATATTTCTGTTTCTACTACTTCTTCTAACTCTTCCTCTTGCTCTTCTTGAGTATTGTTTTCTTCATTATTCATTATGTTTTCTGGTTCTAGATTATTTTGCATTAATGGCATACTAAAATTACTTTGTGGACTAACACTGTTTTGTGTACCACTATTACTCAAAGAAGTAAAATATCCTGGTGTATCTGCTGTATCGATTCTTGCATACTCTTTATCTACTTTATTAGCATCATATGCTGTTCCATTTCCACCAACTAACTGGGTATCTTCTATAAACATTGAATTTGTATTTGTTGCTTGATCAGTAACAAAACTATCAGATGCATATATTGTCTTTAAGTTATACGAATTAGAAAACATTTTTGTCATATCAGTAACTCTACTCGTATTGAAACTAGTTATATCAAGTGTTTCTAAGCTCTCACAACTCGCAAACATTCTTGACATTGCAGTTACCCTTGAAGTATCAAAACTTGTAATTTTTAAGGATGTTAAACCAGTAGCAAGATTAAACATATTATTCATATTTGTAGCTTTAGATGTATTAAAACTGCTCAAGTCAAGCTCGGTTAAAGCATAAGTACGTCCAAACATAGAAGCAAAATTTGTAACTTGTGAAGTATCAAACTTACTAACATCAATACTCTGTAAGCTGTTGCATTCATAAAACATTCCATACAGATTATTTACTTTTGATGTATCAAATCCGCTTAAATCTATTGTTTTTAATTTTTTATCATTCCAAAACCAACTATTAAAGGTTGTTACTTTGCTTGTATCAAGTCCTATCAAATCAATTGATTCCACATTAGTTAATTCTCTAAAAGCTCCTGTTTGTGAACTATTAAAATATATTGTCTCTGCATTTGACCACCAATAGAATGTTTCGCTTCCATCATACCATCCATAAACAGCCAAATCACTTGTTCCTGAACCATCGTCTAGTTTTTGTATGTTTTCACCATTATTTATTCTAGTTTGAATGTCTTCTAATGTTATAGTACTATCTGATGCCCTTTTTATATATTTTATATTTGATTTTGTTAAACCTGTAAAGCCTAGTACTGTATTATTTCCATTATATTGTGGAAGTTGCACAACAGCTATTCTAACTTCTTTTTCCGCACTACCTATTTCTGCACCACTTGAGGATACAGTACATCTTGCCTTTATTGTAGTAGTCGAATAAATCTTGAAAGGTGCTGAATAAATATTCCATGTAGCTCCACCATCTAATGAATACTCGTATATACAGTTAGATGGTGGTATTCCCCCTGGAACATATGTTACAGTTATTGTTTTGCTAGCATCAGAATCATTATATACTGAACCTGAAATAGTGATACTGCAACTATATAAATTTAAGGCTATATTTGCACTACCATTAATATGAATTGTATCTGTAAATAACGCATATCCTATAGATATCGTACTCAGCATTACAATCATTATAATCAAAAACATTATTAAATTATTATTCTTTTTTCTTTTATATTTAAATCTAATCATACTAATCTATGTCTTTTCCTGTTTCTACACCTACATCTTCTCTTTCAGTATATAGAGAATGAAGCCATATTGTAGGATAAGCAACATGTTTTACTCTAAACAAAACCTTACCAACCACTTGTCCTTGTGAAACAGGTTTTGTATCCTCGAAATAGTTATTATCACCTTTAGTAACAAATACAAAATCTTGATTTTCTTTTTTATTAATATTTTTTATCCTATGAACAACTGTAGTATCATTATATTTATATGCTATAATATCTCCTTCTTTTAGCGTAGTAGGTTTTACAGTCTTTATAATAACCATATCTCCAACTTCAATAGCAGGATACATACTTGCAGTTGCTACACCTATTGGTTTAATTGGGAAAGCTCCAAGTGTAAACCAAATAGCAAAAACTAAAAATACTGTAAAAGGAAGTAACCCTCTTGGATTTTCTTCTTCAATATTCATATAAATAAAGTTCTTATCTTTTTTACTTACAAGATATCTTATATATAGTAGTAAGAAAAATGGTAAAATTGTGGATAGAATTGCTTCAAATATCCAAGGTAGTTTGGGTAATATTGGGAATGTCCAAATAAACATATCATAAAATGCTCTATAAACTATATTTGGAACAAAATCTCCATTTTGTGCTACATAAGTAAATAACACATTTTCAACAAGAACTGGAATAAAAGTATAAAATATAAAAGTAAATATAGTATATGGAACAAAAGTTGTTCCAAAAAACTGTCTAAAATTCAAATCCCAAACTGAAAAAGCAATTACTACTAATACAAAAATTAATTTTTTATCCCTTTTATAAACATTATTTACTAATTTATATCTCATTAATTCTAATGAAATTATAACCGGAACATTTGATAATACATTTATAATTATTCCTTTTAAACTCGTGTCATATGGATTATTACCAAAACCAGGGAAAATTCCTGAAACAAGATAAATAATTATATATATTAAATTAGTAATAACAACATATTGAACAATATCTTTCCTACTTTTTCTCATAGTAAGTTGACTTGAAATTAAAATATTAATAATTCCTGCAACTCCTATAAAGCAAATTGGTCTAATAAAATACGTATACCACTCTGCAAAATTAGCCAATACATTCTGGCAAAATAGGAAAAATAAAGTTATCATTATTATTAAAAAAATCGTAAACTTTTTTGACTTTTGCATATTTTCCTCTTAATTAAAAAGCTCTATAATAGGATCTTACGAATCTATTATAGAGCAGCTTTTCTCTCACCTATTATATTTTATTTAGTGTGTGATGGTGTTCCTGTAAAGCTTTCTGTGTCTTGTTCATACTCGATATCTAATTCAAAAGTACAACTTTCTTTACCTGTTGGAATTTCATCTGTTGCATTTGGATCCCATTGAACTGTAAATGTAAATTCGCAAGTTTGTAATGGATTAATTCTTGGGTGTGAAGTTGTGATTTGCTCAAGTCCATCTATTAAAATAACTCCATTTCCCTCAATTCCTGTTGGTGTAACACTTTTAATTTTTGCAGGTATTAAAGAGTTATTTTTTATAACAACTGATACCTCAGCTCCGGCTCCAGGATAAGCTAAATCAACAATGCTAACTGTCATTGTTTTCTTATCTGCTGAAACAACCACTTCACTTGCATCAAGATCGAATCCAACACCATCTGTAATATCGCAGCTAGCTGTAACGAATTCCATATTAAAGCTTCCATCAGCTGTTGCTGTACCTGTGATTTTTAAAGTATCAGAAAATGCTGCATAACCTACTGCAAGTCCTAATAATAATACTATTAAAAGTATTAATACATATTTTCTCTTTTTTGAATTTTTCATTTTTTCTTCTCCTTTTATTTTTTATATATTATAAATTTATAGACTGTTTCATCACTAACTACAATAAATTGTGTAACAGTTTCTTCATCATTTTCGTAGCATAAAATAGGTTTGTACAATTCTTCTGATAACTTAACAATTTCTTCTATGTAGTCAACTTCAATTACATGTTTATTTTCAAACTCAGGTAAATTGTTTACCACAACAATCTTATCTTGACAGCTTCTAATTATTTCATTAATTTCCGCTTTATAAACATTTCTTATTACTACTAATTCATCTGTAAAAAATAGTAAATATATAACTCTTATAAGTGCCAATGCTGCTATTATTCCAAGAACAATAACATATTTTAAATTGTTTCCTTCAAGATTTACTTCTTCAACAGAATCTACTGACATATTATCTACTCTATTATTTGCTCCAGTAATCTTTGTTGTTTTACTGCCAATTTCTATTGATATATTTGGAGAGTATGAAATTTTTTCTTTAGATACACCTTCTATTTCAACATTTAAGATAATGTCATATGTTGCTGAAATCTGCATATCTTGCTCTGTTTTAAAATTATTGATTAATTCATTTAATGGTCTTATATCTACTTGAAATTTCTCATCAAGTGCAATCATGTTTCCTTTTGTTGTTTTTTCAGTAGCTGGTAAAATTTCATAGTCTTTCTCAATAATTTTTTGTTCTTCACTATTTTTGTTATAATATCCGAATAATTTTCCGGTAATATCATACTTGTACTTTATTTCAGATTGTCTATAACTTGTATCTTCGAATTTGTACTTAAACTCTAAATCCAAATTTTCTATTAAGTCTGTAACGTATGCAGTATAATTCTTATCGTCTGAATAATCAACAAAATCATTTGCTTTTGTGTTAATTTTATAACTATAAGAAAAGTTATTATTTAAATTACTAAACACAACTACACTTCTGTTAAAGAAATTACCAAACATAAGATAGCATGCGCTAAAAGCTGACAATAGAATAATTAGGCTAAGAGCTATTACTTTTGCGATTTTTATATCTCGCCTTATCTTTTGTTTTTTCATAACATCTTTTCCTTATATCAAATTATCAATAATCATTTTTATTATAGAATAATCGCGGTTTTTCTTCAATCACAAAACCATTACTTTTTTTTATCTTTTCCGTAACAAATGTGTTTTTTTCGTAACTTATATTAATTATTTGTAAAAAAGCAGTTTCTCATATTCATAATATGCTATACTATAGTTGATTTGTATAATACGGAGGATATTATGTTAAATTTACTAAAGTCAAAAAGTGAAAGAGATAAAAGAGATACTGTTTTTGCTGTTAGATCATCATTTGAAAATATTATCAATGCAACAAATTATCAACCTAATACTTTTTTTAATAATATTCAAACTGAAACAGAAACTCCAAAACAAACAAAAACTATTAACACAAATACAGTAATCAATAATAATATTTTAGATAATTCACCAAAAGATTTTTCAGAGTCTTTTGTTATGAGTTCATTGTCTGAAAATTCAAGCACTTTAGAAGCAGATAATTTTGAAGGCATTTTAAAAAACGATATTCAAGAACTTTCTAAAGAATTTTCTGATAATACTACTTTTGAAAAAACTGTAGAAGAAATTTCTAACGATGTTGTTGCTGATAATATTGAAGAAACTACGCCTCCTGCTATTGAAAACGAAGAATCTATTGAAGAAAATACTTCTTCTACTATTGAAATTGAAGAATCTATTGAAGAAAATACTTCTGATGAAGAAACTGAAAACTTAGAAGAAAATATTAATGAAGTTGAAGAAGAAATCGTTAAAGAAACTAATGATGAAACTATAACTGAAGCCACTGAAGAAAAAGGCGATTTTGAAGATTTATTTGATAATAATGAAGAAAATTTTGAAGCAAATATTGTTGATAACGTTGTAGATTCTTTAGTTGAAGATGAAATCTCTCAAGAAGAAGATGATGATGAAGTTGAATATAAGCATAATATTAAAGATAATCACATTTTATTAATTTCTGAAGATGACAGAAAAGTATTTCTACCATATACAGCTGAAGAAATTGAAGAGTATTTACGTAATTATCCTGATAAATATTCTGATGAATATGATGTTATTAGAAATGTATTTATTTTACCATTAGGATATTTTAATAACTTTTTCTATGCAACAAGATTTAGAGAAGCATATGCTTTATATAAAGATCGCGAAGGATACCCTTCAATTCCAGCAATTGCAAGTGCATTCAAAATAATGTCAATAAAAAATTTGCATCCAGCAATTATAGCTGCGTGCAAAAACGAAAAAATATTAAAAGATTACTTACATCATTTAGAAATTGGTGATTTAGAAAACTTTACATATTTTGAAATCAATTACAGAATGAACCCTTTAGTATAAAATAATAAAAAGCGTACTATTAAATTAGTACGCTTTTTTAGTCTAATAATTCTATCATTTTAAATATAGTTTTTAATATTTTTCTACACGAATCTAAAAATAATGTTTCATTTACTGTGTGAACATCTACAATATCTGGACCTATTGATATTAATTCTAAATTTGGCATTTTCTCAAAAATCATACCGCATTCTACTCCAGCATGAATAGCTTCCACTTTTGGATATTCACCATCATGAGTTTTTTCATATGCTTCAATATATATTTTTTCTAATCTAGAATTTGGATTATATTTCCAGCCAGGATATTCAGATTCTTTTTTTATTAAATATCCTTTTTCTTTGGCCATATTGATATTTATTTCTTCTATTCTCTTTCTTTCATAATCAATGCTAGATCTTATTAACTCTTTAATTGTGCATTTACCATTAGATATATCAACTATTCCAACATTGCCAGATGTCTCTACTAAACCTTCTTTATCTTCACTTAATTTAATTACATTTTGTTTTAAATTTAGTAAAAGACTTACTATATTTTGGCTCTCAATTATTGAAGCAACTTTAAAATTGCCCGTTACCTTTTTTAAACTAATATTAATATTAATATCTTCATCAACAATATTTAAATTATTTTTGATATTTTCTATCTTTTCTCTTATTATATTGTTCCCTACTTTTGAAGCAAAAATACACCTACTTAAATTTGGAATTGCATTATCTTTTGTTCCACCAACAAAAGATACTATTTTTACATCATCTAATTGTTCTAATATTTGGGCTATAATATAATTTGCATTTAATCTTCCTTTATTAATATCTACACCTGAATGTCCGCCTCTTAAACCTGAAACATTAATTTCATATATATTTTCATTTACAGATTCTTCAAGTTCTACATTTTTTTCAAATGTTAGTCTTGCTCCACCTGCGCATCCAACTATTGCTGTATTTTCTTCCTCTCCATCAACATTAATTAAATAAGATGCTGAAATATCGCTATAATCAAAGTGCTTTGCTCCATCCATACCAATTTCTTCTTGAGTTGTAAATAAACAATACATTTCCGGATGAGAGATTTCATTATCATCTAGCATTAATAAAAGAATTGCAACTCCAATTCCATCATCAGCACCTAATGTAGTATCTTTTGCTTTTAACACATTTCCATTATTAATTATTTCTATTGGATCCAATTTGAAATTATGATTACTATCTATAGTTCTCTCGCACACCATATCTGTATGTGCTTGTAATATTATTGGTTTTCGATCTTCATACCCAAAACTTGCTTTTTTCTTAATTAATACATTATAAAAATCATCTTTTCTATATTCTAAATTTCTACTTTTAGCAAATTCACATAAAAAATCTGATATCTGATTTTCTTCTGTAGAATTTCTGGGTATTTTTGATATCTCATAAAAAAAATGTAGCAATTTTTCATATTTATTTTCTATTTTCATATCTTCCTCCGCGCATTGATTTTAAAAAATTATATACAGATTTCAAAAAATTGTCAATTTTACTTTTATATATCAAATTCTTAACATTTTCTGCTTTGCCCTTTACTATAAATATAAAAGTGCTATAATAAATTTACATATAGAAAGAAGGGCAAAATGCAAAAGAATTTAGAAAACAAAATTAAAGATATTAGTGAATTCAATGAAATTTTAAAAGATATAAAAGATAATGAAACCGTACTTGAGATGAAAAATTATAGACAACATTTTGAAACAACTTGTTACGAGCACTGCTTAACAGCTTCATATTATTGCTATAAAGTATGTAAGAAATTAAAACTTGATTATATATCTGCAACAAGAGGTGCTATGTTACATGATATGTTTTTATATGATTGGAGAAAGCCAAATCCGTCTGGTGGTCTTCACGCTTTTAAGCATGGTAAAATAGCATATAAAAAAGCAAGCGAAATTTTTGATTTAAACGATATAGAAAAAGATATGATAATAAAACATATGTGGCCAGTAACATTAGGTTTTCCAAAATATCCCGAAACATTTATATTAACACTTGTAGATAAATATTGTGCAACTGAAGAATCATTTTATGATTTCGTTCACAATTTTTCATTTAAGAATACATTAAAACATGCATATCTTTTATTAATATTTGTTTTATTTAAAAAGAAATAAAGAAAGCACCTTTCGGTGCTTTCTTTTACATATTAGTTGAATAGCTATTAACTTGATTTTGTAATATAGTTAATTCTTTTTTTCTGTCTGCCAATTTTGCTTTTAAATCTGCAATTTGTGTGTTATATAATTCATTTAAATTATAAATATCATCATCAGATAAAGCATTTAATTCTATTTCATTATTCTCATATTGATTTTGTAATTTTAACAATCCTGTATTTTCTTCTTTAGTTACTCTCAACTCATCAAAAATATTTGCTTTTTGTTCTTGAATTGGCTTAGTATCTACTCTTTCAGGAATTTGTTTTACTTCTTCTTTTCCTAAGATTTTTTTAATAAAATTAATAAATTTTGTAAAAACATTTTCTTCCATTTTTTTCTCCTCTTTTGTTATTTCCCATCTTCTCCATCGTGTGCTGAATTTTCGTCTAATGATTCTCTTAATTTTGATTGTTTAGCTCTTAATTCAGCTATTTGTCTTTCTATATCATCAATCTCACTCTTAATTCTTCCTTTTTCAGATGCAGAATCTGCAAGTTTTTTTTCTGCTGTTTCTCTTTCTGGAGAAATCTCTTTCTTACCATGTAATGCTTCTAACTCTGCGTTTTCCTTTTTCTTTGCTTCAATCATAGCTTTATCAGAAGCCGATAATTCTGTAGTAGCTGTACTTTCATAGAATTCTGGACCTTTTTTAGCATATCTAAACATCAAACTTCTTACCATACTATAAGAAAGTCCTGAATGATTTTGATTGTCAAATGCTTTTTGAGCATCTTCCATTGTTCCACCATTTTCAAAAACTTCCATTAGTTCTATAACTGCATCTACATCCATACCACCATATAATCCATTTGAACTTCTTTCAACATATTCTTTCCATTCTTTTAATCTTTCTGGATATAATAGTTTTTCTCCTTTTGCTATTCTAGATGAAACTAGATCTCTTGGTGCATTTTCTTCAACTACTTCAGGTTCTTCTGCTACTTTTTCTGGATTATGTATTCTCTCAAACTCTGCATTTTCTCTTTTTGTTTCTTCCAAAATTGTTTTCTGGTCACCTATTATTTCTCCATGAGCTGTCTTTTCAAAAAATTCCGGTCCTTTTTTTGAAAAATGTAATAATATAATTCTTACCATTCCTGCTGAAGCTCCTGAATGATTTTGTGAATTGAAATTCTCCATTACTTCTTCCATTGTAGATCCTGCTTCTAATTGCTCCATCAATTGTAAGGCCTTTTCTAAATCCCCACCATGATATATGTCTTTAACTCTAGCTTTAACACATTTTTCCCACGCTTCTTCTCTTTCAGGATAAATTATTTTTTTACCTCTTTCTATCCATGATGGTATTTTTTCTTGTGCTTCCTTTTCTTCTCTTGCTGACCTTTCTCTATATTCTCTATTTGATTCCTCTACCATTCTATCAAAATCTTCTTTTTTATATCCTGTAACCGCTTCATAAGCACTATCCATTGTAACATCGCAAGAATATAATCTTACACCATTAAAATCTTTATATACTGATTCTCCTCTAGCTCTATACTCTTCTAGCTCTCTAACAACTCCTTCTAATACAGATCCATATTTATAAGTCATTTTTGCTTCTTGAGCCCTTGCTTTTTCTTCTCTAAATGGATCTTCTGTATCTGCTTTTACTTCTTCAGATGCTTCATGTTCTTCTACTACTTCTTGTGAATTATGTACTTTCTCAAGTTCTGCATTTTCTTTTCTTTTTTCTTCTACAAATGCTTTCTCATTTTCTGTTAATTCTCCAAAAGATGTTCTTTCATAAAACTCTGGTCCTTTTTTTGAAAAATGTAGTAAAATTCCTCTTACCATTGCTGCTGAAGCTCCTGAATGGTCTTGGCTATCAAATGCAACCATAACATCTTCCATTGTAGATCCTGCTTCTAATTGTTCCATTAATTGTAATGCCATTTCCAAGTCTTCACCATGATACAAATCAGAAGCTCTAGCTTCAACACATTCTTTCCACTCTGCTTCTCTTTCAGGATAGATTATTTTTTTACCTCTTTCTATCCATGATGGTATTTTTTCTTGTGCTTCCTTTTCTTCTCTTGCTTCTCTTTCCATATATTCTCTATTTGATTCTTCTACTAGTCTATCAAATTCTTCTTTTTTATGTCCTGTAATTTCTTCATAAGCACTATCAAGTGTTACATCACAAGAATATAAATCATGACCATTAAAATTTAAAACAACAGATTCTCCACGGTCTCTATATTTTAATAATTCTTCCACACATCTATCGATGTCTCCTCCATAAAACTCTATTCTGCGGGCATTTTCCCTACTCATTTCTGCCATACAAATTCTCCTTTCAAAACTATATAAATAGTTGAATAAAATATACAATGTTATTATCTCATATCTCTTCCTTTTTTTGTCTAAAATAACACAAATGTAATTAAAACTTAATGATATTTTAACATATAAAAAAAACACATCCTTGATGTGTTCTTTTTTTGGTGGTCCGAGGTGGAATCGCCGAGCCGCGTCGGGAAAATAGTCCACTGGACTATTTTCTTTTCCTCCTTTTCGATTCCACTTTATTAGTTGTACTAAAAAAACACATCCTTGATGTGTTCTTTTTTTTGGTGGTCCGAGGTGGAATCGAACCACCGACACGGGGATTTTCAGTCCCCTGCTCTACCAACTGAGCTATCGAACCGTATAAAAAATATCTAGTAGCTAAAACTAGATATTTATGGCGACCTGGAACGGGCTCGAACCGTCGACCTCC
>JAEESU010000015.1 GCA_016290095.1 Clostridia bacterium
GCCAATTTTTTGAAAAAAATGGTCTAAAAAACTCTCAAAAATAAAAAAATATAATTACTGCGAATAAAACAAAAAAAATAATCTGATCAATGATATTTATATTTAATTTTAAATTTAAACATAGTGTTTAAAAAAATAACTTAAAAGTAAAGGGTTTTAAGAATTCTGTAATATATATTAGAAAAAATTTTTTCAAAACAATAACAGTACAAATTTTAAAAATTTTGAGATAAATTGTAGAGCCTAAATCTTAAAAAAAACACGCTATAAAAAAATGATAATTTTTTAATAAAAAGTGTATGGGAAATGGGAGTTTGAAAGTTTTAAAGTTAATACTAAAAAGTGTTCAAAATCGCATGATCAATTTATAAAAAAATTAACAATAAATATAAGGTAAAAATGGAAAAATGCAGATGAAAAATTAAATAAAATATTATTAAAAAACGAAGCTCTAAAATAAAAAATAAGACATTTTTTTTAAAAAAACAACAAATTATACTTATACATTTTAAAGTGCTTTAAACTCAATTGTGATGAATCTGATAAAAAATGGTGAAAAGATTTGTAAAAAAATGTTATAAATAATAAATTTTTATTTTAAACTAAAAAAAATAAGAAAATTGTTATTAGAAAAGTACAAGATAAATAAGAAGAAAAAACGTACCAAAAATGATTTAAATACTAAAATAAAAAAGCTGACCAAACTCTGCGGAATACAAAAGAACCATAAAAATAAAAATGCAGTTTTTGTTACTATATATACTATAAAAAAATAGTATTTTTTGCTTAAAAATTTGTCAAATTAATTGTTAGGAAATAATTTTATATTATTTTTTAAAATCACTTTTTTTCTTTATTTTTATCAAAAAACAAAAAATTAAAATAAATAAAAAAAAATAGTTTTATATTTATTTTGTAATAACAATCTCTAAAATCCCTTGTGGCTAGGCTTATAGCAAACTAACAATCATTGATGTTTTGACCATATATACTTAAAGGAAAAAAGAATTTAAAAAAGGTCAAATTGAGAAATCATCTGAAGGGATTCTAAATTTTCAAGAAGTAGTTGACATATAGACAAGTAAAAAGCATTTCGTAAGAATATTTAAAAAAAATGATAACATACTAGGAAAAGATGGCTTTGTGAAACTTTAATAGTAGAAAATATAAGACGTTTTTACAGTATACATAATGTTAATAGTACAAAGAAAACTCATCCAATTTTTATGCTTAAAAATTTAAAAATAAAGATGAAAGGAGTTATATAAATATTAAAAAAAATACAAAAAGAATATTTAAAAATATTTAAAAATTACGATTTTAAAAAAAATAATAAATTATATTTTTATATTAATTATTAATAATAGCGGTTTATAAAGTGTTTAACTATAATTTGATTTTAACAATAATTAAAAAAATTGTTAAATTAGAAAAAGGATAATAATAAAATCTCAAAAAGCAAAATCATAAAGAAACAATTTTTTGGTGAAGATCAGTATGATTAATTTGCCAAAAAAACAAGTGACTTTTCTTGAAAAATTATTGTAAAAAAACAAGCCGTAAATATGTTGGGAAAATGGAAAGGACATACTTTTTGGTTCTAGGTTAGTAATTAGTAAAAATGTATACATAATACAATATTTTGAAGATGTAGAAAAAATAAATATAATATATATATAATATGTAAAAAACAAAATTAAATATAATAATTATTATAAAAGAATAAAAAAACGACAAAATAAAATTCTTTTAAATTTTAATTTTTTAAATAAAAGAATATGATAAAAAAATAGAAAAAATAAAAACGGCGAAATATCAAGCTTTCTTAAAAAACACTCAAATAAATAAAAAATGATTTTTAGGAACTAAAAACAGATGCTTTTTACAACCACTTGTTCGAAAAAAGGCAGATAAAATTGTCTTTATGTAAAAATTATATTTTGAAACAAACGTTAATATATATAGGAATCATATAAATAAGGTATACATAAATATAGAAAATGTAAAATAGAAAGTAAGAATTTTTTATATGTAAAAAAAAATAGATTTTTATGACAAAAAATCGAAAAAAAACCAAGTTTTTTTATAAAAATATAAAAAATTTATTTTTTTTTGATATTTTTTATTATTTTTTATTTTTTTTAACAATTAATTTTAAAAAAATATTTATTAAGTTATTTTTTTTATTATTATTTTTAAAAAATTGTTTATTAAAATATTTTTTAAAACATTTTTTAAAATTTTAATATTAATATGAAAAAAACATAAAGATTGATTGATAAAAAATTTTGTCTGACAAAATCTATTAAAATGAATAGTTAAGGATTTGTTAAAAAGAATATGATAAATCTTTTTTTGTGTAAAAAAAATGTAATGTTTGCTAAAATAACAACCAAATTAGTTGGCCGAAAAGACAAAAAATAAAATAAGAACACTTGTTTATTAAAAAATTAAGGAGCTTACAGTGGGGCTTGACTTATAAAAAGGTGATAAGATCAATTGCACGCATACAAAAGGTGTACATAACTTTTGGGTGGTAAACAAAAAAAAGAAAGAATGATTTTTACATCCTTTCTTTTTTTTATACTAATTTTTTACTTTTTTAGATAGATTATCAGTTACCATATTTTCGATTTCAATTGCCTTTTTTGATTGATTTTTCTTCTTTAAATTATCTTTTGCAACAGTTGTTAATAATTTTATTCTGTTTGTTTGATTTGTTTCACTTGCTCCTGGATCATAGTCTACAGGCGAAATATTTGCATATGGATATTTTTCTCTAATTGATTTTATAACACCTTTTCCAACAACGTGATTTGGCAAACATGCAAATGGTTGAACACAAATAATATTTGGAATACCATTTTCAATATATTCTACCATTTCGGCTGTTAAAAACCATCCTTCGCCAGTTTGATTTCCTATTGATAAGATATCTTTTACATTTTTTTCTAATTCAAAAATATTACATGGCAACAAATAACCTTTTTTTGAATTACTTAAAGCTATTTTTAAGTCTTTTTCAACAAATTCTATTAATCTGATAGCTGCTCTAAAAAGAGTGGCTTTAGCCTTATCTATATTTAATAAGGCATTGTTTGTAATTTTGTGTGTTGCTATAAATTTGATAAATCCCATAAAATCTGGTGCAATAACTTCAGCGCCCTCACGTTCTAATACGTTTACAACAAAGTTGTTTCCAAATGGATGATATTTTATTAGTACTTCACCTACAATACCTACTTTTGGCTTTTCTATGGAAGTATCTAATTCTATTTTTTCAAAGTCGCTAACCATATCATATATGCTTTGTTTAAATTCTAGATGACTTGAGTGTGCAACTAGTTTTTTACATTTTCCCATCCATTTATTAAATAATTCTTCACTTTCACCTTTATGTACTTCATATGCTCTATTTTTATATAGTAATTTCTGTAGTAAATCTCCGTATAAGCATACTTTAATTAATTTGTCTACCATTGGAATTGTAATCTTAAATCCCGTGCTTTTTTCCATACCAACAACATTAAATGATATTATAGGTACCTTTGAAAATCCAGCATCTTTTAATGCTTTTCTAATAAATCCAATATAGTTTGTTGCTCTGCAACCACCGCCTGTTTGAGACATTATTAATGCTGTTTTATCTAAATCATATTCTCCAGATTGAAGTGCTTCAATAAATTGTCCAGTTGTTAATATTGAAGGATAGCAAGCATCATTATTTACATATCTTAAACCAGTTTCTACTGTTTTTTCTGTACATTCTTTTAAGACTTTTAAATTATACCCTATAGAATTCATAGCTGCTTCAATTAATTCAAAATGAATAGGAGCCATTTGAGGAACAAGAATAGTATAATTTTCTCTCATTTCTTTTGTAAATGGTATTCTTTGAACTTCATAATTTCCGAGTTCCAAATCTTTTTTTTCTTCTTCTTTTTGGGCAATTCTCTTATTCATACTAGCAAGTAAAGACCTAACACGAATACGTATTGCGCCGAGGTTGTTTATTTCATCTATTTTTATTAATGTGTACATATTGTCATAGCTCTTTAAGATTTCTTCAACCTGGTCTGTTGTTACAGCGTCTACACCGCATCCAAAAGAGTTTAATTGTATCATTTCTAGAAAATCATGTTTTCCAACAAATTCTGCAGCTGCATATAATCTAGAGTGGAATACCCACTGATCAACAACACGAAGTTTCTTTGAAACACCATTATGTGGTTCGCAAACACTATCTTCTGAAAGAACAGCTAAGCCTAAACTTGTAATTAGAGTATCGATACCATGATTTATTTCTGGATCAACATGATATGGTCTTCCGGCTAAAACAATTCCACGTAAATTGTTTTCTTTAATATAGTCTATAGCTTCTTTACCTTTATTTCTAACATCTTGTTTAAATTTCTGATATTCTGCCTCTGCAGCTTCGGCTGCATCTTGCAATTCTTTCTTTGTGAATTTGTATTCTTTAAAACAATCTAAACTATAAACAACCTTTACTAAATTTTTAATATCATCTATTGGAAGGAATGGATTAATATATTTAATCTTATCACTTCTCAATTCTTCAACGTTGTTCTTTATTACTTCAGAATATGAAATAACAATTGGACAATTGTAATGGTTGTCAGAAGACTCATATTCTCGCCTAGAATATGGAATACAAGGATAGAATATAGTATTAATTCCTTGCTTTATTAAGCTCATAATATGACCATGAGCAAGTTTAGCCGGATAGCAAACTGACTCAGATGGCATAGATTCCATTCCTTTTTCATAAGTTTTTCTATTACTTTTTTCTGATATGATAACTCTGAACCCTAATTTGGTTAAGAATGTAAACCAGAAAGGGTAGTCCTCATACATATTTAAAACCCTAGGGATACCAATTGTTCCACGTGCAGCATTTTCTTCTGTAAGAGGTTTATAGCCAAAAAGTCTCTCGTATTTATATTTATATATATTAGGTAATTGAACTTTATTTTCATTTTGAATTCCGGCACCTTTTTCACAACGATTACCAGATACAAATTTCTTACCATTTTCAAATAAATTAATTGTAAGAAGACAGTTGTTTTCGCAACCTTTACAACGTACATGACTAATCTTAATATTTAGGTTGTCTAGTTCATCTGCCTTTAGAATTGTAGAACGATATTCCATGTTTAGATTTGCATTATATTGTTCTAAAGCTAGTAGTGCAACGCCATATGCTCCCATTAAACCTGCAATATCTGGCCTAATAACATTTCTTCCAACAATCAGCTCAAAACTTCTTAATACAGCATCATTATAGAAAGTTCCACCTTGTACAACAATATTTTTTCCTAGTGTTTTAACATCTCTTACTTTCATAACCTTTTGAATAGCATTTTTAATAATAGAATAAGATAATCCGCTAGAGATATCACCAACAGAGAATCCTTCTTTTTGAGCTTGTTTTATTTTAGAATTCATAAATACAGTACATCTTGATCCTAAATCTACAGGCGATTTAGATTCAAGAGCAGCTTTAACAAAGTCTTCGATAGATATATCAAGACTTTTGGCAAATGTTTCTAAAAATGATCCACAACCAGATGAACAAGCTTCATTAAGCATTATATTATCAATTGATTCATTTTTTAGTTTTATGTATTTCATGTCTTGTCCGCCAATATCTATAATGCTATTTACTTCTGGTAAAAATTTTTTAGCTGCTGTATAGTGAGCTATTGTTTCAATTTCGTTTAAATCAACATTTAGACCTGTTTGTATTAATTTCTCTCCATAACCTGTAACTCCGCTAAAACGAATGATAACACCCTCTGGTAAATCTTTATATAACTGTTTTAGCATAGTAATAACACTTGTTAGAGGATTTCCTTTGTTATTTGCATATAATGAATATAATAAAGATCCTTCTGTATCAATAAGAACAAGTTTCGTAGTAGTGGAACCAGCATCAATACCTATAAAAGCATCACCCTTATATGTTTTTAGGTCTTTTCTTGTAACCTTATCTTTATCATGTCTTTTCTTAAATTCTTCATAATCTTTTTCTGTTTCGAATAGAGGTGGCAAAGTTTTTCCTTCGGTATATCTGGCTGTCTTAAAGTTTTTTAGCTTTTCTTCTAATTCTTCAGAAGAGTAAACTGTAGATTCTAAAGATGATAAAGCAGCACCTGTTGCAACTAATAGATGAGCATTTTCAGGAACTATTATTTCATCACCTGTTAAGCCCAATGTTTCTATAAATCTTTTTCTAAGTTCTGATAAATAGTTTAAAGGACCGCCTAAAAAGGCAACTTTTCCTTTTATAGGTCTACCACAAGCTAATCCACTGATTGTTTGATTTACAACTGCTTGGAAAATAGAAGCGGCAATATCTTCTTTTCTAGCACCTTCATTTAATAATGGTTGTATATCTGTTTTAGCAAAAACACCACAACGTGATGCAATAGGATAAATTGTTTCATAGGTTTTTGCAAGCTCGTTAAGACCAGCTGTATCTGTGTTAAGTAAAGAAGACATTTGATCTAAGAAGGCACCTGTACCACCAGCACATGTTCCGTTCATTCTTTGTTCTATAAATTTATCAAAATATATAATTTTAGCATCTTCTCCACCTAGCTCTATAACAACATCAGTTTGAGGAATAATTTTCTCTACGGCAGACTTACAAGAAATAACTTCTTGTATAAAATCAACACCTAATATTTTAGATATATCAAGAGCACCAGATCCAGTTAGTGAAATTGTAAATTCATTTCCTTTATATTCTTTTAACATTTTTTCTAAAACATTATATAAAGTAGTTTTAGTGTCTGAGAAATGTCTCTCATAGTTAGAATAAACTGTTTCTAGATTTTTATTTAAAATAACAATTTTAACAGTAGTAGAACCGATGTCTAAACCAACATGTAATAATTCTTTCATAGCATTTTACCTTTCAATTAATGTATATAAATAAATTATGTGTTTATAAAGTAGTTATTCTTTGTGTATCATATAACATTTGTTGTAATTTGTCAATGTTTGTATTTTCCAAAACAATAGTAAAATGAGGTGTTTCAAGATTTTGAAATATATAAGAAAACATTTAAAAAACAAAAAAAGAAACCATAATTTTTTCTGGTTTCTTTGTTACATAAATGTCATATTTTCCAAACATAATTTAAAATGAACCAGTATTGGCAGAAACTTCCAAGCATAACAAACACATGAAAAATTTCATGAAATCCAAACATAAGTATCTTGTTTCTTGGCCATTTTCTCCAGTAAATAATACCGCCAATTGTATAAAAAATGCCACCTATCAAAAGCCACCATAAACTATAGAATAGATGTGCTTCTTTATATACTTTTATTAAAGGGAATATAAAGATAATTACTAACCATCCCATAGCAATATAAATAGTAGTAGTAAGAGCTCTAGGTGCTCTTATCCAAATAGCAGATAAAACAGTACCTAAAACGGCTAATCCCCAAACAACTCCGAATATTGACCATCCCCAAGGACCTCTTAATGGGCCAATGCAAACTGGAGTATATGAACAAGCTATTACAATGTATATCATAATGTGATCAAACTTTCGAAATACGTTTAGTTTTTTTTCACTTATATTTAGCCAATGGTAAAGTGTACTAAATAAATATAATAATAATAGAGATGTTCCAAATAGAGAATATGAAACTATATCATAGGCATCTCCATTTAAAGCTGCCGTAACAATTAAAATAGGTAAACCAATAAGAGAAAGACCTGCGCCAATGCAATGAGTTAATCCGCTTACAAAGTCTCTAACTTTAGCCATAATTATCTCCTTTCAATAAATATAATATACAACTTTTGGTATGTTTAGTCAACAAACCTATATTATCTAGTGATTAAAAGTATATAGAATATTTTGTTTTATATCGAATAAGCTATAAAAAGGAGGAAGATGAAATGCAAAAATGGGTTATTATGATAGTTGTAATTATAGTTATTATAGGAGGAATTTGGATTGCTTCAAGCGTGGGTATAGAAACAGAATATATTCCTGAAATTGAGATAGACGGAAAAAACATGAGGAAAACGATGATTTCATTGTATTTTATTAATAAAGAAACAAGTGAAATCGAAAAAGAGACAAGACTAATTGATTCAAAAGAATTGCTAAAAAATCCATATGATAAGGTTTTAGAATTGCTTGCAAGTGGACCTCAAAGCGAAAATTTAATTAGAGTAATACCAAATGGTGCTAAAATAATTAGTACAGAACTAAATAATGATGTTTTAACTATTTGCATGTCTAGTGAGTTTTTAAAAGCATTTGAGGATGAAAACAGTAAAGACATGATAATATCTGCAATTTCTAAGACAGTTTCAGAGTTTAAAGAAATAAATAGTGTGAATATAAAGATACAAGAAAACAACGGATAATGTCTTGAAATATTGAAAAAACTCATGGATTATGGTATTATGAAAAAGTATTATTATTTATGAGGATTTGGTATGGAACTGAGAGAAGATGAAAGAATAGATGATTTAGAATATAAAGGACTTAAAATAATACAAAATTGTAACGGATTTTGTTTTGGAGTTGATAGTGTTTTGCTATCCGATTTTGCTAGGGAAATCAAGGAAAATTCTGAAGTGGTTGATATAGGTACTGGTACAGGAATCGTTTCAATATTACTAACGAGTAAAACGAAGCTTAAATCCATTTATGGCGTAGAGATACAAGAAGATGTTGCCGAAATGGCTAGCAGAAGTTCAAAGCTTAACCATTTAGAGGACAAATTTAGAGTAATAAATGCTAATATAAAGGATATTTTTGACTATTTAGAACCATATAAATTTGATGCTATAGTTACTAATCCACCATATAAAAAAGAAAACACAGGAGTAAAAAATCTTGATAAAAGACAGCTAATATCTAGGCATGAAGTAGAATGCAATTTAGAAGACATAATTACAGCTAGCTATAAGCTACTTAAAGATTTAGGAGAATTCTATATGGTACATAGAGCGGAAAGATTAGTAGATATAATGGTTTTACTTAGGAAACACAAAATGGAACCAAAAAGAATAAGATTCGTGCATTCTAAAGCAGGAGATAAGCCAACACTTATTCTTGTAAAAGCTATAAAAGGTGCAAGAGAATACCTAAAAATAGATAAACCACTAGTTATTTATAAAGACAATGGAGAATATACAGATGAGGTTTTAGAAATATATGATAAAAAGAGGAAATAGTTATGAAAGGAAAGATTTATTTAGTTGCAACACCAATAGGAAACCTAGAGGATATAACACTAAGAGCATTAAAAATATTAAAAGAAGTTGATTTAATAGCAGCAGAAGATACAAGACATACTCTTGGATTGTTAAATCATTTTGAGATAAGTAAACCACTAATAAGCTATTATAAGCAAAACGAAAAAACGAAAAGCAATATAATTATTGATAGGGTATTAGAAGGACAAAACGTGGCAATAGTATCTGATGCTGGAACACCTGCGATTTCTGATCCTGGCGAAGAGATTGTAAAACAAGCAATAGAAAATAATATACAGATAATTCCTATTCCGGGTGCATGTGCATTTGTAAATGCATTAATAGCTTCTGGTTTCTCAACAAAGGAATTCTTATTTGTAGGATTCTTATCAGCTTTAAAAAAAGAAAAGAAAGAAAAACTAGAAGAGTTAAAATACGAGAAAAGAACAATCATTTTATATGAAGCTCCACATAAACTTTTAGGAACTCTTGAAGCAATAAAAGAAATATTAGGAGATAGAGATATTGTGCTTGCAAGAGAATTAACAAAAATACATGAAGAGTTTGTTAGAGGAAAAGTAAGCAGTATTATAGAGCAAACCGAAGGGATTAAAGGAGAATTTGTTATTTTAATTGAGGGTGGAGAAGAATCTATTAAAGAAAAACAAACATCAGACTTAAATCAAACTACATTAGAGGAACATTATAATTATTACGCTATGCAAGGATTGGACAAAAAAGAAATAATAAAAAAGATTGCAAAAGATAGAAATATAAATAAAAATGAAATATATCAGTATTTCTTAAAAAAATAGACAAGTAGAGATAAGAATATTACTTATCTCTACTTGTTTTTTTTAATATAAAATGATATAGTAAATAGGTAATATTAGAATGAGTATATATTTAAATATTATGGAGGTTTAAATGAGTAGAGGAAGAAGATATGATGAAAATCCAAAACTTAACTTAAAAAAAGTAGCTGCTACAATAATAGCAATTATTGTTTTTATTATGATAATAGTATCTCTGAAAAAAATTCTGTCTCCAGAAAATATGAAAAAAAGCTTTGTGCAAGATGTCGCATATTTTCCTGTTTATGAAGATGGAAAATGGGGAGTTATCAAAAGTTCTGGCGAAAAACTTGAAAATTTAATGAATGATGAAATGATAATTATTCCAGACAACAACGTTGATGTTTTTATTTTTACAGAGGACATTAACTATGAAGAGGAAACATATAAAACAAAAGTCTTAAACAGTAGAGGAGCTGAGATATTTTCAGGATATGGAAGTATAGAACCATTTGAAAATACAAATGGAAAGAAAACTTGGTATGAAAAGAATGTACTAAGATATAAAAGCAATGATAAATATGGATTAATAGATTTCAAAGGTAAAGAAGTGTTAAAGGCAGAGTATGATAATATATACCCTTTACCAGGAGTTGAAAACTGTTTAGTTCTTGAAAAAGAAGAAAAAAAAGGAATATTTAATACAGCAATGGAAGAAATTGTTGTAGAACTTGAATACGCAGAAGTGGGTGCTTTATCAGAAACATATCAAAATGGATATATTGTAAAAAATAAAGATAATAAAGTTGGGTTAGTCGGCTCAGATAAATCTAAAATATTAACATGCCAATATGATGAGATAAAAAATATATCTGGAAACAACTATTATGTTGTTATAGAAAATGGTGCATTAGAAATTATTAATTCATATGGTAAAATCATTTTAAATAAAGGATTTGATTCTGTTGAAGCAATAGATTTAGATAATTTTATTGTTAAAAAAGATGATAAATATGGATTAATAGATAAAGACGGAAACGTTATAATTACAATAGAATATGACGATTTGAAGTTCTCAATTACAGATTATTTTATAGCTAAAAAAGGAGACAAATATGGAATTATAAGCAAAGATGGAACAAATGTAATTGATTATGGGTATAAAACAATAAACTATGTTAAAGAAGCAGATTTTTATATAGCAGAAAAAGAAGATTATACAACAGATATAATAGATAGAAACTTTAATATTCAACTTAGTGGAATAATAGTTTCAGAACTAGATTTAGATTTGGGATATCTAAGGGTAAGACAAAATGATGAATATCATTATTATAACTTCAAATTTGAAGAAAAAACAAATAAAGAAGTTTTATCAAGAAATACATTATTTATCGTAAAAGAAAATGGTAAATACGGATACGAAAATAAAGACGGAAAAAGAATAGTTGATTGTATTTATGATGATGCAAAAGAACAAAATGCGTATGGTTATTGTGTAGTGAATAAAGATGGACTTTGGGGAGTCTTAAAGTCTGATGGAACAATTATACTTGAACCAACAGTTGATTTACATGATTATGTGTACATTGATTTTATAGGACAATGGCATAGATTTAATGACACTAATTTATATGCTTATACAAAATAACGAAGGAAAAGGAAGGTAAATTATTTTGGAACTAATGACAAAATATCAGTATACATATTTCATACATCCATTTATAATAGATGGAACAAAGTATGATAAGTATATATTGAGGTTATTACAAGATAAAAGATGTAAGTACAAAGTGTTTGAAAAAGAAAAAGACTTAGATATTTATAATTTCTTTTTACCAAATATTAGATCATTTTTGTTTCCAACATTTGAATTAAGAGGCGGATTATTAAAGAACTTTAATATTTTAGATAATGAAGGAAAAGCAAAAATAGTAGCAAAAGATACAGTAAGTTGTTTTACTTATGATATTTCAAATAATGAAATAATAAGTGTTGAAGACGAAAGTGGTATTTTTTATAAAATAGAAGAAATTGAAATTGTTTGTTTTAATACGGGAATATGCTTTTTCAATATGAAAACACATTTAGAGAATACAAATAAGTTTACAGATGTATTAGATTTTAACTATTGTTTTAGAGGAATCAATTCAGAATTTGCATCATTAAAGGAATTTGAAAATATAAAAATCAAAACAGATTCATTCAATAGTACAAAGGACATTGTAAACTTAATTAATAGCATAACTGGAGAAAATGCAAAAAACAGAAAGAAGAATAAAGACCCAAATGAAGGAATTCTTAATTCTCAGTTTTATACATTTTCTTATGTGTGTGTTGAAACAAGTAATTGGAGTGAAAAAACTAATTTTGATAATATAGAAAACGACTTTTTAAGATTTGCAAATGTACTTCCAAGTAATTACAATTCTGACTTTAATAAGGCAAATTTAGAGCACAACCTCCATATGATAGAAAAATTTAAATATATAAGAACAACAATATCAAATACAGCATCAAATATTATGTGTTCAGGAATAGACATATACAATTACACTAAGTTGCCATTCGAGTATGAAAATCAATATTTTTACTTATATATATTATCATTATATAAGAAAATTTTCCTAATGAGATTAAATAAAGAGTTTAGAATATATGATAGAATAATTAAATTACGTGAAAGCTTTACAAAATTTACAAAAGATATATGGAATAAAGAAGTTACTTTAGATGATACAGGAGCACTTTATTATAAAACAATTAATCAAACATTAGAGCTTGATGAGTTATATAAAGAAATTCAAAACAAGTATGAAGTAATTTATAGAGATTTAAATATTGAAAAGAACAACAATTATTATTCAATTATAGTAATTTTGTTAATATTCTCTCTAATATTTAATACTATTAATATATTATTCCTAATGTATTTACTATCGTAAGGGGAAAAGATGAAGATATTAAATGGAACAGATATAATTGAAATATACAGAATAAGAGAAGATATAGAAAATATAGGAAATACATTTTTAAAAAGAGTTTTTACTCAAACAGAAATAGATTATTGTGAGAAAAAGAAAAATCAAAAGTTTGAGAGTTATGCAGCAAGGTTTGCAGCAAAAGAAGCTGTATATAAGGCAATAGCAGCAAAAGTAGATAATCTCTCATGGAAAGATATAGAGATTGTTAACGATAAAACTGGAAAACCAAATGTAAACATAAAGAAAGATGTTGAAGGATTAGACTATATAGAGATTAGCTTATCACATTCTAAGGAGTATGCTGTAGCATACGCAATTGCTGTTTTTAAGGAGAACTAAATGCTAGAGTTTTTTGATTCACATTCACATTATAATGATGAAAAGTTTTTAAATGATATAGATAAAGTAATTCAAAGCACATATGATGCAGGAATTACGAAGTTTACTTGTATTGGATACAATTTAGAGCAAAGCAAGAAAGCAATAGAAATAGCGGAAAAATATCACTTTATATATGCAACATGTGGAATATCTCCTAACGATATAGAAGATTTTAAAGAAGAGAATCTAGTAAAAATAGAACAAATTTCCCAAAACAATAAAGTTGTTGCAATAGGAGAGATAGGACTAGATTATTATTGGAATAAGGAAAATAAAGAAGACCAAAGAAATCTGTTTATAAAGCAAATTGAGATTGCTAACAGGATAAATAAGCCAATAGTAATTCATACAAGAGATGCTTTTATAGATACAATAGATATCTTAAAGAATCATCCTGTAAAAGAGAAAGGCATATTTCATTGTTGCCCTCTAAATCAAGAACTAATTAAAGAAGGATTAAAATTAGGATTTTATATTTCATTTAGTGGAAACATTACATTTAAAAATGCCAAATCAGAAGATCCTGTTAATCTAGTTCCATTGGATAGAATATTAATAGAAACAGATTCTCCATATTTAACACCTGAACCATTTAGAGGACAAAGAAATGATTCTACAAAAGTGAAGCTTGTTGCTGAAAAAATTGCTCAGATAAAAGGAATGTCTTTAGAAGATGTTGCTAAAGCAACATATGAAAATGCAAAAAAAATATATAAAGTATAAAGTAAGATTTTAAAAAATCTTACTTTTTTTATGTTATAAAATAACACCAAACCATTGATTTCGTAGTAAAAGTATAAAAAAAGCCTTAAAAAGTAATGAAAACTTAATAAATGACCCATAAATCCTCGCAAATGATGTTCCGTAAAGCCTTAGAAGTCGAAAAAAAACAGTAGAAAAAAAGTGGTATTGCAAAAAAAAATACAAATGCTATTATAAGGCTAACAAAAAAATTTTCAGGGAGGATTATTTTTATGAAAAGGAGAATGTTAATTTCAATTTCATTACTGATCATAATGATTTTGAACTGTGTTTTACCGGTTTTTGCCGCGGATGACACAGACAATGGTGGAGAAATCCATCTAAACAGTAAACTGTACTTCGCTGTAAAGAATAGCCTTGAAATTCAAGGAAAAACTTTTACATGTGATGACGTTGAACACACTCTTTCTGTAGATGTAAGCTCTGTTGATAGATTAAACCTTAATGAAGGTGGAATCTATGATTTAACAGGACTAGAAAAATTTACAGAAGTAGACCATCTAGAACTTTCTGGTAATAATTTAACAGAAACTAGTAATTTAGAAGTTTTAAATAGTTTATCAAAATTAAACTATTTAGATTTATCTTCAAACCAAATTGCTAATGTGGAAAAGATTTCTACATTAATAAATAAGTTAAGAGACAACGGTACAATAGTATTAAGTGGTCAATATATTAAGGAAGTTTATACAATTCCATCAAGTACTCAAGAAGATTCTGATAATGATGAATATGAAAATTTTGATTTACCACAAATCTTGAGATTAGCAGGTTTCATTAAATCTAATTGGAAAACAATGACATCTGTATTGGAATCTGATTATAAACATACATTAACTATGGAAGAAGCTATGCTTAATGGTGCTCCATATATCGATTGGCCTGGAACTACTATGGAAGTAGGATTACAAAACTATCAAGTTAAAGTTCATATAGCTGATGAAGATGGAAACAGCAAATTAGGTTTAGCAAAATTAGAAATTTACATTCATGATGATCCAACAGAAGCTGCTTCTTATGGAAATTTAAATAGAGCAGCAGATAATATATTATGTGATAGTAAATTTGAATTATATTATGTAATATATGCAGATTATTCTGAAGCAACTGTTCTTCCAGATGCAAATTTATATAATGCAGTAAAAGAACAATTAACTGGTGGACAAACAGTTAACTCAGAGTTAACAAGTTATCCATATATAGTAAACAATGATAATGAAATAGTATATGAAGAATATAACTATGTTAAATCAGGAAATACATTGTGGTTATATGACAGAAATGTAACTCCAAGAACATATTTATTTACTATAGATGAAACAACAGGTACTATTAAAAAGTACCCTTCAGGAGAAGTATATTCTACAGGATATAAATATGAGAGAACAGAAGAAAAAGTTGTTGATACTTATGGAGTTGTAACAACTTATGAAAAAATAAAAATACCAACAAATGATTCTGGTGTAACAGGAGAAGATATGTATATTGCTGCATATGATGATGCTAAAGTATTAGTTATTTATGATGCAATATTAACTAATAAAATTACATCATTAGTATTAAACAATAAACAAATCAGAGACTTATCAGGAATCGAATATTTTATTGGATTAACAAGTGATTTAAATGTTTCTCATAACTATCTACAAAATATAGACCCAATATATGATTTAGAAGCTCACAAAGCAGATTGGGAAGTACAAATGAGAACAGATTATTCAAAATGGTTAAGAGATAGAAGCCAAGGAAACTTATCAAAATCTGTAGCTTCAATTAAAACAGAAAGAGAAGCCATAAAAACAACAGAACAAAGTTTAAAAGATGCTTCTAAAGAAATAATTGGTTTATTAAAAGAAACAGCTCAACTTGTAGATCCAAATACATTAGATGAGCCAAAAGCAGAAGATTTTGAGAATTATGAAAAGAGTAAAACAGAAAAAATTACAGCTATAAATAAAGTTTTAGATAAAATATATGGTTACTATGATGATGAGGCTGAAAAGCATGTTGATGGATATGTTGAAATCCTTAATAAGCAACAAAGCAGATTAAACACAGCCATAAGTAGTGCATATGGGTATCTAGATATTCTTTATACTATATATAATAATGAATATAGACTAACAACATTATTGGCTCCAAATCTAAATTATTTAAATACTGAAGAATATAGTGAGTATTATGAAAATACTCATACAACATCTGAAGCAGCTGTTGCATTAATAAACGAAGAAGCAGCATATTTAACAACATTAGAAGCTAACGGAGCATTAAGTGAGTTAGATAAAAGAATATTAAGTTTCTATTATCCAGGAATTGAATTTGGTAATCCGGAAAAAACAGCACCTGTTGCAGATTACTTTAATGAATACTTATCAAATACAACATTTACTAGAACAGGAGCTGTTAAAGTATTAAACAAATTTAGGGAAATGGGAGTTTATTCAGAAATGGCAAATTATTGCCTAATCAAAAGAATGAACGAAGCAACTGCAACAGGATATTGCTATGAAAAAGAATATTTAGAGAAAAGAATTAAAAACTTTGACTTCGATAATATTCCAACTGATATAGAAAAACAAATTTTAAGTGAAATAGAAAAATATGAAGAAGATGGAACATATAGTAGTTCAAGTTTAGTAAGTGCTTATATAGCTTATAAAGAAAATACAAGAACATATACTCAAGATGGTGCAGCAGATACAAAAACACTTTATACTTGTGAAGGACCTTATACAAGATTAAATGGAATAATTGCAAATAAGGTTGCATACGAAGAAGATGAACTAAAATTAAAAGCAACAGAAGATGTTGCAAATCCTAATATAGCAGCAATGGATGAAGTATTTGCTGGATCAAGATTAGCTTCAACAGATACTTATAGAAAATTAACATATGTTGAAAGAATTATGGAAAATTCTACTGCATATTTAGGTGTAGAAGATGATTTAATGCTATATACACAATTAATGTCATTATCTGGTAAACTATTAACAGGTGATGTAAGCAGATATGTTTTCTTAGATAGATTAAAGAAATTAGATGTTTCTTATAATGCTGACTTAGAAAATTTAGAAGGAATTACAGTATTTGCAAAAACATTAGCTGATTTAAATGCAGCATATTGTTATATAGCTGATGTATCAAATGTTGATTGGGCTCAAATGACAAACTTAAAGAGATTAAATTTAGCATATAACTTTATCTCTGATATTAGACCATTATCAGCATTAAAAGAATTAAAATATTTAAATGTAAGTAACAACTTATTAAAAGGTGAATTACAAATTAGAAAAGAAGAATACGAAGATGTTTATACAAAACTAGAAGAATTAGATTTATCAGGAAACCAATTAACTGATATTTTACAATTAGAACAATACTTAGATCATATTACAGGTGGAAATTATGCAAATTATATTGCTGAATCTGGAAAATTAAAAGTAGATTTAAGTGATCAAGAAATTACTATAGATGTACCAGAAGCAATTAGTTTACAAGAAAACCCTACAACAGTAAATATTGAATTGCCAAAAATATTCAATCAATTATTAAGAATTGATGTTAACAGAACAGCATTCGGAGAGACAAGCCAAAATGGAAGAATTGAATCAGAAGGAAGATATGTAACATTAAATACAAGGACAGAAGGGGATAAAGTTGGAACAGTTGTTGTAGTTCCAATGAATGGTGTCGATTCAGAGGTTGATAACTGTGTTGGAAAAGGAACAACAGCAACAATTAATTATAGAGTTGTTGATCCAGGCAACCCACAAAACCCAGACAACCCACAAAATCCAGACAATCCACAAAACCCAGACAATCCACAGAATCCGGATAATCCACAAAATCCAGACAACCCACAAAATCCGGACGACCCAGCAAATCCAGCTCAAGCATCAAACATTACTTTAGGATATAGTGCAGATACAAGATATTTAACAAACGTTAAAGCAAAAACACCAATTAATGAATTTAAGAAAATACTAGTTGGTAATGAAAATGTAGATAATTATGATATCTTTGTAATGCAAGAAAACGATCATGATCAAAATACTGTTGTTACAGATGGAAATATTAAAACTGGAATGTTAATTAAAGTACAACCTAAAGGAGAAAACGTAGCAGTTAAAGATAAGGACGGAAATATAATTGCTTATGAAATAATAGTAAAAGGTGATATTAATGGAGATGGTGTTGTTAACGGAACAGATTCTACATTAGTAAAAGCAATTAAAAACGAAGTTGGCACATATTCAGAAAGTGCTATTAAAGCTGCTGACGTAAATAATGATTCAAAAGTTAACGTAACTGATGCTAAATGGATTTTATATCATAGAGCAGAAGTACCAGGATATAATTTAAATTATCAAAATGTTTAATATTTGAAAAAATATCTATTGCTTTTTAAAATGATAAATGTTATTCTAGAATTGTAAAAAAGCAATAAGGAGACATATTAATTATGAGAAAAAGTAAGTTAATATTTATACAAGTGTTAATTTCGATAATATTATTGTGTTGTACAAGTGTATATGCAGCTGTTTCTGCTACTATTGGAGTATCTCCAACAAGTGCTACAGTAGAAAGAGGAAAAACTGTTACAGTAACACTATCACTAAAAAACTTAAGTTCAGGTAAAAAAGTACAAAGTGTTACAGGTTATATCAATTACAATAAAAATGTTATAGAAACACTAAAAGTTGATGATATTCAAAAAGATTCTAATGGATACGTTACAATCGGATCAGAAAGATTAAAGGTTGAAAATTTAACAAATGCAAACATCGACTCAATAGAAGATACAACAGCATATGTTGCATTTAATGGAAATCCTTCATCAAATAATGATTCTAAAATTGTAATTGATTTTAACAATGGATTAACAAGTAATACAGATTTACTAAAAATTAATTTTAGAATAAAATCTAATGCTACATTAGGAACTATTAATGATGCAATAACATATTCAATGTTTATTGTAACTGAAAATTCTGAAGAATCTGAAGGAATTACAGAAAGAGTAAGTTTAACAGTAAAAGAGGCAGAGACACCTGATAATCCTGATAACCCAAGTAATCCGGATAACCCACAAAATCCAGACAACCCAGATAATCCAGACAACCCAGACAACCCAGATAATCCAGATAATCCAGATACAGAAGTTACATTAACAGGTATTGAAGTTACAACAAAGCCTACAAAAACAACATATACAGAAGGTGAAAAATTTGATGCTGCAGGAATGGTAGTAAAAGCAAAGTATTCTGACGGATCAACAAAAACAATTAACAAAAATAATTATTCAGTATCACCATCTGGTGCATTAAAAACAACAGATACAAGTGTTACAATTTCTTATTCAGAAAATGGCACAACAAAAATGACTAGCCAAACAATTACTGTTAAAGCAGAAGAACCTGCAAAAGATGCAACATTATCAAGTATCGAAGTTACAACAAAACCTACAAAAACAACATATACAGAAGGTGAAAAATTTGATGCTGCAGGAATGGTGGTAAAAGCAAAATATTCTGACGGATCAACAAAAACAATTAACAAAAGTAATTATTCAGTATCACCATCTGGTGCATTAAAAACAACAGATAAAACAGTTACAATTACATTTACAGAAAATGGAACAACAAAAACAGTTACACAAGCTATAACTGTAAATGCAAAACCTAGTACAACAAATAATGCGGTAAATAATACAAATACAAAAACTAACACCAACACAAATACAGATGGATCTGCAACTGGTAAAAAAATACCAGCAACAGGTGCGCAAATGTTTATATTACCACTTATAGTATTAGCAGTATTAACTTATATTAGTTATAATAAATATATTAAATATAAAGACATTTAATATTTTTCTTGAATAATAAATAATCCTGGAGGGATAGCTTAAAAAACTATCCCTTCATTTTTTATATAAAGAAGTTGAATATTTTTTTTGTATTTGTTATAATTATATTGTATGTAGAATATTTAGGAGGACAAGAAAATGATTATAGTTTTAGTTATCTTAATAGTCTTAGTTTTAGCGGTTGTAGCATTATATAATGGATTAGTTCAATTAAGAAATAAAGTAAAAAATGCCAAAAGTCAAATAGAAGTCCAATTACAACGTAGATTTGACTTGATACCAAACTTAGTTGAAACTGTAAAAGGTTATATGTCACATGAAGAAAGTACTCTAAGTAAAGTTACAGAGCTAAGAAGTGCATGGAGTAATGCAAAAGGAATTTCAGAAATGGCAGATATAGATAATCAATTATCTTCAGCATTAAAAACAATTATGGCTGTAGCTGAAAATTATCCAGACTTAAAAGCAAATCAAAACTTTATGCAATTACAAGAAGAATTAAATAATACTGAGAACAAAATTTCATTTAGCAGACAATTTTACAATGATGCAGTTACAATCTATAATACAAAAATAGAAACTGTTCCAAGTAACATTATTGCTGGTTTATTTAATTTTAAAGCAGAAGATTTATTTGAAGTTGAGAATGCAGAAGCTAGAAACAATGTTAAAGTAGATTTTAACAAATAATTAAATAAGACAAAAAAAGATTTTAGACTAGTCTAAAATCTTTTTTTATATTCTAAACCAAGTGCCAAAGCATATATTATAGTATGGACAAATTGATCAAGATTGACAAAATTCGACTTTAATAATATAATAACAATGCAAATTTTTAGGAGGACATTTATGAAAACAGATGGAAGATTATCTTTCGAGATAATAAGAAAAATTGTTTTTATAAGTATTGTACTTGTTTGTTTGCTTGGTTTGGGTGTTTTTGCATCTAAATCAGAGATGAATTATATAACAATAAGATTTCCAGATGAAGAAGAGATTACAGTTTTAACAGCTAAAACAGGAGTAGATGAAATTCTAGGAGAAAATCATATTATTGTTTTACCTGATGAAGAAGTATATCCATCTGAAAGTGATAAAATTGATTTTTCTAAAACAATTACTATTTCAAAGGCAAATGCTAAAAAGAAAATAGTCGCAGAAGAAGTTGAAAGTGTTTCATCTGAAGAAATCTTAGGAAAATATGTTAAAATCGCTGAAAAGATTATAACAGAACAAGTTGAAATACCTTATGAAACAATTACCAAAGACGTTTCTACTGAAGGATCTGAAACAAAAGATTCAGTTATTCAACAGGGCGTTAATGGTATAAAAGAAATTAAATATAAAGTAAGATATCAAGATGAAGTAGAAATAGATAGAACAGTAATTTCTGAAGAGGTAATAAAAGAGCCTGTTAATAAAATTGTTCAAATTTCAAACAATATTACTTCAAGAGCTGGAACAAGAGTTGGCGGATTATCTCCAGAAGTTATTGCATCAAGTGCAGATGGAAAAGAACCAGTTGTAAGAACATTAAATGCTTCAGCATATTGCTCATGTGCTAAATGTTGTGGTAAATCAAATGGAGTTACAAGTTCAGGAAACATCGCAAGAGAATGGCACACAGTAGCTGCTGGAAGCGGATATCCTATGGGAACAGTTATTTATATTCCTGCATTTGCAGATCAACCAAATGGTGGATGGTTTGTAGTAGAAGATCGTGGAGGAGCAATATCAAATAATAAACTAGATGTATTTATGGGATCACATCAAGCAGCGATTCAATTTGGTAGAAAAAATTTAGAGTGTTATATTTATTATCAATAAAAAAAGTCTCGTTTAGAGACTTTTTTTATTTTGTTTTCAAAAATGCTTGACAATGACTTTCTAATAATGTATTCTTTTAAAAATCAAATTAGCTTTTCTATAGCTAATATCATTTCTTGGCATATCAGCCAAAATTTTCAAAACAAAAAATTTAATAAGGAGTGTGATGTGTTTGTTATCTATCACAAAAGGTATTTGCTTGCATGGATTAGAAGGCTTTTTAATAGATGTGGAAGTGGATGTTTCATCAGGAATGCCCTGTTGGGATATAGTAGGCTTACCAGATGTAAGTATAAGAGAATCAAAAGAAAGAGTGAGAACGGCTATAAAAAATTGTAATATACAGCTACTAAGCAAAAAATATATTATAAATTTATCACCTGCAAACGTAAGAAAAGAAGGAGCATTTCTAGATTTAGCAATCGCAGTTCGGCATATTAATGTCTGTTGGAGCATTAAATCATATTTATTTAAGCAAAACTGTGTTCATAGGAGAATTATCATTAGATGGTAGAGTAAATAAAATAAATGGAGTATTACCAATATGCTTAGAAGCAAAGAGATTAGGTATGAAGAGAATAATTATACCTAATCAAAATATTGATGAAACATGCATGGTAAAAGGAATAGAAATAATAGGAGTTAATTCTCTAAAACAACTAATTGAATATATAAACATTGATTTCAAAGTGAAAATTCCAAAATTATTAAATCCATATGTTAAAGAAACGAATTTCAATATAGATTTTTCAGATATTAAAGGTCAATACTTTGCTAAAAGAGCACTAGAGATAGCTGTTAGCGGAGGACATAATTGTATATTAATTGGAACGCCAGGGTCAGGTAAAACCATGCTTGCTAAAAGAGTTCAAACAATTTTACCAGACTTAAATCTTGAAGAATCAATAGAAGTAACAAAGATTCATAGTATAGGTGGAATATTAGATGGAAATATGATTAAGAACAGACCATTTAGAATGCCTCATTATTCAATATCAAAAACAGCATTAATAGGAGGAGGTAGAATTCCTAGGCCAGGAGAAATTAGCTTTGCACATTTAGGAGTATTATTTTTAGATGAATTATTGGAATTTAAAAAAGAATTAATAGAAATCTTGAGAATGCCAATTGAAGAAAAAAGTATAAATATTAGTAGAACAGGAATGTCTACATTATTTCCCTGTAATTTCATGCTTTTAGCCTGTTGTAATCCTTGTCCTTGTGGTTATTATGGTAGTAATGCAAAAAAGTGTATATGTAAAGAAAATGTAGTAAAAAACTATAGATCTAAACTAAGCGGGCCAATGCTTGATAGATTTGATTTAAAAGTTAATGTAAAGCAAGTAAGTTATAAAGAGCTAGGAAATAAACAGGAAGAAAAATCTGAGAGTATTAAAAAAAGAGTATGCAAAGCAAGATTAATCCAGATTAACAGATATACAAAAGAAAATATAAGTTTAAATTCAGAATTGACACCTGAGTTGATTGAAAAGTACTGTTCATTAGATGATAAATGCTCAAATATAATAAATAAAACATATGAATCTCTTAAATTAAGTACGAGAACATATTATAAAACATTAAAAATTGCAAGAACAATTGCTGATTTAGATGGAAGAAAAAAGATTAAAGAAAATGATATATTAGAAGCAATTCAATATATTAATAAGGAGAAA
>JAEESU010000016.1 GCA_016290095.1 Clostridia bacterium
TAAATCATTATTAAGTTCTAAAGTATTAGAAAATGATTTAGTAGTTGTTGATAAATTTAATTTTAAAGAAATTAAAACAAAACAAGTTGTTTCAGCAATGAAAAATTTAAAAGTTGATGGAGCAGCATTCATAGTTTTACCAGAAAACAATGAAGTAGTTCAAAAATCAGCTAGAAATATTGAAAATGTTAAAACAGGATCAGTTAATACAATTAATGTATATGATTTATTAAAATATAAAAAATTAGTTTTAACAGTTGATACAATCAAAAAATTAGAGGAGGTGTACGCATAATGGTAGCAGAAAACGTTATATTAGCTCCAGTAGTTACTGAAAGAAGTAGCGCTGATATGCAAGTTGGAAAATACACTTTCAAAGTAGCAAAAAATGCAACAAAAGTTGACATTAAAAATGCTGTTGAAAAATTATTTGAAGTTAAAGTATTAAAAGTAAATACTGTAACTGTAAATGGAAAAGAAAAAAGAGTTGGAGTACACTCAGGAAAAACTTCAGACTGGAAAAAAGCTATTGTTACAATAGATACTAATGTTTCAGAAATGAAGTATTTAGGAAAAGGTGGAAAAGAAGTTAAATTAAGCAAAAAATATAAAGATTCTATAGATGAATTTTTAGGTGCTTAATTAAAAATAATTATCGGGAAAAAACCCGGAAAATAAATAATAAAAGGAGAGAATTTAAAATGGGAATTAAACATTATAATCCATATACACCATCAAGAAGAAATATGACTTCTTCAACATATGAAGAAATCACAAAGAAAACTCCAGAAAAATCTTTATTAGCAAATAAAAAGAAAAATGCTGGTAGAAATTCATATGGAAAAATAACAGTAAGACACCAAGGTGGTGGAAATAGACAAAAATATAGAATAATTGATTTTAAAAGAATGAAAGATGATATGACAGCTACTGTAGTTGGTATCGAATATGATCCAAACAGAAGTGCAAATATCGCTTTAATCGAATATGAAGATGGAACAAAAAGTTACATCTTAGCACCTTTAGGATTAACAGATGGAGACAAAGTAGTTTCTGGAGAAAACGTAGATATTAAACCAGGAAATGCAATGCCAATATCTAATATTCCAGTTGGTACTTTAATTCATAATATTGAATTAAATCCAGGTCAAGGTGGAAAATTAGTAAGATCTGCAGGACAAGAAGCACAACTTATGGCTAAAGAAGGAGCTTATGCTCACGTAAGACTTCCATCTGGAGAAATGAGATTAGTTTCTATTAGATGTAGAGCAACAGTTGGAACAATTGGAAATACAGATCATGAAAATATCAAATTAGGAAAAGCAGGAAGAACAAGACATTTAGGAATTAGACCTACAGTTAGAGGATCTGTTATGAACCCTAATGAGCACCCACATGGTGGTGGTGAAGGTAGAGCACCTGTTGGTCACGCTGGACCAATGACACCTTGGGGTAAACCAGCTCTTGGATATAAGACAAGAGATAAGAAAAAAGCTTCTAACAAATTTATTGTTAAGAGAAGAAAATAAAAAAAGTAGGTAAAAGGATATTCCTTATATAATATGAAGGATAAACTTGAGAAAGGAGAAAATAAATGTCAAGATCAACAAAAAAGACACCTTATGTAGCTCCAGAGCTTATGAAAAGAATTGAAGCTATGAATGAAACAGGTAAAAAAGAAGTATTAAAAACATGGTCAAGAGCATCTACAATATATCCACAAATGGTTGGACATACAATAGCTGTTCATGATGGAAGAAAACATGTTCCAGTATATATCTCAGAAGAAATGATCGGTCACAAATTAGGAGAATTTGCTCCAACAAGAACATTTAAAGGACATTCTGGAGACAAAACAACAAAACAATAATAAGAAATATATATTTATTTAGAAAATAAATAAAGGAGGAAATAACAGTGGAAGAGAAAGAGACTAAAGTAGCAGAAGCTAGAGCAACATTAAGTTATGCAAGAATTTCTTCAAGAAAAGTTAAAATAGTTGCAGACTTAATGAGAGGTAAAAAAGTAGATGAAGCACTTAAAATTGCTACATTTGCTCCAAAAGCTTCAAGCGAATTATTAGTTAAATTATTAAATTCAGCTATCGCAAATGCTGAAAATAATCATTTCATGAATAGAGCTAATCTTTATGTTGCTGAGATTTATGCAAATCAAGGTCCAACATTAAAAAGAATTAGACCAGCTGCTAAAGGATCAGCAGTTAGAATTAGAAAAAGAACAAGTCATATTACTATAGTATTAAGAGAGAGTAAATAAGGAAAGGAGGATATTTACGATGGGACAAAAAGTTCATCCAAATGGAGTTAGAGTAGGTGTTATTAGAGAATGGAGTTCTAAGTGGTATGCTGATGACAAACATTTTAGTGATTACCTAGTTGAAGACCATAAGATTCGTGAATATGTGAAAAAGAAACTATTTATTAGTGGAATTTCAAAAATAGAAATCGAAAGAACTGCAAAATTTGTTAAAGTTAATGTTTACACAGCTAAACCAGGTTTAGTTATCGGAAAAGGTGGAAACATTTCTGAAGCTTTAAAAGCAGATCTAGAGAAAATGATAAATAAAGAAGTAAATTTAAATATAGTTGAGGTTAAAAACATCGATACTGATGCACAATTAGTTGCAGAAAATATCGCTGGTCAACTAGAAAGAAGAATTTCATTCAGAAGAGCAATGAAACAATGTATGCAAAAAGCTACTAAAGCGGGTGCTTTAGGTATTAAAACAGCAGTATCAGGAAGATTAGGTGGTGCTGATATGGCTAGAACTGAGTTCTACAAAGAAGGTACTATTCCACTTCAAACATTAAGAGCAGATATTGATTATGGATTTGCTGAAGCTGATACAACTTATGGAAAAATAGGTGTTAAAGTTTGGATATATAAAGGTGAAGTTCTTCCAGAGAAAAAAGAAGCAAAAGGAGGTAACGACTAATGCCATTAATGCCAAAAAGATCAAAGTTTAGAAAACAACAAAAAGGTAGAAATAGAGGATATGCAACTAGGGGAAATGCAGTAAATGAAGGAGAATACGGTTTACAAGCTACAACAGCTGGATGGATTAAATCAAACCAAATAGAAGCTGCCAGAGTTGCAATGACTCGTTTTATTAAAAGAGGTGGTAAAGTTTGGATTAAAATATTCCCAGACAAACCAGTAACAAAGAAACCAGCTGAAACTCGTATGGGTAAAGGTAAAGGAGCTCCAGAATATTGGGTAGCTGTAGTTAAACCAGGAAGAGTTATGTTTGAAATATCAGGTGTAACAGAAGATGTTGCAAGAGAAGCTATGAGACTTGCTGCTCAAAAATTACCTGTTCAAGCAAAATTTGTAAAAAGAGAAATTGAAGAGTAGGCGGTGATTGAAAAGATGAAGAATAATAAATTAAAAGAAATGTCTTCACCAGAGCTAGAAAAAGAGCTAAGTGAATTGAAATCAGAATTATTTAAATTAAGATTTAGCCTAGCTACTAACGGATTAGATAATCCACTTAAAGTAAAAGAAGTTAGAAGAGATATAGCTAGAGTTAAAACTATTTTAAGAGAAAGAGAATTAAAAGAAACAAAATAATTAAGTAAGAAAGGAGAATATCCTAATGGAAGAAAGAAATCTTCGTAAAACAATGATAGGTACAGTTGTATCAGATAAAATGGATAAAACAGTAGTTGTTGCAGTAGAAACAAGTGTTGCACATCCAATTTATAATAAAACTGTAAAAAGAACATATACATTAAAAGCTCACGATGAAGCTAACGAATGCAAAACTGGAGATAGAGTAAAAGTTATGGAAACAAGACCTTTATCAAAAGATAAGAGATATAGAGTAGTTGAGATCGTAGAAAAAGCAGTAATTAAATAATAAGTTACTATATATGTTTAACAAATTAATAAGGAGGAATTAAACAATGGTACAGCAACAATCAAAATTAAAAGTAGCTGATAACACTGGTGCAAAAGAATTAATGTGCATTAGATGTTTAGGCGGATCACATAGAAAATATGCTGAAATCGGTGATATCATTATGGCTTCTGTTAAAACAGCAACACCAGGTGGCGTTGTAAAAAAAGGAGAAGTTGTAAAAGCTGTAGTTGTTAGAACTAAAAAAGGTGTTAGAAGAGCTGATGGATCATATTTGAAATTCGACGAAAATGCAGCAGTTATTATACGTGATGATGGTACACCAAGAGGAACACGTATATTTGGACCAGTAGCTAGAGAATTAAGAGATAAAGATTACATGAAAATCTTATCACTAGCTCCAGAAGTGCTTTAGATGCAAAATTTAATAAGAAGGAGGAAACCTTTAGAAATGAGAATAAAAAAAGGTGATACTGTTAAAATTTTATCAGGAAATGATAAAGGAAAAACAGGAGAAGTTTTAGAAGTAGTGCCAAAAACAAACAAAATAGTTGTTAAAGGCGTTAATATAAGAAAAAAACATATCAAACCTAGAAAACAAGGCGAAGAAGGCGGAATAATCTCAGTTGAATGCGCTATACATAGTGCAAAAGCTAATGTTGTCTGCCCAAAATGTGGTAAAGCTACAAAAGTTGGATATGTTGAAGAAAAAGGCGAAAAAGTTCGTGTTTGCAAAAAATGTGGTGCAAAATTAAAATAAAAGTTTGAAAGGAGGACTTAAATCAAAATGGAAAAACTTAGAGAACAATATGAAAAAGAAGTAGTTCCAGCATTAATGAAAAAATTTAATTATAAATCAGTAATGCAAGTTCCTAAATTAGAGAAAATAGTTATAAATATAGGATTAGGCGATACAAAGGATAATCCTAAAGCTTTAGATAATGCTATGAATGATTTAAGCTTAATTACTGGTCAAAGACCAATAGTTACAAAAGCTAAAAAATCTATAGCAGCATTCAAATTAAGAGAGGGTGCCAAAATAGGATGCAAAGTTACATTAAGATCAGGAAAAATGTATGATTTTGCGTTAAAACTATTTAATGTTGCTCTTCCTAGAGTTAGAGATTTTAGAGGAGTATCTGCAAACAGCTTTGATGGTAGAGGAAACTATTCAATGGGTGTTAAAGAACAATTAATATTCCCAGAAATCGAATATGATAAAGTAGATAAATTGAGAGGAATGGATATTATATTTGTTACAACAGCTAAATCTGATGAAGAAGCTAAGGAGTTATTAACACTTCTTGGAATGCCATTTAGAAACTAATAGTGGAGAAAGGAGAAAAAGATGGCTAAAAAATCTTTAAAAGTAAAATGTGCTAAACCACAAAAATATAAAACAAGAGAATATAACAGATGTAAATTATGTGGAAGACCACATTCATATATTAGAAAATATGGAATTTGCCGTGTTTGCTTCAGAGAATTAGCTCATAAAGGAGAAATACCAGGAGTTAAAAAAGCAAGCTGGTAAAATAATTAATAAAATTTAAAGAAGGAGGGTAAAAATAGTGAATACAACAGACCCAATAGCAGATATGTTAACAAGAATAAGAAATGCTAATAGTGAAAAATTTAAAACAGTTGATGTTCCAACATCAAAAATGAAAAAGGCTATAGCAGAAACTTTACTTGAAGAAGGATATATAAGAGCTTACGAGGAAATCGAAAGCGATGTTCAAGGAGTATTAAGAATAACATTAAAATATGATGAGAAAGGTAATAGAGTAATTGATGGATTAAGAAGAATCAGTAAACCTGGTTTAAGAATATATGCATCAAAAGATGAATTACCAAAGGTATTAAATGGCTTAGGAATAGCTTTAATATCTACATCAAAAGGTGTTATGACAGATAAAAAAGCTAGAGAATTAGGTATAGGCGGAGAAGTATTAGCTTATATCTGGTAATTAGTATTTAATGAAATTGCAGTCCTATAATAATTAGGAAATGGCGAAAGAATTTAAAATTGGAATTAACCAAATATATAATTAAGAAGGAGGAAATTCAAAATGTCTAGAATAGGAAATAAACCTATTACAGTACCAGCCGGAGTAGAAATTAAAATCGAAGGACAAAAGGTAACTGTTAAAGGTCCTAAAGGAACTTTAGAGAAAGAATTTCATAAAGATATGAAAATCAATCTTGAAGGTAATGTTATAACTGTAGTTAGACCAAATGATGAAGACGCTAACAAGAGTTTACATGGTTTAACAAGAACATTATTAAATAATATGATTGAAGGAACAGTTAAAGAATTTGAAAGAAAATTAGAAGTAAATGGTGTAGGATACAGAGCAAGCAAGAAGGGAAATAATTTAGTATTAAATTTAGGTTATTCTCATCCTGTAGAAGTTGAAGCACCAGCTGGAATCACTTTCGATGTTCCAAATCCAAATGAAATAATCGTTAAAGGTATGGATAAAGAGCTAGTTGGTCAAACAGCTGCTGTTATCAGAACAAAGAGACCACCTGAAGTTTATAGAGGAAAAGGTATTAAATATGCTGAAGAAACTATTAGACGTAAGGAAGGTAAAGCAGGTAAAAAATAGAATATAAGACTATTTAATGATGTTCAAATTAGGTTATAGTGAGCTTTAGGGGGTATATTTAATCCCTTAGCTTACAAATATTGTAAGGGATTAGATATACCCCTATAAGTAGACCTAGAAAGGAGAAAATAATGATTAATAAAGTAGATAGAAAAGCTGAGAAAGATAGACGCCATAGCAGAGTTCGTACAAAAGTTACAGGAACTCCAGAATGTCCAAGACTTGCAGTTGCTAAAACAAATAAAAACATTATAGCTCAAATTATTGATGATACAAAAGGTCAAACTTTAGTATATGTATCAACTTTAGATAAAGATATAAAAGCAAAAGGAAATAATATTGAAGCAGCTAAAGAAGTTGGAGCAGCAGTTGCTAAAAAAGCAATAGCTAAAAAAATTAAAACAGTAGTTTATGATAGAGGCGGATATATATATCATGGTGTTGTTAAAGAATTAGCTGATGCAGCACGTGAGGCAGGATTAGATTTCTAAGATTTAAAAGAAGGAGGAAAATTGATTCTCATGGAAGAAAGATCAGTAGAATTAAAAGAGACTGTAGTAGCTATCAATAGAGTTGCAAAAGTTGTTAAAGGTGGTAGAACATTTAGATTTAGCGCTGTTGTTGTTGTTGGAGATGAACAAGGACACATTGGTGTTGGAAATGGTAAAGCTGCTGAAGTTCCAGATGCAATTAAAAAAGCTATTGAAGAAGCTAAAAAGAACTTAATAACAGTTCCAATCGTTGGAACAACTATACCACATGAATTTGTAGGAAAATTCGGTAGTGCTAGTGTTATGTTAAAACCAGGTGCAGAAGGTACTGGAGTTATAGCTGGTGGAAGTGTTAGACCTGTTCTTGAATTAGCAGGATATAAAGATATAAAAACTAAAGTTATTGGAACAAATAATCCAAGAAACGTAGTTTATGCTACAATTGATGCTCTTAAAAATATGCAAACAGTTGAAGATGTTGCTAGAAAAAGAGGAAAAAAAGTTAGCGAAATATTATAGAAAATAAATTCAAATTTTCTATAATAAATATTTGAATTTAAATTGATTAATGATATAATCAAAAACGAAATAAACGAAATCAAATAGAGGAGGTGCTAAAAGAATGGAATTAGGTAAATTAGAACCAGCTGTTAAAAAACAACCTAGAAGAAGAGTTGGCCGTGGAATTGGTTCAGGTCTTGGAAAAACATCTGGAAGAGGACATAAAGGACAAAAAGCAAGATCAGGCGGTGGTGTAAGAAGAGGATTCGAAGGTGGTCAAACACCATTATATAGAAGATTACCAAAAAGAGGATTTACAAATAACTTTGCTAAAAACTATACAGAAGTAACTTTAACAATGCTTAATAAATCAGAAGCAACAGAAGTTACAGCTGAAAGTCTATTAAAAGAAGGAATTATCGGAAAAGCTAATGACGGAATAGTTGTTTTAGCAACAGGTAACTTAGAGAAAAAATTAACAGTTAAAGCGAAAAGATTTACAAAAGCTGCTGCAGAAAAAATTGAAGCTGCAGGTGGAAAGATTGAGGTGATTTAGTTGTTCAAAACTATTAAAAATGCTTTGAAAACACCAGATGTAAGAAAAAAATTGTTATATACATTATTATTAATTGTTTTATTTAGATTAGGATGTTTTATAACAGTTCCAGGAGTTGATACAATTGCTCTTAATAATCAAATGCAATCAGCTACTGGAAGCCTAACAGGCTTAATAAATACAATATCAGGTGGTGCTTTTTCAAGATTATCAATATTCTCAATGACAATTACTCCATACATTACTGCATCAATTGTTGTTCAATTATTAGGTATGATCATACCTTCATTAGAACAATTGATTAAAGAAGGTGGAGAAGCCGGAAAACAAAAAGTCAACAAATATACAAAGATTATTACTATAGTATTATCTTTAATAGAAGGACTTGGTATTTACATATCATATAGTGCTTCTGGTATATTTATAAATCCTGGATTTGTTACAGGAGCAATGGTTGTATTATCATTGATGACAGGTACAGCTGTACTAATGTGGTTAGGAGAAGAAATTTCTAACAAAGGTATAGGAAATGGTATTTCTATGATTATCTTTGTAGGTATTATTTCTAGATTACCATCAGGAGTTGTTACATTATGGAATTTAATAGTAACAGGTACTGGAGTAAGTACTGTTGGTATTGTAACATCACTTGCTATTTTAGTTGGAGCTATTGTTTTGGTAGCTGGGGTTGTATTTGTACAACAAGCTGAAAGAAGAGTTCCAGTTCAATATGCAAAAAAGGTTGTAGGAAGAAAAATGTATGGTGGACAAAATACTCATATTCCACTTAAGCTAGCAATGGCTGGAGTTATGCCAGTTATCTTTGCATCATCATTCATGACATTCCCTGCAATGATGATTCAAATATTTGCACAAGATAAAATTGGTCATGGTGGATTTTTAGACGGACTATACCAATTTTCAATAGCTACTTCTTCATCAAGTGTTGCATGGGGATATAGTTTAGCAAACGCTGTAGTATATCTATTATTAATAGTAGGATTTACATTCTTCTATACTTATGCAACATTTAATCCAGCAGAAGTTGCTACAAATATTAAACAAAATGGTGGATTCATTCCAGGAATTAGAGCTGGTAAACCAACTACAGATTACTTAAAAGGAATTTTAGGTAAATTAACTTGGTTTGGAGCTATATTCTTGGCATTAATAGCAATCCTTCCAATGCTTATGAGATTTTCTAGTATTGATATTTCTTTTGGTGGTACATCAATTCTTATCGTTGTTGGTGTTGCACTTGAAACAGTTCAACAATTAGAATCTCAATTAATCATGAGACATTATAAAGGATTTTTAGAGAAATAAAATTAAAACTATATAGGGTGGTCTACGTTATGGCCACCCATATGGTTTTTTATTTGTGTTAATTAAATATAATAAGTAATTTTTGTTTCAATTGTTATACTCCATAAAAACTTAAAACAAAAATAAGAGATATAGATGTTGTATTTAATTAGCATAAATATAAAATTTAGGAGGTTATTTTATGGTTATTATTATGTTAGGAGCTCCTGCTTCAGGAAAAGGAAGTGTTGCAGAAATTCTTTCTAAGGAATTTGGTATACCACAAGTTTCTACAGGAGATATTTTTAGAAAATATATTAGTAATGGATCTGAAATAGGTAAAAAAGCAAATGAATATATGACTAAGGGTGAATTGGTTCCGGATGAAGTTACTGTTCAAATAGTTGCTTCAAGATTAGAAGAACCAGATGTTGAAAATGGATTAATATTAGATGGATTTCCAAGAACAGTTAATCAAGCAAAAGCTTTAGATGAATTATTAGCAAAAAAAGGTAAAAAAATTGACTTAGTTATAAACCTAGAAGTTCCAGAAGAGGAGCTTTTAGATAGAATAACAACTAGAAGAATTTGTACAAATAAAGAATGTAAAGCTGTTTATAATTTAAAATTACATCCTTCAAAAGTTGAAGGTATTTGTGATAAATGTGGATCAACATTAGAACAAAGAGATGATGACAAATTGGAAAAAGCTAAAAATAGATTAATCGTATATCATAGAGAAACTGCACCAGTAGCAGATTATTACAAAGATACAGGTGCATTATATTCTACAACACTTAGTGTTTCTATAAATAGAATGAAAGACGAAGTTGCTCATGATGTAATAGAGTATTTAAAGAAATAGAATTGAGGAAATAGAATGATAACTATTAAATCAGATAAAGAAATCAAATTAATGAGAGAAACATGTAAATTAACTGCACAAGTCTATGATTATATTGGCAAAATTATTAAACCAGGTATGTCTACATGGGAATTAGATAGACTAGCTGAAGAATTTATGAGAAGTCATGGAGGAATTCCTGCAGAAAAAGGATATCCAAGTGGAGTAAGAGGAGTACCTGATTTTCCAGCAAGTTTATGTGTTTCAATAAATGATGTCGTTATTCATGGCGTACCATCAAAAGATGTAATTATAAAAGATGGTGATGTTGTAAAAGTAGATACAGTTGTATTAAAAAATGGCTATAATGGAGATGCAGCTAGGACATATTTAATAGGCAATGTTACTGATGAGGCTAAGAGATTAGCAGAAACTGCAAAACAAGCATTTTATGAAGGATTGAAATTTGCAAAAGAAGGTAACAGAGTTGGCGATATTTCTCATGCTGTTGAAACATATGTTAGAAGTCAAGGATTTAATTTAGTTAGAGAATTTCAAGGACATGGAATTGGAAAAGATATGCATGAGGATCCAGGCGTTCCAAATATTGGAAAAGCAGGAAAAGGGCCAAGACTTCAAGCTGGAATGACAATATGTATAGAACCAATGATTATGGCCGGAAAAGAAGATATTTGGGAACTAGAAGATGGCTGGTCAATAGCAACTCAAGATGGTAGTTTAACAGCTCATTATGAAAATACAATTTTAATTACAAAAAATGAGCCAGAAGTATTGACAATCCTATAAAAATCGTATATAATATTCTAGATTTATTGCTGAAAATACGCAAAAAAGCACATAAATATGCCTGAAAAAGGCTTATTTGTGTTTTATAGATAGGGGGTTTTAATTTGTCTAAAGAAGATGTAATAGAAGTAGAAGGTACAGTAGTAGAAACTTTACCAAATACTAATTTTAAAGTTGAGCTAGAAAATGGACACCAAGTATTAGCGCATATTTCTGGAAAACTTAGAATGAATTATATTAAAATATTACCTGGAGATAAAGTAAAACTTGAACTTTCTCCTTATGATTTAACTAAAGGAAGAATCACTTGGAGAGCAAAATAAAGTAAAAAAATAAGAGATGTTTTACTCAGAGAAAATTAGGGTGTGTAAAATATCTGAAAAATAACTCTTATACCTATAAATAATTTATTAGGAGGAATTTTTAAAATGAAAGTAAGACCATCAGTAAAGAAAATTTGTGAAAAATGCAAAATAATCAAAAGAAATGGCGTTGTTAGAGTAATTTGTGAAAACCCAAAACACAAACAAAGACAAGGCTAATTAAAAAAAGATATTTACATAAATGTGGAGCGGCTGTCAAAAAGAAATTTTTGATATTCATATTTATGTTTATATAAAATGCTTTAAAATATTGAATTACTATTATATTTATAATTGTATATAAGTATAATACATTTCAAGTTTGATATTTTAAAAGTAAAACAAATAAAAGATAAAAATATTTGGAGGTTAAGAAAATATGGCTCGTATAGCAGGAGTTGATTTACCTAGAGAAAAAAGAGTTGAAGTAGGATTAACTTATGTTTATGGAGTAGGTTTACCTACATCACAAAAAATTCTTAAAGAAGCTGGAGTTAATCCAGATACTAGAGTAAAAGATTTAACAGATGATGAAGTTTCAAAAATCAGAAAAGCTATGGATGGACTAAAAGTAGAAGGTGATTTAAGAAGAGAAGTAGCTTTAAATATTAAAAGACTTACAGAAATAGGATGTTACAGAGGAATCAGACATAGAAGAGGACTACCTGTAAGAGGACAAAGAACAAAAACTAACGCTCGTACAAGAAAAGGTCCAAGAAAATTAGTAAGCAAAAGCAAAAAAGCAGTTTAATTAAGAGTAAATAAAAATTAGGGAGGTAAATACCAAATGGCAAAAGCAGCAAATAGTAACGTTAAGAAAACAGGTATAAGAAGAAGAGAAAGAAAAAACATAGATAGAGGTTCAGCTCATATTCATTCTAGTTTTAATAATACAATAGTTTCTATAACAGATACTCAAGGAAATGTTATTTCTTGGGCAAGTGCTGGTGAGTTAGGATTTAAAGGTTCTAGAAAATCTACACCTTTCGCAGCTGGTCAAGCAGCAGAAACTGCAGCTAAAGCAGCTATGGAACATGGTTTAAAAACTGTAGATGTATATGTTAAAGGACCAGGTGCTGGTCGTGAAGCAGCTATTAGATCTTTACAAACAGCTGGATTGGATATAACAATGATTAAAGATGTTACTCCAATACCACACAATGGTTGCAGACCACCAAAAAGAAGAAGAGTTTAGAATTAGATTAAATAAAGAATTTTTAGAAAGAGGTGTAAGAATTACATGGCAAGATATAAAGACGAACAATGTCGTATATGCCGTAGAGAAGGTCAAAAATTATTCTTAAAAGGTTCAAGATGTTATTCTGACAAATGTAGCGTAACAAGAAGAAATTATGCTCCAGGACAACATGGACAAAAAAGAACAAAACTTTCTGAATACGGTACTCAGTTAAGAGAAAAACAAAAAACAAGATCATTCTACGGAGTAGGTGAAAAACAATTTAGAAAATACTATGAAATGGCTTCTATGAAAAAAGGTATTACAGGTACTGTATTACTACAAATATTAGAAAGCAGATTAGATAATGTTGTTTATAGATTAGGTTTTGGTGTTTCAAGACCACAAGCTAGACAACTTGTAACTCATGGAAATTTTGAAGTAAATGGCGTTAAAACTGATATTGCTTCATATTTAGTTAAACCAGGAGATGTTATTACAATTAGAGAAAACAGAAAAGATAATGGTGTTATAAAGGCTAATATGGAAGCTGGATCAGCTAGACCAGTTCCAGAATGGTTAGATTTTGATAACAAAAAATTAACAGCTAAAGTAGTTAGACTTGTTAATAGAGAAGAAATTGATCTACCAGTTGAAGAGCACTTAATCATAGAGTTATACTCTAAATAATAGACTTAATACTTAGGATACGTACGTAAGGAAAATATTATATAAAAGGTTTTTAAGACCTATTAGGAGGTAAGAATGATTGAATTTGAAAAACCAAACATCGAATGCGTAGAGGCAGACGATAAGAGGAATTATGCAAAATTCATATGTGAACCATTAGAGCGTGGATATGGAATGACAATAGGAAATTCTTTGAGAAGAATTTTATTATCATCATTACCAGGAGCTGCTATAACTAGTGTTAAAATAAACGGCGTAGTACATGAGTTTTCTACAGTACCAGGTGTTGTAGAAGATGTTCCTGAGTTAGTTGTTAATTTAAAGGGTGTAAGACTAAAAGCTTTTGATAACGAAGAAAAAATAATTAGAATTGATTTCAAAGGAGCAGGCGAAATTAAAGCTGCTGATATAGTTACTGATGGAACAATAGAAATCTTAAATCCAGAACTACATATTGCTACTACATCTGAAAATTGTGATCTTCATATGGAGATGACAGTAAATAGAGGTAGAGGATATAATGTAGCTGAGAAAAATAAGAAAGAAAATGGACCAATTGATGTACTTGCAATTGACTCTATATTCACTCCAGTAAAGAAAGTTAACTATACTGTAGAAAATACTAGAGTTGGACAAATGGTAGACTATGACAAACTTACAATAGAAGTTTGGACAGATGGAAGTTTAAAACCATTTGAAGCTTTAAGTTTAGCTGCTAAAGTAATGACAGGTCACTTAGAATTATTTATAGATTTATCAGAAACAGCTAAAAATACTCAAGTTATGGTTGAAAAAGAAGAATCAAAGAAAGAGAAAGTTTTAGAAATGCCTATCGAGGAATTAGAACTTTCTGTAAGATCTTACAACTGTTTAAAAAGAGCTGGTATTGCTACAGTTGAAGATTTAACTAATAAATCACAAGAAGATATGATGAAAGTTAGAAACTTAGGTAAAAAATCATTAGATGAAGTTACAAATAAACTTATTGCTTTAGGTTTAAACTTTACATCTGAAGAAGAATAATCAGATTTTTTAAGAAAGGTGGAAAATAAAGTGGCAGGAACAAGAAAACTTGGAAAACCAACTGATCAAAGATTGGCTATGTTAAAAAGCCAAACAACAGACTTGATTTTAAATGGTAAATTAGTTACTACTGAAGCTAGAGCTAAAGAAGTTAAATCAATAGCTGATAGCATTATAGCTTTAGCAGTTAAAGAATATAAAAACTATGAAGAAGTAGAAGTAAAAGTTGTTAAAGCAAAATTAGATTCTAAAGGAAAGAAAGTTACAGAGAAAGTAACAAGTAAAAACGGAAAAGAATATCTAAAAGTAGTAAAAGAAACAAAAACAGAAAAAAGACAAAAAGATATGCCATCTAGATTAAGTGCTAGAAGAAGAATAATGACAAAAGTTAATAAAGTAGAAGGTGTTGATGTAATAGACAAATTATTCAACGAAATAGCACCAAAATATGAGTCTAGAGTTGGTGGATATACTAGAATATTAAAAATGGAACCAAGACGTGGTGACAACGCTGATCAAGCAATTTTAATGTTAGTATAATAAAAAAATAAAGAATAAAAAAGAAAGCCTAAATAAATTAAGGCTTCTTTTTTTTCACACAAAAATATAATTAACATAAAATATAACATAAAGAATCGAAAGGGGATTGTTTATGTTAGAAATAATTGCTTATGGACTTATATGGTGTTTTGCTGTTTATGGAATATTAGTTATGCTACAAGAAATTATGCATAAAAATACATATAAAAAGATTGCAAATAATATGGAGTTTTTTATGATAGTTAAAAATGCAGAAGATGGCATAGAAAACTATATAAGAGATATATGTGTAAATGGAAGTGTTTTAAATAGTTTAACAATAATTGATTTAGAATCAGAAGATGATACAATGTGTATTTTAAAAAAATTAGAAAAAGAAAATGAAAATTTATGTGTATTAAATAAAATAGATGGAGAAAAATACTTACTTACTCAAGTTGATAATATATAAAATAAAAAAACCAAAGATATCTTTGGTTTTTTATTTATATATTATCATCTAAAGATTGAGAATTACTATCTGGTATACTAGGTGTTCCAAGAGATTTAGAATCTTTAATTTTTAACAAATCTAAAGATCTGACTTTAACTAATCTTACTTTAGGCTTCTTAGCTAGAAATTCAACTGTTGTACTACTTTCTGCTCTAGAACCATCTATGATTCCTAGTTCGTCTAAAACATGCATTATAGTTTTGTTATCAGCGTTTGCTATTTTTTGTTTTATACTTACAATTTGTGCATCAGTTAAAGCTACAGCAATTTCAGGAGATTCTAATTCATAAGAATCTATTTCAGGATTATAGACAGGAACTTTTTTTAAGGATAAAATATCATCTCTTTCAGCTGTGCTAAACAAATCTCTAAATTCTTTAAAAGATATTCCAAATCTATCTGCAAATGTATGTCCATAAAATCTTTCATATGATTCAGCAAAATTTCTTAATTTTAATTTTTTTGCTCCATTTCTTTTTACAATAGGTTTATCAGGCCAGTTATCAGAAATATCATGAGGACCATCAACCTCAATATATAAAGGAACAGCTAATCTATGGTATCTACCTTGATCGGGTTTATAAGATCCTTTATGAGATGCAAGTCCATGTTCTGCATATTCATTTTGAGTATCTGTTCTAAACTGATATTCTACATAGTAATTATTATTAGCTGGCGGAATAATACACATTGGTAATTGTTTTGAACTAACAAATTCAGAATAGTCTGGTATAACACAAATATGTATACTTTGATAGCCTAAATATTTTGGATACATAACATAGTCTTTAACTTTTCTAGAAACATGAGGCCTATCTATTTCAGGAATTCTAGAAGTAGGAATATATATATCAACACCTTCGGCAAAACCTTCTTTTGCAGGCCTTTCCTCGATATCTCTTTGCCTATGGGGATTGTGAGCAGAGTCTATATCAATGAACTGATATACATCAGGTTCTTTGCTAAAAGAATCTGTTTTATTTATACCATGCTTTTCCATAAGGTCATAAACGACTTTATATAAAAACTCACATTCTGCTTGAGGACCAAGTTTTTTTATTTCATCTGGAGGTGTGACTACTATTCTAGCACCTAATAAGTCTCTTAAACTTTGATTGAAATTAGACAAATCTCTACCAGTTCTAAGATACTCATTTATTTTTTCTTTCATCTTTTCAATAAAACTTATTAAAGATTTTATTCTTGCACTAAAAGATATTACAGGTTGTTTAGTAGGATCATTAGAATCATATTTTTTTGATAAATATATAGCATCCTGATTAAAAGAATCTATAGCGCAAGAAAGAAAGCTGTCTTCTGTATCAAAGTCAGCTGGTTGAATATATGAGATAACAGTATAATATTCTAATGCATTATAAATAGCAGAATAAATCCTTCTTTGCTCATCTGTTACAGATGGCGAAGAAAGATATTTTTCAATATCATATTTAATTTCTTTAATAACATCAGTAGGGTGTCCTGAATAATGTCTAAGATTTAAATCAACACTATCCACTTCCCAAGGTTCAAGTTGTTCTATACTCATTTATACCTCTAATAAATTTTTTACACTAATTTATTATAACATAAATTAGCAGTTTTTTCAACAAAATCACTTTCTTGAAAATTATAGCATCAAATGATATAATTATAATGTTTGAAAATATTATAATTACAATAGAGAGGAATTTATATGAAAAAATTAGAATTATTAGCACCAGCTGGATCATTTGAAAAAGCTAGAATTGCATTTATGTATGGCGCAGATGCTGTATATTGTGGAACGCCAAAATTGTCACTTCGTTCTAGATCAGAAGTTGATGATAATGATTTAGCTAAAACAATAGAATATGCTCATAGTATAGGAAAAAAAGTCTTTGCAGCAATAAATATATATGCTTGGGATGAAACATATGATGAAATAAAAACTCAAGCTCAGGAATTAGATAGACTTAGAGTAGATGGAATCATTGTTTCAGATGGAGGAGTTGTTGATGTTATAAAACAATATGCTCCAAATTGTGAAATACATATTAGTACACAAGCAAATACTGTAAGCTATCATACATGCAATTTTTGGTATAGAAATGGCGCAAAGAGAATAATCTTAGGAAGAGAATTAAATAAAGAACAAATAAAAGAAATTATAAAAAATAAACCAGAAGATTTAGATATAGAAATATTTGGGCATGGAGCATTATGCTTTGGTTATTCAGGTAGATGTTTCTTAAGTGAATTCTTAGCTGGAAGAAGTGGAAACTTGGGAGACTGTGCACAAAGCTGTAGATGGGCATATAATGTTTATGTTGAAGAAACCAATAATCCAGGTAACCTTATGCCAGTTGAGACAGATGAAAAAGGAACTTATATATTTTCTTCAAAAGATTTGTGTTTAATAAATGAAATTCCAGAAATTATAGACATGGGAGTTTCTAGTTTAAAAATAGAAGGTAGATTAAAAACAGAATATTATGTTGCAACAGTAGTAAATGCGTATAGAAATGCTATAGATGATTATTTAAAAAATCCAGAAAACTATAATAGTGAGAGATATTTAAAAGAATTAGAAAAAACAAAAACTAGAGGTCTTACTACTTTTTATTTTAATGATAGAAATAATAAAGATTTTCAAGATTATTCAGGCAGACAATATAATCAAGATTATGAGTTTGGTGGAAAAGTTTTAAGTGAGCTTGGTAATGGAAAAACTTTAATAGAAATTAGAAATAAATTATCTGTTGGTGATACTCTTGAATTAATTGTTCCAGGTCAAGTTGAGCCAATAATATTTAGTATTAATAAATTATGGAATGATGAGACAGGAGCAGAAATAGAAACAGTTAATCCAGGAAAAACTGAACAAAAAGTAATATTAGAAATTCCACATAAAGTTGAGAATGGGTGGATTTTAAGAAGGAAAAAATAACTTGATTTTTCTAAAAAAAGTATTATAATAAGTATATTCTAATCTAAAGTTTATTCTTTAAATTATTCAAATTTAAAATAAGTAAATAGGGGCAAGAAGAGGCATGAAAATGCTTTTTCTTGCTTTTTTTATTTCTAAAAAATTCAATGCTAAGTTCTTTCGCATTTTCGAATTTGTACTTATTAAGTAGATTAGAAGTAGTTGATATATTCAAAAATATTAACTTTTGAAGCGCAAAAAAAGACGGAAGTTTATATTTCCGTCTTTTATATTTAACAAATATCGTTCATATTGTATAATCCATTTTCTTTTTGAACAATATAAAATGCAGCTTTTATTGCACCATTTGCGAATACTGCTCTTGAATTTACATTATGTGTAATTTCTAAGCTCTCATTGTTACCAAAGAAAATTACTTGATGTTTACCAACTTCAGTACCGCCACGAACAGAACTAATACCAATTTCTTTTTTATCGCGTTTTTCTCTTTTACTGCTACGCATTGTTTCGTAATGCATTTCATTATTTAAAGATTTATTGATACTGTCTGCTAATAAAATAGCTGTTCCGCTTGGACTATCAATTTTCTTGTTATGATGTGTTTCAATGATTTCTATATCATTATCTGTTAATTTTTGAGCAAGTTCAGAAAGAATTTTTGCCATTAAATTAATTTCATAAGACATATTTGCAGATCTAAATATTGGAATGAATTTTGAACATTCTTCAATAGTATTTAATTGTTCATTAGAAAATCCTGTAGTTGCGATAACAATAGGAATGTGATTACTTTTAGCAAATTCTAAAATATTAAAAGTAGCTTCAGGTATAGAGAAATCTATAATTACATCTGGAATAATATTTATAGAACTTACATTTGTATAAACAGGAAATGAGCAATCATTATTATTTATTTTATCAACACCACAGATTACTTCAATATTATCTGTTTCTTGTATTTGTGCTGCAAGAACTTTTCCCATTCTGCCATTACAACCATTTATTAAAACTTTTATCATATACTTACCATCCTTTATTTTAGTAATTCGAAATTAATAAGTTCTGTTTTTAATTTGTCTTTACCATTATCAGACATTTCTATTAGTGGAAGTCTTGGAATACCAACATTATAACCTAACATATTTAAAGCTGATTTTACTGGTATAGGATTTACTTCACAAAATAGTGCTTTAATAAGTGGAATGGCACGAACTTGTGAATTTATTGCAGAAGAAACATTTCCATTTTGAAAATCTTCAACAATATTATGAGTATATTCTGGAGCAATATTTGATAAAACAGAAATTACACCAATTCCTCCAACAGATAAAATAGGAGTAATTTGATCATCATTTCCTGAATATATTTGTAATTCATCACCACATAAATTTTTAATTTCTGCAATTTGAGATAAATTTCCACTAGCTTCTTTTATAGCTACGATATTTGAAATTTCAGATAATTTTTTGCAAGTTTGAGGGCTTATATTTACTCCAGTTCTACTAGGTACACTATATAAAATAATAGGTAGAGTAGTAGCTTCTGCAATTGTTTTATAATGAGCGACAAGACCATCTTGAGTTGTTTTATTATAATATGGAGTAACAATTAATGCACCATCAACACCAATATTTTCGGCCCATTTTGTAAATTCAATTACTTGTGCAGTACAATTTCCGCCTGTACCAGCAATAACTGGCACACGTTTTGCAACAGTATCAACTGCAAATTTGATAGTTTCTTTTCTTTCTTCTACAGTCATTGTTGAAGATTCACCAGTTGTACCACAAACAATAATACTATCCACTTTGTTTGCAATTTGAAATTCAATAAGTCTTCTAAATTCTTCAAAATTAACACCATTTTTAGTAAAAGGTGTAACAATTGCTGTTCCACAGCCTTTAAAAATAATTTTTTTCATAACATATCCTTCTTTCTAATAAAATTTAAAATTATTTATTTCTAGTTTTAAAAAATATGATATCAACAATATAAGATACTATCAAAAATATAGGAATGTATATTATACCGAAAACTAAAACAATAATGAATAATCCAAATGCACCATATTCAGTTCCAAATGTAGAAAGTAATATAAAAGCTAAGAAGGAAATAAGAAGATAAGCTAAAATTGCTCTTACATTCGCATTCCAATATTCTTTAGCTGTTTCAAATTTAAATATGAAATTTGGAATGGAAGATAGAAAGATAGACAATATAATAGAAAAGACTAAAAATATAATTCCCTTATCCATTGAAAAAATAATTATGAACAGACTAATAAATTCTACTAGCCCTTTAGCATAATAAAATTTTTCAAAATCACTATTATTCTTACTCATAAAATACCCTATATTTAAAATTGTATTATTTTAAATGTATTATATTTAAAAAAACAGAAAAAATCAATAAGAATGCATAAAAGTGATATTGCATAATTTCCTAATAGTGTAGTATAATATATAAGTACTGAATATGGGGGTGTATTTGGTTTCGACAGTATTCTAGAAGGATAAATAGCGAGTAGTGGAGATGCCTGGCCACTTTAAAAGGCATAATTTAAATATAAACGCTGATAATAGAGAATTAGCATACGCTGCCTAGTTGTGGCGTCGTCTTACCTTTGAAACCTGCGGCTCAGGATAAGGCGTCAAATAGCAGGAAACGAAATTAGTATTTATCTTTTTGTACTAATGGGATTTTTATAAAAGATACCTGAAATAAATTTTGTTTGTTAAAGATATGGAAGGGAATTATAATAACAAACTGCACTCGGAGAAGTTTATTTGAAAGGGGTATTGGACGTGAGTTCGACTCTCACCACCTCCACCAAAACAAAACAGCTCACAAGTGGCTAAATCAAGCCGTTTGTGAGCTGTTTTTGCTAAAATAATGCTAATGTAATGCAATAAATAAGAAGTTGAATAAGAATAAAGTACAACATTGGTGTATGTAATGATTAAAATGGTTTTATATTGATTTATTATTTTATGTATATTATAATTATTATGAACTAAAAAATATAAATATTGTTTAATATACAAAAGAAAGTGAAATATATATGGAAGAAGAAAAAAAAGAGATAAGAATTAGTTTAAAGACGTCATTGATTATTCTATGTTTCATAATCGTAGTAATTATAGGATTAGTCTTATTTTTAACTCATTCAAGCAAAGAAGAAATATATGATGAAGAGATAAATTCTATTGACTTAAGCTATTATGAGGGCTACAATATTGCAACGGGAGATTTAATTAAAAATACAATTCCTTTGAATAAAATTGAACTAAAAGGCAATGATTTGAACGAAATATCTAAACTAATTAAATCATTAAAAACAGTAAGCTATTCTAAAGATAGTGAAATGTATGAACATATTAAATATGACAATATATTTGATGACTACAAATTAGTAGTTAATAATTATTATACTATTTATATTGGATGTAACTATGGACTTTTAGATAAAGAATACGAATATTTTGAATCAAAAGAGATATATAATAAGATTTCAGAAATTGTAAAAAAATATAATGAAGATAATTTATATAAAACAATAAATAGTGATAAGATAACAATTATTAATGGAGAAGAAAAACTTGAAGTTACAGATTTAGAACAACTAGAGGAGTTGTCTAATTACAATTATTATGTGATTAATGCTTCAGATAAAAGCTTTAATGATGAAGAAGTAGCATTTATATTAAATTTATATGATGGAAGAACTATTGATGTGTTTTATGCTAGCGTATTAAGTTGCATTCATTATGAAGACGGAACAAAAGAATATATTTATACAGGTAATTTAGAAAATTGTGTAGAAAGAATATTTAATAACAGTAAAGTGAAAATGTATACAAATGATGTAGAAGCAATAAAAGTAACATATAAAAATTCTGAACATATAATTGATGATAAAAGTAAAGTAGAAGAATTATTAAAAGAGTTTAAAAAATTTGAGTATAATGATTTTGCTTCTTTAAAAAATATGGATGAATCAGATTTTGATGAAAATGATATTTGGATATATGTAGGTGATGGCAAATATATTATTCCAGGACATAGTTATTGGGCTAGTAGATTTTATATAGATGAAGACGGAAAAGTATATGATGTTTCAGGCTTATATAATAATGAGTTAGAAGAATATTTTAAGAATTTAGTAAATTATAAAAAATAAAAGTAGTATAAAAACACGATGTTATAATGCAAAAATAATGCAATACAAAAGCAAAAGTTAGAACATCTCCACCAAGAGAAGAATCTCTGCAATTGACTATGCAAGCCAATTACAGAGATTTTGTGTTTTAAATAATGCACAAAATAATGCTGTACAATTGCAGTATTAGGACATGAAGTGGCATGAAGTGCAATGTCTTTATTGATTTTTAAATTTTATTAATGATATAATTTTTATGAACCAAAGAAGAAAAAGTATAGTCTAATATTCAGAAGAAAAAGAAGGAGAATAGGAAAATGGAAGAGAAAAAAATAAGAATGAGTTTGTCAACATTTTTATTAATAATGGCTATAGTTATAATTTTAGTAACTGGAATGTTTATTTACATATTAGAATCAAGAGAAAAAGTTGAATTAGACCTTGAATCAGAAATAGGACAAGAGCTTTATAGATACATGGATGTAATTAGGGAAGATTTTTATAATGAAGATATAGCTGAATTTGATGATATAAAAAATGCTCCCAAAGAATATCTTGCATATGTAGTTGCTGAGAATATTATGTACAATGTTGGGGATAGTGCAACATTTGAAGACTTTAATGCTGAGCTTATAGATATTTTTGGCGAAAGAGCAAATGGGTTACTTAATAATGAAAAAATAGAGGAATTAGTAGGATTTGCTGTAAAGAATGATGATGGAACATACCATTTTGGTGGATTGGATGGTTCTGAAACAATTGCAGATTGCAGTCATATAAAAAGTATTGAAAAAAAAGATAATGTTTTCTATGTTGAACTATATGAGTTTATTGAAAAGTGGAAATATATGAGTACGGACTTAGAAGATGGTGATGAAGATACTTTATATGTTTATGATAAAGCTAGTAATTTGATTAATACTTTTAAAACAATATTTTCAATAGAACCAGTCGGTAACCAAGGGGATTGTTATGAAAAGAGAATTTATTATGATGAAACTGGAAACCAAATAGAACAAGATTCAATTGATGAATATATAATCAATAGATATGATGGAAAGCTATCTGTAAGATATTTAGAATTAGAGTACGATGAAAAAATAGGTAAATTTTACTTATTGAGAAATAGGCTTGAAAATCCTGAAGTTACTGATGAAACTATAAGTGATATCTTTGAATTGGCTTGGATGGTGTTTAAAGATCCAAGTAACATATTTGAAACTTCTAAGAATATTGCAAATTATATAGGTGGTTCTCATATTTTTAATATAGATGGACAAGATATTGAGTACCATAATATTGTCGGTAGTGTTTTTCCTAGTCCATTTAATTATTCTTATTATGTAAATGACATAGTAGCATCTTCTTATGAAAATTTGAGTGATTCTACTGAAAACAATATTATGATATTCAATAATTCGTATTATATGAGAGATAATATTGAAGGAAAAGGAATAGCTTTAGGAGGAATTGACGAAATAGAAAAATTAAATGAGACAAATAAAAAAGTCATTTGCTTAGTAAAATTACATACAGAAGACGGCGAACGCTATGAATGTGATTTTGAACTTGTTAAAGACCATGATAAGTGGAAGGTTGAAAAATTTGAACTGACATTAATAGATTAAGGTTAAAAAAGAAATTTAAGAGGATATATGTGATTATTGCAAAATGGAAAAAAATTTTATAAAAGTAGTGAAATTATAGATATTATTTTTTATCGGTATAATGCAGTTGTAAGAAGTGAAATTGTAAAATTAAAAATTGCGATAAAGGGCAATAAATAGGGATGAAGTGGCATGAAGTGAAATGAGAGCAATGTCTTAGCTACAACATCTCCACCAAAGCTGAACAGTTCATAAGTTATTAAATTGAGTTACTTATGAATTGTTCTTTTATATTGCCTTTTATTTTTATTAATATTATAATTATTCTGACCAAAGATGAAAAAAACAGTCTAATATTCAGAAGAAAAAAAGGAGAAATGTCTATGAATGAAGAAAAGAAAGAAATAAGAATGAAGTTATCAACATTTTTATTAATAATAACAATTATTGCGATTGTAGTGATAGGAGTAACAATAAGCAGCTTTAAATATAGAATTAAACTAAAAGAAGATGCAAAATCAGGAAAAAAAATACAACAATCAACTTATAGTATGGAGAAAAATGATGTTTCTATTTTAGAAAATAATGAAGTAGTTCCAAAAGATCTTGTGGAAAATAATCAGGATATTAATATAAAAGAAATAATTCTTAATGAGTTAGAAGAAAGAAGATTTTTAGCAAAAAATAATATATCAATAGAAAGTATGGTTGAATATATTATCATCAATAAAGATAATCCAGTATTTATTGTTCATGTAAATCATGAAGCTGATAGTAATAATAATAAATCTGTCTATTTTTTCGTTTGTTATAAAAACGGGCATGTTCAATTCGACAAAGAATTAGAACATAAAGAGGAATATAATTTATACTATAGTGAAGACCTTATGACAATAAAAGCAGAAATGGTGATGAAAGGTGCAAAAAAAACAATATATGGAAAAATAGAAGAAGGAGAGTTTATTCAATTGGATGAATTGATTGAGCCAGCAAGTGAAGAATATCAAAAATATATTGTTAACCAAGAAGAGGTTTTAAAAGAAGAATTAAAAGAAGTAAAAGAAAAGTATGAAAATGCAAATTATATAAGCTTTTCTGAATGTGCTATAAAATTAATAGATAATATAGAAACAGCACAAGAAGATAATAACATTATTTTATATAATGGATATGAAATTGAACCAGTAGTTGGAATACAATATCCTTCTGATATGAAAAATACAAAAGAAGCAAAGAAAAAATTTAATACAATCTATTACAACTATGAAAATGGTAAATATGAAGGTACTACGAATGGTAAATTTGGAGAGGAAATATATGAAGGCTATTCATTTGTAAGCAACGTAAAAAAAATTGCTATGACCAAAAAATATAACGCTATTCCAAGAAGTTATACCAGAATTAATAAATTACCAAAAGAATTAATGGATATGGCTGATTGTACTAACGTTGATATAGATTCAATCGATTTAGATAATGATGGAAAAGAGGAAAAAGTAGTTTGCTATACAGTTTCATATACTGAAGGACAAATTGGAGATGGTGAGCCACAAGCATTTTCTGGAATAATACTATTTGATTCAAACTATAAAAAAATAGCTGATTTAGCAACTTTAGATGATGGTTTTTGGGGAGGAATTAAAGAAGAACACCAAAAAATATTCTTTTCGTTGGATGAAACGGAATATATAGATATTGATAATGATAATATAATGGAAATTATTCTAAATGTTCCAACGTATGAAGGATTACGCATAAGTATATTTAAATATTCTAATGGAATTATAGAAGGAAAAACTGATTTAAAAGCAAGTGTTATGCCTTAATTGCAGCAACATAATGTTATAATGCAAAAATAATGCAACACAAAAGTTAGAACACCTCCATCAAATTAAAACAGTCCACAAGTGGTTAAATTAAACCATTTATGAGCTGTTTTTATTGATTTTAATTTTGATTAATAATATAATTTTTATGAATCAAAGTTAAAAAGCAATAATCTAATGTAGAAGAAAAAGGAGAAAAAATGAGAAGTGTAAAAAAAGTTATGATTAGTATATTAATTATTGCAACATGTTTTACTATTTTAGAAAGTACATCATATGCAAATCCATTTGTTGGTACTTTAATTGAAAAAGAAGAATATGAGTTATCATATTATTTAATACTAATAATACCAATCTCAATAATAGCAGTTGCATCATTATTAGCCATAATTTATATATATAAAGCTAATAAATTTGAAGAACAAAAAGAAAAGAATAATGGAGGAAACGGAGAAGAATAATGAGATTTGTTGAAATAGAAAAGTATCCAGAAGGATACAAAAATGAGACAGGTTTTGAAAGTGTTTTAGACAGTTTTAGGATAAGAAAATATAAAACAACTTATTATGAACTCGAAGATGCTTTTCCGACTGCAATTAATGTACTTGGAATTGTTTTTATATTTTCTCTTATAGAAACATTAATTGCCTTTGTTTTTTTAAAATATAGAAAAAAGGATTTAATAGCTTTATTCGTTTCAAGTCTGTTTGCCAAATCAGTTACAGTATTAAGCTTTATAATAGCTCATATTAAAGAGTTTCACGATTATACATATAAAACAGAACTTAAAGACATTCCGCTTTTTCTATTATGTCCTATTTTGGAAGGAACTATAAGTGCTATACTAATAAAAAACAAAAAAGTTAATCCATTTTTTATATCTTTTGTTTGTAACCTTATAATTATTGTGCCATTCATTTTATTCTCACTAAAATAATTAACTTTATATGGAGTAAAATATGATAGAAAGTTTAATTGTTTCATTAACATTAGCTATAACAATCGAATTAGGAATATCTTTAATTATTGGTATCAAAAAAAGAAATGATATTATTACAGTAATATCAACAAATACATTAACAAATCCAATTTTTGTTTTTTTTGTAAATATATTGAAAATTGTTAATATTAACTATTATTTATGGATATTACTGATATTGACCATGGAAATAATAATTATTTTTGCAGAAGGAAAAATATATAGTAAAGTTCTTTTATTTAACAAAGTATCAGGTTTAAAAATGTCATTAATAAACAATATAATTTCATTTGCGATTGGATTGATATTTATCGTAATAAGCCAAATATATTAGAATAAATACCATTTATACTATAAAAATTGCAAATTGTTTTATAAAATGTGATTTTTATAGTATTTTTTATTATAATGGTTTTAGTGGAGGCAATGAGTTATGAGTAAAAAGATAAGTTTAGTTTTGATATTGATTATTATATTAAATATTTTTACAGGTGCTTTTTCAAATGTTTATGCAACTCAAGAGATGCAAAAACAATCAACATTTACATCAGTTTCAACAAATGAAATAAATGCAGAAGATACGGTAAAGTCTGTAAATAATGCGATGGGTGCAATAATAATAACTATACAAGTTTTAGGAGTATTTATAGCTTTGATATTTATAAGTGTGGCGTCTTTTAGACACGTATCTTTGATTATAAAAAAAACTAGATTAAGTAGAATTAATGAAGAAACAGAAGAAATTAAAAATGAAAAAGAAATAGTTGCAAAAGAACTTAAAAAGCATAAAGATAATGTGATCATAATAATTATTGTAGTAATTATACTATTTGCTGCATCAGGGATGTTAAATATAATCAAGCAATTTAAACCAATAATTTATTTGTATCCTGAAGAAAGACAAAAAGTATCTGTTGGATTGGGATATCCGGAGTATTTAACATGTACATATCCAAAATATGAAAATTCATGGGAAATAATAGCAGAGCCAAATGGAACTTTAACAGATTTAAAAACAGGCAGAAAATTGTATGCATTATATTGGGAAGGAATAAAACCTACAAAAAGAAAAAATATAACAGAAGGTTTTTGCGTTAAAGGAGAAAATTCTGCGAAATTTTTAGAAGAAAAACTAGCAACTTTAGGATTAACAGAAAGAGAAGCAGAAGAATTTATAGTATATTGGCTTCCTGAATTAGAAAAGAATAAATATAACTTAATAAGATTTGAAACTATGGAAGAAATAGAAAAAGATATGCCACTTAATATAACACCAAAGCCTGATACAGTAATAAGAGTAATGATGCAATTTGAAAAATCAAGTAAATATGTAGAATTACCAGAACAAATACTAGATACTCCAAAAAGAGAAGGATTTGTGGTAGTAGAATGGGGCGGACAAAAATGAAACGTATGTTAAAAGAAGATGTATACTAGAATATATATCTTCTTTTATTTTTTAAAAAGTTGACTAATACTTAAAAAAAATGTATACTATCATAAGTAAAAGTGCTATTAGCAAAAGGAGAATTATTATGAATAACCCTTTAAATAGGTTGAAAGAAAAAATTATTTTAAGAATTGGCAAAATAAAAATGGACAACATAGATGATATAGAAGAATTAAAAATGGATTATTCTAAAATTGATTCACAACCTGAAAGAAAACGTAAATTTAAAAAAGGAGAACACTATCCAGAGACTCATTATAATACTATTAAAGAAGCATACATTCATTCAATGGAAAAATATGCTAATAATGTATTTATTTTGGATAAAGATAATCCAAAGGATGAACAATTTAAAGAATATACATATAGACAATTTGGTGATGATGTTGAAGCATTGGGAACAGCTCTAACAAAAATATATAATTTAAAAGATGAAAGAATTGTTATTATTGGAGAAAACCAATATGATTGGTATGTTTCTTATATGGCAGCTTTAATTGGAGCTGGATTAGCTGTTCCAGTAGATAAGGAACTTCCAGAAAATGAGATAGAAAATCTTGTAAATAGATCGAATGCATCAGTTGTTATTTATTCAGAGCATTTAAAAGATAAAATAAAAGGCATTATGGACAAGCTTCCAGGTGTAAAATATTTTATAAAAATGAAGAGTGGTGATCCATTAGAAGGAAGAACAATTGGAATTAATACTTTAATAAAAGAAGGAAAAGAACTAATAAAGAATGGTGATAATTCTTTCTTAAAAATTGAAATAGATCCTGATGAATTTAAAGCATTATTTTTTACTTCTGGAACAACAGCAAACAGTAAAGGAGTAATGGTTAATAATAGACAATTAGTATACAATATTAATGCTGTTAGTGCATATGTTATCATTACAGAAAAAGATAGATTATTTTCTGTTTTACCATTACATCACACATATGAATCTAGTATAGGATTTTTGGTTCCATTTGGTTCAGGTTCATCAATAGCAGTTTGCCAAGGACTAAGATATATATCAGATAACTTAAAGGAGACACATCCAACAATTATTATTGCAGTACCATTATTAATAGAAAATTTACATAAAAATATTATGAAGAGTATAAAAAAGAGCAAAAAAGAGAAAGTTGTTACTGCTATGATGCAACTTACTAATGTTCTTAAAACTTTTGGCGTAGATGTAAAGAAAAAAGTATTTAAAGAGATTTATGCTGGCTTAGGTGGAGAATTAAGATTAATAGTTTCTGCAGCTGCTCCAATAGATAAAAAAGTTGGTAGTTGGTTTGCAGATTTAGGAGTTTTGTTCTTACAAGGATATGGACTAACAGAGACTTGTCCAATTTCTGCAGTTACTCCAGACTGGGAGCCAAGGGTTGGATCAGCTGGAAAAACAATTATAAATGGAAAAATAAAAATAGATAATCCAGATGAAAAAGGTGAAGGAGAAATATTAATTTCTACAGATACTTTGATGATTGGATATTATGAGAATGAAGAGGCAACAAAAGAAGTTATCGAATATGATAATGATGGTAAAAAATGGTTCCATTCAGGTGATATTGGCTATATAGACCAAGATGAATTTGTATACATTACTGGAAGAATAAAAAATGTTATTGTAACACAAAATGGTAAAAACATTTATCCTGAAGAACTTGAGCTACTTTTATCGCAAGTAGAAGAAATTGAAGAGTGCATGGTATATGGTAAAGAAGTTCAAGGAGAAAAGGAATTAACAGTAACATGTAGAGCAATTCCTAATTATGATAAAATAAAAGAACTTTACGGAGAAAAAACAGATAAAGAAGTTTATGACATTATTTGGAATAAAATCAAAGAAGTTAATAAAAAAGTAACTACATATAAAGTTATTAAAGCATTAGAAATAAAAGATGGAGAATTTATTAAAACTACTACAAAGAAAATTAAACGTTTCGTAGAAATTAAAGAAGGAAAAATTAAAGAAATAAAATAAAAACTATTGCCAATTTTTTAAAAAAATGTTAAAATAACTTTGTCAAAAAAATGAATTTTAAAACAGATTAAAAAAAAACCCTTTTTTTAATCTGTTTTTTTGTTTTTATACGAGGAGGATAAGAGAATGAATACTAAGTATATTTTTATTACGGGTGGTGTTGTATCTGGTCTAGGAAAAGGGATCACAGCATCGTCTTTAGGAAGATTGTTAAAGAATAGAGGATATAAAGTAATTAACCAAAAATTCGATCCATATATTAATGTTGATCCTGGCACTATGAATCCAAAAGAACATGGAGAAGTTTTTGTTACTGATGATGGTGCGGAAACTGATTTGGATTTAGGTCATTATGAAAGATTTACTGATGAAAATCTTTCTGCTAATTGTAGTGTAAGTTCTGGAAAAATATATCAAAGTGTTATAAATAAAGAAAGAAGAGGAGATTATTTAGGAAAAACAGTCCAAGTAATTCCTCATGTAACAAATGAAATAAAATATAATATTTATAGTTTTGAAGGACAAGCTGATATTGTTATCACAGAACTCGGAGGAACAATTGGTGATATAGAGAGCTTAGCATTTGTAGAATCTATTAGACAAGTAGGATTAGAAAAAGATCCTGATGATGTTATATATATTCATGTTACTTTACTTCCTTACATAAGTGGTTCAGACGAATTAAAATCAAAACCAACTCAACATTCTGTTAAAGAATTGCAGTCATATGGTATAAAACCAGATGTACTAGTTTGTAGAAGTGAGATAGATATTCCAAAAGATATTAGAGAAAAACTAGCTTTATTCTGTAATGTTAGACCAGAGAATGTAATTGCAAATTTAACTGCTGATAATTTGTATGCTGTGCCATTAATGCTAGAAGAACAAGGACTGGCTCGTGCAGTATGTAAAAAACTACACTTAAAAAACATAGAACCTAAAAATGAAAAATGGGAAGGAATGATAGAAAAAACTAGAAATTTAAAAGGAGAAGTGAAAATAGCAATTATAGGAAAATATGTACAACTTAGAGATTCTTATTTATCTGTTATTGAAAGTTTACGCCATGGTGGATTTGCAAATGGTGTAAATGTTTCTGTTGATCTTGTTGATTCAGAAGAAATAAATCAAGATAATGTTGAAGAAAAGTTAAAATTATATGATGGCATTTTAGTACCCGGTGGATTTGGAAGCAGAGGAATAGAGGGAAAAATAACGGCTATTAAATATGCTAGAGAATATGAAATACCATTTCTAGGTATTTGTTTAGGAATGCAAATGGCTGTTGTTGAATTTGCAAGAAACGTGTTAGGACTTATAGATAGCAATTCTGCGGAGTTTAGTAATAGTACTCAAAATCCGGTAATACATCTAATGGACAATCAAAGGAATGTTACTAAAAAAGGTGGAACAATGAGACTTGGGGCATACCCATGTAAAATAAAAAAGAACACTTTAGCATATAAAGTATATGGTCAAGAAAATATAAGTGAGAGACATAGACATCGTTTTGAATATAACAATGACTATAAAGAGAGATTAGAAAAAGCAGGTTTAATTTGTTCAGGAACTTCACCAGATGGAAATTTAGTAGAAATCGTAGAACATAATAAGCATCCATTCTTTATAGGATGCCAGTTCCATCCAGAGTTTAAATCTAGACCAGATAGACCAGCACCATTGTTTAAAGCTTTTATTGAAGCCGCAAAAAAATAAATAAAAAACTCAAACATGTTAATGTTTGAGTTTTTTTTTACTTTATTCTACAGTTATAGTATATTCTTCAATAGAATATAAAAAAGGTACTGATTGTTTATTGAAAAATAATATAAAATATGATATAAAAAATTAGGTTAAAGGGGGAAAAATATGGAAATAAATTTGAATGTAGAAGGTATGATGTGTTCAGGCTGTGAAAACAGAGTACAAAATTCTTTAAAAACAATAGAAGGAGTTACAAATGTTGTTGCAAGTCACACAAATAAAAAAGTTACTGTAACTACTAATGGAAATGTCGAAAAAAGCGTTTTAAAAGAAGCAATTGAAGATTTAGGATATGAGGTAAAAGAATAATGAATATTGAAGAAGAAATTAATCAAATAAAAGAAAGAAATAAAAAAGTTGAATTAGACAAAAAATGGGAAACAAGTCTAATAAGGAGATTATGCATTTGTATTTTGACATATATTATTGTAGTTATTTATTCATATGTTATTAAAAAATATGATAATATAATGCTTAGTTCATTAGTTCCAGTAATTGGTTTTACACTTTCAACATTATCATTAAAATTTGTTAGAAAGGTATGGCAAAAAGATAAATAGTGATTATAAAAAAAATAAAAGTAATAGCATTTATAATATTTTTTTTAGTAATAATAGGAATGATGATCAACAATATGGTAGCTTATATAAAAGCAGAAATAAACAATGCTGAGGAAGGCATGTATATCACCATTCTTGGTGGTAGCAATATGAAGAATAAAGGAGATACCAATGCTTGTGGATATGTTATTAGAACTAGAAATAATAAGCTAATCATTGTTGATGGCGGAAATCCTATTGACGCAGATTTAGTTTATTTTTATATTGAAAAATATGGTAATAGTAAAGTGGATTATTGGTTTATTACACATCCACATATTGATCATGTAGGAGCTCTTATTGATTTATTGAATTCGGATAAAGAATTTGAAATAGAAAATCTATGTTATAATGTATTAAGTTTAGAATACTATGAAGAACATGACAAAAGAGGATTTGAAGTTGAAACTGCGTTTTATAACATATTAGATAATGAAAAAATAAAAAATAAAATAATTTGCCAAAGAGATCAAGTAATAGATATTGATAATGTGAGATGCGATATTATTCGTGTTGCAAATCCAAATATAGAAACAACTGAGGGTGGAAATGAAAGTAGTATGGTTTTCAAATTTACTGCAACAGATGTTAATAAAAATATGATCTTTTTAGGTGATATTTATAAATATTCTAGTGAAGAACTAATGGAGAGACCGGAACTTCTTAAATCAAATTGTGTACAAATGGCACACCATGGTCAAAACGGTGCTCCTAAAGATGTTTATAATGCAATACATCCAGAAATATGCTTTTTTAGTGCACCAAAATGGTTGTATGATAACGATAATGGTGGAGGATATAATTCTGGCAGATGGAAAAGCATTACAGTTAGAGAATGGATAAAAGAAATAGGAGCAAAGACAGTTAAGGCATATGAAGGAGATCAAACATATAGATTTACAAGTGATGGAATATATAAAGTATATGAATAAAAATGGAGGTAAAAAATGAGTACAAAAAAATGGTTTAATGCATCTATTAGTGAGGTTGCAAATGCTTTATCAACAGATACAGAAAAAGGTTTGACAACTGAAAACGTACAAAAAAGATATGAAATGTATGGGAGAAATGAGCTTAAAGCAAAACCTAAAAAAACATTATTACAAAAATTTGTTGATCAGTTTAAAGATTTTATGATAATTGTTTTGATAATTGCAGCAATTGTTTCAGGAGTTGTTGGAATTCAAAATGGCGAAGGAATGGCAGATACATTTATTATTTTAATAGTTATTATAGTAAACGCAATTATTGGGGTAGCTCAAGAAAACAAAGCAGAAAAATCTCTAGAAGCTTTACAAAAATTAAGTAGCCATGTTGCAAAAGTAATAAGAGATGGAAAAATGGTTGTCGTTCAATCTGCAGACCTTGTTCCTGGAGATATTGTTGTATTAGATACAGGTGATTTTATTCCTGCTGATTTGAGAATAATTGAAGCAGTTAATCTAAAAGTACAAGAATCTGCTTTAACAGGAGAATCACTTCCAGTAGAAAAATTTACAGATGCTATTGAAGATGAAAATGTTGGAGTTGGAGATAGAAAGAATTTATTGTTTTCTTCTAGTTTAATTACATATGGTAGAGGTAAAGGTATTGTTGTAGAAACTGGAATGAAAACTGAAGTTGGAAAAATTGCTGAAATGATAAATGAAGCAGAAGATGAAGAAACACCACTTCAAGCAAAATTAGACAATTTAGGAAAAACCCTAGGAATAGTTGCATTAGTTATATGTGCAATAATTTTTGTTGTTGGAATGCTTTATGGAAAAGAACCATTATCTATGTTTATGACTGCAGTATCACTTGCTGTTGCTGCTATACCAGAAGGATTAGCAGCAGTATCTACAATTGTTTTAGCAATTGGTGTTCAAAGAATGGTAAAGAAAAATGCAATAGTAAAAAAATTACCAGCAGTTGAAACATTAGGAAGTGCATCTGTTATTTGTTCAGATAAGACAGGTACACTTACTCAAAATAAAATGACTGTTAAAAAAGTATTTACTAATGGTGAATTAGTTGATTTAGAATCAATTACAGAATTTAATGAAGAATTAAGACAGCTTTTCCAAGCTGAAATGTTATGTAATGATACAAAGGTCGCAGAAGATGGAACATTAACAGGAGATCCAACTGAAACAGCTTTAATAGACATGGGAAATATTGTAAAATTTAATTTAGAAAAGCATCCTAGAATTGCTGAACTTCCATTTGATTCAGAAAGAAAATTAATGACAACTGTTCATAAAGTTGGTGAAAAATTTGTAGTATACACTAAAGGTGGAGTTGACGAGCTTTTAGCATGTTGTACAACTTATCAAAAAAAAGGCGAAATACGTACAGATTTAGATAACTATAGAGAAAGAGTATTAGAGTGTAATAGAAAAATGGCAGAAGGGGCTTTAAGAGTTTTAGCTGCCGGATATAAAGTTATAGATCACACATTATCTGAAGGAGATATTAAAAACTTAGAAAAGGGACTTACTTTTGTTGGAATGGTAGGGATGATAGATCCTCCAAGAGAAGAAGCGAAAGAGGCTGTTAAGAAATGTAATGAAGCTGGAATAAAAGTAGTAATGATTACAGGAGATCATAAAATTACTGCAACAGCAATAGCTAAAGAGTTAGGAATATTAAAAAATGATAGTGAAGCAATTACAGGTAGTGAACTTGAAAAAATATCAGATAGTCAGCTAAAAGAAAGAGTAAGAAATATATCAGTTTATGCAAGAGTATCTCCAGAACATAAAGTAAGAATTGTAAAAGCATGGCAAGCAAATGGAGAAATTGTTGCTATGACAGGCGATGGTGTAAATGATGCACCAGCTTTGAAGAAAGCGGATATTGGTTGTGCAATGGGTGTTGTAGGAACTGATGTTGCAAAAGAGGCTGCAGATTTAATTTTAACAGATGACAACTTTGCTACAGTAGTTTCTGCTGTAGAAGAAGGTAGAAGAATATATAATAATATTTTAAAAGCTATATCATTTTTATTATCAAGTAATGTTGGCGAAATAGTAGTATTATTCTCAGCTATTATGCTTACACCAATATTAGCAAGTAGTTTTGGAGTGTCAGCAAACGATTTAGATGTATTACTTCCAAAACAAATCTTATGGATTAACTTAGTAACAGATTCTTTGCCAGCTTTAGCTTTAGCGGTTGATCCTGCTGAAAAAGGAATTATGAAAAAGAAACCTTTAAAAAATAAAAAAGGTATATTTACAAGAGGAATGAGTTGGAGAATAATATACCAAGGAGTTATGATTGGATTAATTACTCTTGCGGCATATATATTAGGACTTGCAACTCCAGGTATAGATGCAGCTGCAAAAGTTGCTACAGCTCAAACAATGGCATTTACAGTATTGGCACTTTCAGAATTAGTACATGTATTCAATATTAGAAATAATAAAGAATCAGTATTTAAATCAAATCCATTTAATAATGGTAAATTAATTCTAGCAATTGTTGTTTCAGCAGTTTTAATGCTTACAGTATTGTTTGTTCCAGCATTAAGAGCAATATTTGGTATAGTAGAATTACCTGTAAGTCAAATAGAAGAAACAATTTGTTTAGTAATTTCACCATTAATAATTGTTGAAGTATTCAAATTTCTTAAAATTAACGGAACAAAGGATGAATAGAATTTAAAACTGAATTACATTATTAAAATATTGACAGTAAAATGAGTATAAGATACAATATTTTTGTAAACATTAAAAAATATACAGTATTTTTAAAATATTAAATAAGGAGAAATGAAAATGAGAAAATTAGGAACAGTGCTTGTACTATTTATGTTAATGTTTTTATTAACGGGTTGTGTTAAGTTTAATGCCAACATGGATGTTAAAAAAGATAAGTCAATGGATTTTTCTGTAATATATGCAATTAACACTTCAATATTAGGAGAAGATGGACTAGTAGAAGATGACGAAAAGAAAAATTTAGAAAAACAAGGATTTACAGTTGAAGACTATTCTGAAGATGATATGAAAGGGGTAAAACTAGAAAGAAAAATTAAAAATATTGATGAAGTAAGTTCAACAGAAGATGTAGAGTATGATATAAGTGGATTACTTGATACTGATAATAAAAATGAAAACATAAATATTTTTAAAGTAAAAAAAGGACTTTTAAAAAATACATATATAGCTAATTTTAAATTTGATGCCTCTGAGAGCGATTTAGACGATGGTGAAGACTATACAGAAGATTCTGAAGAAGATTACTCATTAGACTTAAGTGATGACAGTGAGATTGATTGGTCAATGCTTGATACAGATGATAGTGAAGATGGTTCAGAATTAGATTTTGGATCAGACTTCTCTGGTCTTACTGACATGGCATCAAAAATGGATTTAAGTTTTAATGTTACTTTGCCATATCCTGCAAAAAGCAATAATGCAACATCAACAAATAATGATAATAAAGAACTAAAATGGGATCTTTCTTCTGAAAATACAGAAAAAATCGAATTTGAATTTGAATTATATAATATGAGTACAATTTATATTATTGTAGGATTAGCTGTTTTATTAGTAGTAGTTATAATTATAGTAGTTTCTAGCAAAGGTAAGAAAAATACTACTAATAATGTAGAAACAACAGAACAAACAATGTAATTTAAATTATATAATATTATTTAAAACATCACTTTTTCGTTTTAAAAGTGATGTTTTTTTAATTTCAGTTCCGTTTAAATTCATATTTTGAATAAATACTTGAAATTTTGACAAAATGCTATATAATATGATTGTTAGGAGTAATGATATGTTATACGGAATGGATGACGAAGACGAAGTAAAAGAAGATTTTGAAGAATTTGTCGAAGAAAAACATGTTAATATTAAAAAAGTATTATTGGCTATTTTGATTGGAATAGCTGTTGTTGTGTTTTTCATTTTTTTAATAATTATATCGTTTAATTTAACAACTCAAAAAGTAAATATTACAGTTGAAAAACCAGAAGATACCACAGAAAACATTGTTCAAGAAATGCCATTAGTCGAAGAGAATACTATTGCTGTTCAAAATAATGTTGAAGAAGTGTTAGAAGAAATTCAAATTGCTGCACATGACACTAAAAAACTGACTTTACCAGTATTACCTGTAGAAAATGCGAATGGTGCTCAGGAAATAAAAGATATATATGCATCTGATGAAAAACAAGTATATTTAACATTTGATGATGGACCATCAAAAGATATTACACCGCAAATATTAGATATTTTAAAACAATATAATGTAAAAGCTACATTTTTTGTCTTGGGAGCAAGAACTGAACTTTATCCCGATACTCTAAAGAGAGAATTCGAAGAAGGTCATTATATTGCAAATCATGGATATTCACATGTATATTCAAAAATATATGAAAACAAAGATACTACTTTTCAAGAATATGTACAAACAGAACAGTGTATTAAAGATGCTTTAGGTATCCAGGAATATAATTCATATTTATTTAGGTTTCCTGGTGGATCAAGTGGTGGAAGATATTCAAAAGTAAAAAATGAAGCAAGAGAATTATTTAATTCTTATGGAGTAGCTTTTACAAACTGGAATTGCTTAACAGGAGATGCTGAAAACAAAACAACGGCAGATGCTTGTTTTAATGAAATGATTCGTACAAAAGGTAATCAAAACAGTGTAATTTTATTAATGCATGATGCAAACGATAAAGAACAAACAGTAGCAGCTTTGCCTAGAATTATTGAATATTACATGAATGAAGGCTATACATTTAAAAATTTTTATGAAATATTTAGGGAAAAATAGTATGAAGAAAAAAATTATTTTAGTAAGCTTAGTGGTTGCTATATTACTAGCAACCATTGTTATTTTAATAGTTATAGACAACAAAAAATATCAATATGTACAATATAAAGATTTTAGTACAGATTTAGAGTCAGGAATAATAAAAGAAGTTGTTATTGAAGATGGAAAAGTAAAGTATACACAAAAAAATGACTCAAATTTTTATTATACAGAAAATCCTAATAATCAAGAATTTAGAGAAAAACTTTTGTTAAACGGAGTATCTGTTGAAGATAGTTCTGTTCAAAACACAATTGCTTTTATTTTTGATATTTTGTTCTATTGTTTCTTTTTTGCAGTTGTTATTTTTGCAGCGTCAAAATTTTTGGGTTTTACAAATGGTAAATTTAAAGTTGTAAAACATACGAAAACAACATTTGATGATATTGCAGGTATGGATGATTTAAAAAAAGAAATGATGCAAATTGTTGATGTTTTAAAAAATCCACAAGAATATAGTAATCGAGGAATAAGACAAACAAAAGGAATTATTTTTGAAGGAAATCCTGGAAATGGAAAAACTCTTTTTGCAAGAGCATTAGCAGAAGAACTAAAAGTAAATTTTATAGCTACGAGAGGTGCTGATTTTCAAAGTGCAATGATGTCTATGGGGGCTCAAAAAATAAAAGCACTATTTAGAAAAGCAAAAAGACATAAGCCATGTATCATATTTATAGATGAGTTTGATAGCATAGGTGAAAAAAGAAATTATGCAGGAACAGGTGTAGATAAAGAAAATAACAGAATTGTTACTACTTTACTTAATGAAATGGACGGATTTGAAGTGCAAGATGGAGTTCTAGTAATAGCAGCAACTAACTCATATAACTCATTAGATCAAGCATTAATAAGACCAGGAAGATTTGATTTGAAATACACGATATCAAATCCAGATAGTGACACAAGAATAAAACTTATTGATTTATACACTAAATCTAAAAAGTTATCTGATGAAATAGATAAAGAACAACTTGCAGATTGTTTTGAGAACTTAACATGTTCTGCAATAGAAACAATTTTAAATGTTGCCTCAATGGAAGCATCTTTAGAAAAGCATGATTCAATAGGTTTGGATAATATAGTAGTTGCAAGTAGAAAAACTAATTGTAGTATTAATTTAAAAAGAATCAGAAACAGAAGATAGACAATGAGTCTATCTTTTTTGTAATTTGACATTATAGCTAATATATGATAATTTAAGTCATATAATTATTTAAAAAGAAAGAAGAAAGAGTGAATTATGAACAATAAAGAATATAATAATATGAGAGAAATTATAAATGACATTGCTATTACATATGCTGATAAAAATGCATTTATATTAAAAAATCCTGATAAGTCATATAGAAACATTACATTTAAAGAATTCGCAGATGATATAAGAAGTTTAGGAACAGCCCTTTTGAAAAAAGGCTACAAAGGAAAGAAGATAGCTGTGATAGGTAAAAATAGATACGAATGGGCTGTAAGTTATTATGCAGTTGTAAATGGACTAGGAGTAGTAGTTCCATTAGATAAGGGACTTCCAGAACAAGAAATAGAAAATTCTTTAGCTTTAAGTGGAGCAGAGATTATATTTTTCGAAGAGAAAAATTTAGATGTAATGAAAAGAATTTTAGAAAAGAAAACAACCAATTTAAAAACATTAATTTGTATGGATGATATTGAAGAAATGGACACATTCAACAAGTTATTAGAAATTGGTAAAAACGAAATAAAAAAAGGAAATAATAAATATTCAAAATTAAAAATAGATAATAATAAAACAAGCATCATATTATTTACATCTGGAACTACAAGCATAGCAAAAGCTGTTGAGCTTTCTCACAGAAATATTGCAAGTAATGTTTCAGGACTAAATAAAAGAGAACTAGTATATGATACAGATGTTGATATGGCATTTTTACCATTTCATCATACTCTTGGTTGCACAGGACTTCTATTCTTTTTAAGTAATGGTGCAACAACAGTATTTTGTGATGGCCTAAGATATATAGCCCAAAATTTAAAAGAATATCAAGTTTCAGTATTTTTCTGTGTACCACTAATTATTGAATCAATGCACAAAAAGATAATGAATACTATTGAACAACAAGGAAAAATGAAAAAAGTAAGATTTGCTCAAAAGCTTAGCAAATTCTTATTAAAATTTGGTATAGATATTAGAAGAAAATTATTTAAAGAAATAATTGATAATCTTGGCGGAGCAATGAGATTTGTTGTAAGTGGTGCAGCAGCAATAGATAAACAAGTTGCTCTAGACTTCAATTCATTTGGAATTTTAACAGTTCAAGGATATGGTTTAACAGAAACATCACCAGTATTATGTGCTGAAAACTGGGAATTTATAAGAACAAATTCAATAGGAAAGCCCCTTCCAAATGTTAATATGAAAATAGATAACCCAAATGAAGAAGGAATTGGAGAAATTATTGCTAAAGGTCCTAATATTATGAAAGGATACTACAATAATAAAGAAGCTACAAAAGAAGTATTAAAAAAAGGTTGGTTCCATACAGGCGATCTTGGAAGAATGGATAAAGATGGATATTTTTATGTTTGTGGTAGAAAGAAAAATGTAATTGTTTTGAAAAATGGTAAAAATGTTTATCCAGAAGAACTAGAAATATTGCTTAGCCAATTACCATATGTTGCCGAAAACATTGTTTTTGGAATACCAAAAGATGATGATTTAGTTTTGACTACAAAAATTGTTTATAACGAAGATTATGTTAAAGAAAAATATGGTGAAATTTCAGAAGAGGAATTAAAAGATAAAATATGGCTAGACATTAAAGAAATAAATAGTACTTTATCAAATTATAAACATATCAAACATTTAGTAATTTCATCTGAACCAATGATTAAAACAACAACAAATAAAATTAAAAGAAAAGACGAAATTGAAAAAATTAAATTATAAAAAAATATTTTAATTTTTTATTAATGTGATATAATGAATCCATAAAATAAACAAATGGAGGAAAATGTTTATGAAAAAATATTTTTGTGAAGCCATTGGAACAGCAGTATTAGTTCTATTTGGTTGTGGAGCTGCAGTAGTATCTGGTGGAATTGAGGGCGTATTAGGAGTACTTGGAATTGCTATGGCTTTTGGACTATCAATTGTCGCTATGGCTTATGTGATTGGAAATGTTTCTGGATGTCATATTAATCCAGCAGTTTCTTTAGCAATGTTAATTAATAAAAAATTAACATTAAAAGAATTTTGCTTATATGTTGTTGCACAAGTAGTAGGAGCTTTAGTAGGAACATGTTTACTAGTTTTAATACTACATAGTTGTGGATTAGACTATATTGAAACAGGATTAGGATCAAACGGATATGGTGCAGAATCATTTTTAAATATTAGCGCTTTAGGTGCAGTATTAGTTGAAATTGTATTAACTTATGTATTTATTTATACAATATTAGGAGTAACATCTGATGAAAGCAAATCTTCAGTTGCTGGAATAGTAATTGGTTTAACTTTAGCATTTGTTCATATATTAGGTATTCCTTTAACAGGAACATCAGTTAACCCAGCAAGAAGCTTAGCACCAGCACTTTTCTTAGGCGGAAACGCACTAAAACAAGTTTGGGTATTTATTGTTGCACCATTAGTTGGTTCAGCATTGGCTGCTTTAACATATAAAGGATTAAACGAAGAAAAATAATTCTAACTTATAATAGAGCGGTTAAGAATACCGCTCTATTTTTTATTAAAATATTTTTTATAAACATTTATTTTATAAATTTGGAGGAAATATGAAAGTTGGTATTATATCAGATGTTCATAGTAATATTGATGCATTAGTAGCTGTTTTAAAAGAACTGGAAGAAAAGAAAGTAGATACAATTATTAGTGCAGGAGATGTTATAGGAATTGGTCCATATCCTGCAAAATGCATTGATTTATTAATGAAAAATAAAGAAAAATTTGTAGTATTTGCAAAAGGAAATCATGAAGGATATTTACTTAATGGGGTTCCTAAGAGAAGTCATAATAGGGATGATGGCAGATTATTAACAGAAGAAGAATTAGATAATTTTAAATGGAATCATGGAAAATTAAATAGTGAGCAAGTTGATTTTCTAAAAACATGGAAACCATTTGTGGAATTAGAACTCTGCAAAAAGAAGATTATCATTGAACACTATCCAGCGTTAAATGGAAAGTTTCTTCCTTTTCATTTAAGACCAACATATGAAGAATTATCTGAAATGTGTAAAGGAAAAGAAAGTGATATTTATATATTTGGTCATACACATGCTCAACTTTATTATAATAAAAATAATAAAGTATTTATTAATCCGGGAAGTCTTGGTTGTCCTATTAATACAGGTGGAGCAAACTATGGAATATTAAAAATAGAGAATGAAAAGATTTCTTATGAACAATGCCAAGCAAAATATGATATTGATAAAGTTGTAAATGAAATATATGAATTAGCTTACCCAGTACATGATGATATGGTGAAAATTTTCTATAAAAGATAAAAGTCTACACATAAAAATGTGTAGACTTATTTTTATAAGAAAAATGATAGGGTTTGATATATTATTGGCATTTCTAATATATAAATAAAATTAATAAGTGTTTGATTATTTATACCAGATATTTTTACTTTATTATTTATGAAACATAATAGCATAAAAATAGGAATAAAATATCTACCTTGGATTCCTAATATAATAAAGTGTCCAATACCAAATTGTGATGTCCATTGCACATATTCTGCACTAAATATAAGACCAGCTGTTAATACTATAATAAAAATAACTAGTAAGTTTTGAATTTTTGAAAGTTCAAAACTTTTTTCATCTGTAAAAATTGAAATAATACAAATAAGTCCAATAATATAAGAAAAAATGCCATAAATTTCAAGCTTACCATTACAGAATAATTCTTGTCCAGTTGTAAATTCTAAGATATATCTTTCTCCACATGCATATAGTGTCCTAATTGATATTGTTAAAAAGTCTATTGGTTGTCTTAACATATATTTAATTTGGTCAGAAGTATTCGTGTTTTGAGAACCAACATTTAAACTAATTGCAAACCATATTCCACCAATAATAATATTCATTATTATTGTGAATATGATAAAAGCAAAGTAATCTTTTTTACTGTTAAATTGATTTTTATCTAATAAGAATAAAATGAAAATGAAAGGGAGATAAATTACTTTGCATAATGAAATGACAATACATAAAGCAAATAATAAAACTTTGCTTCTTGTAGTAATTATTTCTTTTTCTGATTTCATCTTATATATAATAGCAATAAATAGTAGAATAATTGCATTTGTTATTGTGTCTCCCGAAAGACAAATTGCAGATACAATATTTATAGGGAGCAAACAGATGGTAATAAAGAAGAGCTTTTTATCTGGTACGAGCTTTATTGCTAGGGTACAAAAGAAAAGCCAAAATATAAAGCCAAAAATACGCCCACAATATCCCATTATTAAAATGTTTGAAGTAAATAATTTGCAAATAATAATACCTATTATTTGAGGAAGATATTGAATAGGTGCATACATTTTTGTGTTCCAGTACTTATCATTCATATTAACAACTTCTTCAGAATTAGTATTAAAATCACTATAATTAGAAATATAATCACTATATTTTTTTGTGTCATATGAAAAATAATAAAAAGATTCGAATCCAGGTGGAAAACTAGAATCATCTTTAAAATTGCTAGAAGTATATTTTTCAGTAATTTCATAAATTCTTAAGAAATGAGACATCTCATCATTTCCATTTCCAATTGGAATAATTGTAATAAAAGTAATTCCAACTAAAAGTGCAATAATGAAAAAAATGTGGTGTTCCTTAAACTTAAACATATTTATTATTAGCAATATAGTGCCATAAATTAATCCTAATATAGCAGCTATTATTAACATTTGAGTATACTTAGTAAAATTTCCTGAACTCTGTATAGATGAGTAATAATCACGAGTAAAGTAAATATAATTAATTAATATAAAAACAAAATAAAATGCTATGCTTTTTATTAAAAGCTTCTTATCCAAGTTCCTTTTTTCCATTTGGACTCCTTCTCATAAATATTTTATCATCAAACATTTTATAACATATTTATAAAACTATCAATAAAGAAAATATATTTATAATCTTGACAATGAGAGGATGTTTGTGTTAATATATGTATGTTGATGTGAATGCGGTAGTGGCGGAACTGGCAGACGCGCTAGACTTAGGATCTAGTGGGAGACCGTGGGGGTTCAAGTCCTCTCTACCGCACCAGAAAAGGTTAGCAAAGCTAACCTTTTTTTGTACTTAACGATAGTACTTGATATCACTTAGTTCCACTGCATAGTTGCATACAAATGCATTGTAATTATTCAAAGTATGTGATTTAATAATGATGAAAGAAACATTGTAAAATGGTTTGCGCTTAGTTTAAAAAATAGAAGTGAGGTAAAATGGAGAATTTATTTGTAAATTTAATTAGACTTAATAAAGACAAAATAGAAAATAAGAATACATATCCATTTAATATAAAATGTTTAAGTAATTTTGAAGAATTAAAAATAGATAATTCTGTTACTCTATTTTATGGAGAAAACGGAGTTGGAAAATCTACTCTCTTAGAAGCTATTGCAATTAACTTAGGCTTAAATCCTGAAGGTGGTAGTAATAATATGCAATTTTCTAATTATGATGATTATTCAGAGTTATATAAGTATTTAACAATTAGTAAGTTTGGAGTGCCTAAAACAAAATTCTTTTTAAGAGCCGAATCGTTTTATAATGTTGCAACTGATATTAGTAATAATAGTGATTTAGTCTATACAACCTATGGAGGAGAAGATTTGCATTCTTGTTCACATGGAGAATCATTTTTGAAACTAGTGGAACACAGATTTTGGAATAAAGGATTATATATTTTAGATGAGCCAGAGGCAGCTTTATCTCCACAAAGGCAA